>NC_019757.1:3406500-3742500 GCF_000317535.1 Cylindrospermum stagnale PCC 7417
ACATACTGACCAAAAAGCAACCATTAACCAATTGCTAATTGAACTGAATAATATAAAAGATAGTGATGTAATTGTGATTGCTGCAACCAATTATCTCAGTGGTATTGATAGTGCTTTAAAACGTTCTGGTAGATTGGATTGGAAGATTCCTATTTTTCCTCCAGATGCATCGGAGAGACAAGAGTTATTCAAACACTACCTGTCACAAATTGATATAAATCAGCTAGTTAATTTTGAAATTTTGGCAGAGCAAAGTTCTAGGTTTACCTCATCAGATATTGAGTTGGTGTGTCGAGAAGTTAGCAATTCCCTCTTTCTGGATGAAATAAATTCGGCTCTCACAACTTCAGATGTCATTACATATATTAACAATCTCCAAGATGGTGGTTTAAGTCTGACTCAAGAGCAGGTAAAGGAATTTTTGGATGAGTGTAAGCGGTTAAGTGTAAAAAATCCCAAGTTGGAAACTTTGAGACGGGAATGGGGATTAGATCAGGATTAATAAAATACAAATCATGTTTGTTACTCACAAGTTGAAGCGCAAACAGCTACTAATATGTATAGGAATTTTAGCGATCGCATATTCTTCAGCTTGCCTGTTACTATTTTTGCGGCAGCGTTATGTTATCTTTCGCCCCAGTTCACAATTTTTAACTCTACCCAGTTCCCCAGACTTTCAACTCCCCTATCAAGATGAGCGCATCAGCATTGCAGGCTCTAGTGAATATATCCACGGTTGGTGGATTGCAGCGCCAACACCCCAAGAGAAACTCTCCGCCATCCCAAATGAACCTACGAGGGTTTTAACATCCCCTAAAGTGATTTTATATTTTTGTGGTGCTGCTGGTAATAAGGGTTACTACAATCATGTAGCCAGACTTCAGGGGTTGCGACAGTTGGGTTTTTCTGTATTGGTGATAGACTATCGAGGTTTTGGCAGCAGTCAGGGGAATTTTCCTAGTGAGTCTCAGCTTTATCAAGATAGCCAGATAGCTTGGGATTACTTAGTTAGAGTACGACGCATTCCACCTGAACAAATTGTCATTTATGGAGAATCCCTTGGGGGTGCTGTAGCGATAAATTTGGCAATCCAACACTCAGAAGCCAGTGCTTTAATTATACAAAGTTCTTTTACCTCAATGGCTGAGGAAATCAAGCACCGAAATTGGTTATGGATGTTTCCCGTAGATTTGCTACTGACGCAAAGGTTTGATTCTATCTCGAAGGTTTCTTCTCTACGTCTTCCTGTTCTGTTTATTCATGGAACTGCTGACAGCGTTGTTCCATCCTATATGAGTCAGCAGTTATACAATGCTGCACCTGAACCTAAACAACTATTTTTAATTCCCGGTGGTGAACATTTCCGGATTTATCAGCCGGGGAGAAATTCGTATTTCCAAGCAATTCAGAAGTTTATAGAGAAACGCTTCTAAGGGTTCTAGGTACTCGTGGGGTACTCCTGGATCTCCATGAAGAAACAACGCTAGTTTGCCAGATTTGTGCCTGGTTTGACAATGCGAGACCAGACCTGATGACCACGGAATTAGATAAAGCCATCGACGGTAGATGTTTTAGTCATACTGAGAAGTTTTTTACATTATACTTAAGTTTAAGTAGTAAAAAATAGCGAATGGCACTCATCCGACCTAGAATAACAGATTTCCACGGCATCACAAAAACCCAAGCACAGCTAGATTTCGCTATAGCATTTCTAGATGAAGATATTCCCCTTTATGTTGACCCTTTTCTTTTATGGAAGTCTCCCTCACTACAAGATCAGGCACTTCATACTTCTCTCATTAATGCCTTTAATCACCTAAACTTTCTTGTTCAGGAAGGTAAAGCAGATGAGGCACGGAATAATCTCATCCTTGCATCTGAGTGCCAAGAGGTTGGACTTGGATTATCAAAAAAACGAAAAGGTGTAAGGATTAGCTCTCACAAAGCTGATGAGATTATCTCTCTATTTCAAAAAATTCCAGAGTGTGGGAAATATGGCTTCTTTCACTTTGAAGAAATACAGTTTTATGTAGATGGAATCTCAAAAGATCGTATCAGTGATATTTCCTGTAACTTCATCAAGTCTTTTTTAATAGACTATACTATAGAACGATGTGAAGACGTAGGAATACCACTAGAAAAAACTATTGTTTCTACACTCTATGATTATCGTAAAAAATCATTTATTCTGGATCAGCAACTCTCTCTACCTGTGAATCCGGAAACCAAAGAACCTTTAATATTTGTTCCTAAAAGATGGTTAAAATTCTCTCCCTGGATAAACTTTGAAGACTATTTTAAAGAATATTGCCCTCGTGATGAAATTTTTAACCCTGGTGAACCAGAGGAACGTGTTAAGGTTCTCAACTTTAACCGGGAAAATTATGGGGTTGTGCAGGAATATATCAAATTAAAAGAACGAACTCAGGAAGACTGTAAAAACGATCCTCTCTTTAAACAGATACCTGTTCTTTCCGCCAAACGGAAATTAACTGAAATAAAAAAACTGCCTACGGGAAAAGAAGACCAGGCAGATATTAAGTACGAAAATAATATCTGTCAACTTCTTGCATCACTTCTCTATCCAAACCTTGATTTTGCAGCAGACCAAAGTCGGACAGATTCTGGAAGACTGATTCGAGACCTTATCTTCTACAACAATCGGTCAATCGATTTTCTTGAAGAAGTTTATCAAGACTATGGTAATAGACAACTTGTTTTTGAGTTAAAGAATGTGAAAGCAATCGAGCGAGAACATATTAACCAACTTAACAGATATCTTGATTCTGGACTTGGTAAATTTGGTGTTCTTGTCACAAGAAATCCACTTTCCAAAGCGATGTTGGGTAATACCATTGATCTATGGTCTGGCCAAAGACGATGCATCATTACGCTTACAGATGAGGATATCTCATTAATGGTTAATGTCTTTGAGAGTAAGCAGAGATCGCCAATTGATGTTCTCAAAAAGAAGTATGTAGAATTCCGTCGATTATGTCCCTCATAAAAGGTGAAATATATGAAGCGTAAAGATGTTGACGAATTTGAAAAGCTCTCTGGTCAGCTTCAAGGAGTTTACGATGAGCTTTCTGTTTTGTCTAAGAAATCTCCCAATGATGGAGTTAACGAGTTCAAACTCAAGTTTGTTAATAAATTACTGAATGACTCAAATAAATTCCTTGGAGAAAAATATCGACCCTTTGAAGACTTTTCAGAGTTTGATGTAGACAATTTACCACAAAATAGTGATGTAGTTTTCATTCTTACACAGTATTTACAATGCTTTGAAAAACTGCGTGCAGATAATGTAAAAAACACGAGTACAGGTTGGTATTGGGTGGTAGATGTAGAGGGAAATGAAACCGGAGATAAATCAGGTAAAGTTTATATTCAAACAATTTGCCCAAAACGCTTAAGAGAATAAATCCTTATGGTTAAAAAAGATCAAAAACAGACGAGTCGTGAAAAAGCTGATATTCACGAATTCACAATGCCTTTGCTAGAGGCTATGAAGATAGAGTTCAAGGAATTGAGTAAAAAGAAGCCAGATGCTGTGCTGAGTAAGAGTAAGGTAAAAGTCGTTAACCGACTGCTAGAAAGTTGTCGCCAAGTATTATGTTTAGAAGCATCACTTGATTATCTTGATATCCTTAATGAGGATGATGTTCCTCAGAATAGTGATGTAGTACTGTTGTTATCTCAGTACGTAGCTGCTATGAGGCAATTTAAATCGACTTATTATGGTTATGATGGTAAGGAGGATCGTTGGTTTGTTGATCCGACCTCAAACTGAAGTGGATGCTTTTTGCCCTTTAATTACTTCATCATTTTAATCTGTTGATTAGCTGCATTTTGGGCCTGCAACATTGCCTGTTTTAATGGCTGTTCTCCCAGTAGGGCACTAACAAACTGGTTGTCAAAATTGTTAACAATCGCACCGGGATATTTACCCACCTGCCAAGGCATAGCGTCATTTACTCCTGCGACTAATGGCGATCGCAATTTATCCAAGTCATAGCTTAATTTTTTAGCCACAGATTTACGTGTTGGCAGCGCAAACCCTGTACCAGTCCACTTCTGCATTCCTGCTTTCCCCGTGAGATAAGCAATTAACTCCCAAGCTTCAGCTTTATGTTTTGCTTGTTTATTCATCACGTAGGCAACCGTAAAAACCATCGTGCCTTTTTTATTATTAATCCTCGGCACTTCTGCGGTAGCAAAATCCAACTGGGGAAAGGTTTCTTCTAAGTAAGGAATTGCCCAATTGCCTTCAATCACCATTGCTACCTTACCCTGACCAAACATTTCACTGCCTGAATTTGTTCCCACATCTGATTTTTGGGCAGCGGTGTGGTCTTTTTGATACTGGTCTATCACCAACTGTAAACCCGGCAAACCTGCCTCACTAGCAAAAGCTGCATCACCATTTTGATCAACAATTTGCCCGCCAAAAGCTTTGATTTTGTAAGCCTGACGTGCCAATTCTGGGGTAATCCCAAAACCGTATTTATTAAGTTTGCCTGTCAAATGTTGGGAGTAGCTGCGTAATTCTTCCCAAGTAGCTGGTGGTCTAGTCAAACCAGCGGCAGCAAAGGCTGTTTTGTTATAAAACAGAGCTAGGGTGGAATAGTCTTTAGGAAGACCATAAAGATGATTTTGGTATTTAAAGCTGTTGAGTAAAGTTTCCTCAAAATCCCCTAGGTCAAATTCTGGAGTAATGTAAGCTTCTAGGCGTTCCAAGACATTCTGACTCATCAAAAAAGGAGCCTCTAATGCATCGAGATAAAACACATCGGGGGCTGCTTCCCCAATTAAACGGGTTTTGATTACGTCCATATATTGGTCAGATATCACCTCATACTTAACTTTGATCGTCTGGTGTTGTGCTTCAAAGTCTTGCAATACCTGTTTTAAAAGTTTTTGCTCAACGGGGGAACCTGCCCAACCACCGAGTTTGATAGTAATTGGGGGTGTGCTTGGTAACGGTAGACTGTGACAACTAATAATCGCGATCGCGATCGCCAATCCCAAAAAATTGAACAACCAATTTCTCATCACTTACTGATGACAGTCTTTCTCACCTCACTTATAACGAAAAATTATCAGCACAGAGCGTATGTTTTTCGATAACGAAACACATACTGTCGGGGTTACAAATTTCCCACGAGGACTTATGGATTCTGTTCAGGTTGAAACAGCTACACCTCTAACTCTGGAAATTCCCCAGATTAACGTAAAACCCAGCCCCCAAACCGCCAAAAATTCTATTCGCACCAGTTTACGAGCCTCCACCTTGGATGCTATCTTCGCAACAGGTTTTTCTATCACTACTGGCGGGATTTTGCTCAGTAATTTTCTGGTGGAATTGGATGCAACTCCAGTGGTATTTGGAATGCTATCTTCTTTACCAATGTTGGTAAATCTGATTCAGCCCTTGGGTGCTTACTTGTCGGAACGCACCACCAGCCGCTTTCAATATTCTTTTTTAATCTATGGAATATCTCGGTTACTGTGGCTGATTCTCGTGATTGGCATTGCGGGAGCAAGCTGGGGAAAATTTAGTTCTCAGCAGTTGATGGTATTGACACTCTTGATTGTTCTCTTCAGCCATCTTATAGGAGGACTAGGAAGCGCTTCTTGGCTCAGTTGGTTAGCGATAATCGTTCCCCGGCAATTGCGAGGCAGGTATTTTGGCATCCGCAATAGCGCTGCTAGCCTCACTAATTTAGTCTGTGTACCTTTAGCTGGATTAGCTGTATCACATTGGCCTAGTGGGACTCAACAAGGTTATGGGGTAGTTCTGCTATTGGGTATTGTCCTTGGAATGCTTAGTTTAGGGTGTCAGTCTTTCAAAGTTGATATCAATCCCAAACTACAAAATAGTAATGTTGTCAAGTTATCTCCAAACAGTGACAATGCAACTGGTGAAATACCTGAACCTATCCCCATACCCGAAAATTCTTGGGCTAGTAGCGTCTGGCAAAACTCTAACTTTTTGGGATTTTTGTCATATTTCAGCTTATGGATGCTAGCTGTTAATCTCAGTGGACCTTTCTTTAACTTCTATCTGCTAGACACCTTGGAACTAGATGTGAGTTGGGTGACTACTTATAGTAGCCTACAGGCGGGGGCGAATCTGCTAATGATGATTTTGTGGGGTAAATTAGCAGACAAGATAGGCAATCGTCCTATTCTGATTTCTATGGGAATTCTAGTTGCAGTCACACCATTGGCATGGTTGGGAATTGGTACTAGTAGCTTGAATCTCTGGCTGTGGTTGCCGCTGTTGCACATCTTTACTGGAGGCACTTGGGCAGCAATTGATTTATGTAATAACAATCTGCTGTTGGGAATTGCCCCAATGAAGAATCAGTCTATCTATTTTGCGACCGTTGCTGCTGCTATTGGAGCTAGTGGTGCTTTGGGCACAACCCTGGGTGGCTTTATTGCCCAATTTTCCCAGTCTCACGGTTTACTAGGATTATTTGCCTTATCTAGTTTGTGCCGACTAGCAGCGTTAATTCCACTTGCCTTTGTCCAAGAACCGCAAAAGTGAGGAGAGGGGGAAATTCAAAATTCAAAATTCAAAATTCAAAATTTTGAATAATCCCACCCCCATCCATTTATTCAACAACAGTGGAACTCAAGCTCATTGATTCCCACAAAACCATATGGGGTGTAGTTGGTAAGGGCTGGTGCAAAGCAATCAGCTGGGCTAGGGTGCTCTTTAACTGGGTACGAGGCACAATATCATCGACAAAACCATGCTTGAGCAAATCTTCAGCAGTCTGAAAATCATCGGGCAGTTTTTCCCGCAGGGTTTGTTCGATTACTCGTCGTCCAGCAAAACCAATGGTTGCCTTTGGTTCTGCGATAATGATATCGCCTAACATGGCAAAACTAGCAGTGACGCCGCCTGTGGTGGGATTAGTTAAAATGGGTATATATAATAATCGGGCTTCTTGATGGCGTTGTAGGGCTGCGGATATTTTCGCCATTTGCATCAAGGAGAGCATTCCTTCTTGCATTCTCGCACCACCAGAGGTACAGACGATGACAACAGGATAGCGTCCTTGAGTAGCTTGCTCAATCATCCGGGTAATTTTTTCGCCGACAACCGAACCCATACTACCGCCCATAAAGCGGAAGTCCATTACTCCCAGGGCAATGGGTAAGCCATTAATTTGACCCAAGCCAGTTTTAACTGCGTCTATTAAACCAATTTTTTCCTGCATTTCCCGCAAGCGATCGCTGTAGAGTTTGCGATCGCGAAATTGCAGAGGATCGGTTGGGCGTAAATGCTCATCCATCGGTCTCCAGGTATTTTGGTCGATCAATTGCCGGATGCGTTCATCACTATCCACCCGGTTATGATGACCACATTCAACACAGACCATCTGATTAGCCCTGAGGTCTTTTGTATATGACAAAACACCACATTTAGGGCACTTGTGCCATAGTCCATCAGCAATTTCACGTTCTTGGCGTTCGAGGCTGGTAGATCCTGATTTACGCCGATTTGCAAACCAATCAAACAGGGACTTTAAACCGCGTGATTCTTCGTTGTTCGCCATTTTTATCTTAATTCAAGTAGGTATGAGGTCGAAAACAGGTCAAGCCACTACTGTCCGTTTAGGGTAAAAAATCCTACGTCCAGATTAATTTTTAGTTTTTACTTTTTACTCCTGACTCTTGTAGAGACCCGATGAATCGCGTCTCTACTTTTATATCTCGACTAAATCGACAAATTATGCTTATTCGCAATTCAGGTCTGATGAGAGCATGTTTGGTTGCCAGCTTAACGAAAATGCTTATACCAATACAAGTCTCTTACCACGTGCCACGGGACTTAATTATATGAACTGACAGGCATTACAACTGGAATATCAACCCCCCATCAGGATGCCCTTGCCTCCAAATTAATTATTCTTGCTGCCAGGTTACGAGCAGCCAGCATCTGTAATACTTAGTCATGTTTGCCAACTGAGTTTTTTTCAGAGGCTAATACAACTCACAGGCTAATATTACCAATATATCAAGGGCAGATGGGGTAATGCAAGTTACAGTCATGGAGGATGGCAGTTTCTGATGATGGGAGCACGGGGTAATAAGTAAAAAAGTAAAAAAAAAGGGCATTTAAAATTAAAATTTGGCTCTTAAATTGGTATGTTTTATTTTACATTTGTCTGTTTTTCTTGTGTTTCAAGCTGCGGAGAAAAATAACCGCAGGTAACTCGACAAAATTGCTTCGCCGCTAAAGATAGTCAGCACAGCCCCCAAAGATAGAAAAGGTCCAAAAGGCATCTTTTGACCCCATCTTCTTCGTGATAAAATAATTGCACCGCTACCGACTAACGCACCCAAGGCACAGGCAATAAAACCAGCCAAGAGCAAATACTTCCAACCCAACCAAGCTCCCATCATGGCTGCTAATTTAGCATCACCTGCACCCATTGCCGCTTTACGAAAGGCGATGGAACCAATTAGAGATATCCCATCAAATAGCCATAAGCCCAGTACCGCGCCTGCTATCCCCATCATTAGGTATTTTACCAATCCTACCCAGCTAGCTTCTGGTAAATAACCAACAATCATTTGAAAGACAATCCCCACTACCAAGCCTGACTTAGTAAGTGAGTTGGGTAAAGTCATGGTATCTAAGTCTATGAGCGATAAAGCTAATAACCAACTACAAAAAGCCCAATAACCTATTGTGAAAATCGAGAAGTTAAATATTAAAAAAATTAGTAAGAATAATATACCCGTTATCGCTTCAACTACAGGATAACGGAGAGAAATTTGGCTTTTGCAATAACGACATCGCCCTTTTAACCACAACCAACCTAGTACCGGTACATTATCATAGGTTTTAAGCTGGTTTAAACAATGAGGACAGCGAGAAGGTGGCCAAAGAATTGATAGTCTAGCAGGTAGCCGATAAACCACAACATTGATGAAGCTGCCAATAGATGCACCCAAAGCGAAGACAATCAGACTCGCCGGGGCGAAGATCAAAATGTCCATATAGTTTTTTGTCAGTTGTTGGTTGTAAGTCAGTGCAGTATTGGGGGTCTGGTATACAAACAGTGGCTCCCAATTAGCAACTAACGTGCCTCTTTTAGAGGTGCTGAACGCTAGGCGCTAGCTAACGCGTAGCAGCGACACAAGAGATACCCGAAAGGTCAGTTGTCAGTTGTCAGTTATTAACTAATGACTACTGACTAATGACTAATGACTAGTACATATAGGATTCAATTTGATTCAACGGCACGAAACATTCTTGTGGTAATAGAACTGGTTGATGAGTAAAAATCACTTTACCCCGATGAGTCACGCGACTAATTGCTACACCTGAAGCTTGCCCGACAATTTCGGGATGTACCTCACAGTAGGTATAGTAAATCTGCCCAGCTGCTCTGATCACGGTGGGATCAACCAGAGGCGGCTGGTTTTTTGGGGTAGCAAAATCAGCTTGTCCTTGTCGTAAAGCGTACACTATAAGCTCTTTATACAATTTATAGAGTTCTCTCTAGTTTATCCGAAACTTTCAGATGTTTATCCGAAACTTTTGGTAACTAATGCTAAAATCTCCCAGCTAAGACTAGAAAGTTATTTTGCTTCGAGAATTTGAATCAGTGCGTTGCCCATAGCGCGACAACCTAAAAGATTCATTCCCACAGACATAATATCCCCTGTGCGATCGCCTTGTTGTAAAACTTGTAACACTCCGCTTTCCATAAAGTCTGCTGCCTCTGGTTGATTTAAGCCGTAGCGTAACATCATTGCTGCACTCAAAACCTGGGCCAAGGGATTGGCTTTATCAAGTCCGGCGATATCTGGGGCGGAACCGTGAACAGGTTCAAATACGCCAGGCCCAGTTGCGCCTAAACTCGCAGAGGGTAACATTCCAATACTACCAGTGAGCATGGCCGCTGCATCAGAGAGAATATCGCCAAATAAGTTGCCTGTAACGATGGTATCGAATTGCTTAGGAGCGCGTACGAGCTGCATCGCTGCGTTATCGACGTACAAATGAGATAGTTCAATATCTGGATACTCTGCGGCAAGTTTGATCATGCGATCGCGCCACAGTTGCGATACTTCTAATACATTAGCTTTATCCACAGAACAGAGTTTTCCGCCCCGTTTTCGCGCTGCCTCAAAGGCCACCCGCCCAATACGTTCAATTTCTGATTCGGTGTAAACCATCGTATTTACACCACGTTTTTCACCAGTTTCTGTAGCAAAAATACCTTTAGGCTTACCGAAATAAATCCCCCCAGTGAGTTCACGCACCACCATAATATCCACACCTTCTACAACTTCCCGCTTTAAGGTAGAAGCATCAATCAACTGGGGCAAAATTTTTGCTGGGCGCAAATTGGCAAATAGTCCTAAACCCGCACGCAGTCCTAACAAACCTGCTTCTGGGCGTAAATGGGATGGTAATGAATCCCACTTATAACCACCGATGGCGGCGAGTAAAACTGCATCACTATTGCGGCATATATCTAAGCTGACATCTGGTAGCGGTTCGCCTGTAGCATCAATTGCTGCACCACCAATCAGGGCTGTTGAGAATTCAAATTGAATATCAAAACGCTTGCCTACGACTTTCAGCACATCTACCGCTACGGCCATTATTTCAGGGCCGATGCCATCGCCAGGGAGTAAGGTAATGTGGTAGTTCTGAGTCATAACTAATTTTTACTGGGTAAATGTTTGCCGATTAAACATCATAACCAGCAAAATGTATTTATCAAGCTTTAAATTTATTTATCAGTAATATCTACAAATTGTTAAGAAATAAAATATACATAAATTAAAGATTTAAAAAACCTATCTATAGGTATTGGTAGTCTATTTCGTTCTATCTTTATTGTGTTGTAAATGTACAAACAAAAATTATGGATTTCAAGCAAATTGGGCAAGTGACGATCGCGCTGTTAACTCAGTTTGGACTAAAAATTGTCGGTGCGATCCTCCTGTGGTTTATTGGTCAGCGATTGATTGACTTTGCGGTCAAGTTAGTGCGACGGGCTTTCAGAATCCAACATCTTGATGCAACACTCCTCAATTATCTGGCAAATATCATTTCCGTCACCCTGAGAATTGTGCTGATTGTGGCACTTCTGGGCTTTTTTGGCGTGGAAACAACCTCCTTTGCGGCATTGTTAGCAGCAGTTGGCCTGGCTATTGGTGCAGCATGGGGTGGACTACTGGCAAATTTCGCAGCAGGCGCTTTTTTAATTATTTTTCAACCATTTAAAGTTGGAGATTTCATCACAGCCGGAGGTGTCACAGGCACTGTTACAGAAATTGGACTGTTCACAACCAGTATTAATACACCTGATAATGTGTTGACAATTGTCGCCAATAATAAAATATTTTCTGACAATATTCAGAATTTTTCCGCCAATCCGTACCGTCGCGTTGACTTGCTGGCTCAACTCCATCACGATGTTGGACATAATGAGGCGATCGCACTTTTGAAAGCGAAACTCAGCCAAATTCCTAATGTTATCCAAAATCCAGCACCAGATGTCGAAATTATCACCTTTAACCTGGCAGGCCCTGTACTAGCAGTGCGTCCCTATTGCAGTAATGATAACTACTGGCAAGTGTATTTTGACACTAACAAAGCCATACGCGAAACCTTTGGCGAGGCTGGATATCCAATTCCCGAACAGCGGTATACAGTTAATGGCTCATCTCCAAGTGGGAGTTACTCTGTGATCCCATCACCATCTGTAATGAGTTGACGGCAAAATAAAAGTTAAACAGTAGGTAGGGCGTAGACCTTGCCTACTTCTTCCGGTATTTATCAAACCGTAATTAAGGCCATAAGCAAGAAGAAAGTGCGTAAAGCCAGTTTCTATTTTTGAAACAAGACTAACAAATGCTCTGGAGAGAGGTTAGTTTAACTATTAATCTTCAGCCGCACTCCAGCAGCTATGGTAAAAGAATTAGCAATTCGTACCTGTGGACTTACTAAGGAATTTGAGCGGCATATTGTCGTTAACAATGTTGACTTAGAAATCCAGGTGGGTGAAGTTTACGGACTGATTGGCCCAAATGGCGCGGGTAAAACAACTCTCATCAGGATGTTAGCAGCAGCTGAGGAAGCAACTACTGGTGAGATTTATATTAATGGCGAGCCTCTACTCCGGGACAAAAGCAACCCCACCCTCAAACGTCGTCTCGGTTACTTACCCGATGACTATCCGCTATATGAAGATTTAACAGTCTGGGACTACCTAGATTATTTTGCGCGTTTGTATTGCTTACGAGATCCCCGCCGTACTCAACGCCTACATGAAGTTTTAGAACTTATTCAACTCGGTAATAAACGCCACAGCCAGATTTCAACTCTGTCGCGGGGGATGAAGCAGCGCTTGAGTTTAGCGCGAACTATTATCCACGAACCGATTTTACTGCTGCTAGATGAACCGGTTTCTGGACTTGATCCGATCGCGAGGATGCAGTTTCGCGAAATCATCAAAGCTTTGCAAGAAGCTGGGATGACGATCTTAATTTCCTCCCACGTTCTCAGCGACTTAGCGGAACTGTGTACCTCTGTAGGAATTATGGAACTGGGCTTTTTGGTAGAAAGTGCCTCACTACAACAACTTTACCAACGTCTTGCCCGCCAGCAAATTTTAGTATCGACCTTGGGTAACCTAGAAGTGCTGCTGAGTGAACTAAAAAATCATCCCCTAGTAGAAGAGTGGGAGGTGATACCAAGCAAAAACAGCGTGCGGGTGAATTTTTCCGGTAAACAGGAAGATAGTGCTGAGTTGTTGCGATCGCTTATTAGTACTGGAATTCCCTTAACTAATTTTCACTACACCCAAGAAGACTTAGAAACCATTTTCCTCAAACTTGGTCATAAACAAGCATCTTGATCCGTCATCCCAATGCAAGGATTTTAACCTTCGTCCCTTGCCAAACGTCTCAGTCGAAAGATTTTGGATGAAAAATCTTTGCCAAAAGGCTGTTCCAAGAATTTTAACAATCAATATCTATCCAAACTTGGTGTCGTCAATAATCCCCTTATTTTGGAGAATTTATGACTATGATGCTCAATTTACTAGACAAAGCGGGCGAATGGAATCCCCAACTTTTCCGAGAACTCAAAGGACGCCTGAAAACTTTTAATGTGGCGATCGCTGTTGTCTCATCCCTATTGCTACAACTGGTAATATTTTTGTACCAGTTAACGCAATTACCTGGTGAGGACTATCCCCTAACTAGCCAGTACTCTCGTCTGCGTCAAGTGTACGAACAGCAGCAAAGCCATCTTTACCAACAACAAAACATACTTAACCAGAAATTAAGTAATTATCAACAGATTAAACTATCCGATCCCACAATCATCCCAAATATCAAAGAACAACTCAAGCAAGTCAATACAGACCTGGCTAAATTGCAGCGTGATTTAGCAAATAATTTTACTCCCTCCGATCAAATTGATTGGCAATTATGGTGGCGAGATCACTGGGAATACACCTTCCTCTCATTGAGTGTAATTTTTATCTTCACACTCTTAATTGCTGGAACTTTTTTGTTGATCAACGATTTAGCCAAAGAAGAACATCGCGGCACACTAAATTTTATTCGCCTCAGTCCCCAGTCCTCGCTCCTCATATTAACTGGCAAGCTGCTAGGAGTGCCGAGTTTAATTTATCTCTTTGTTGTCACGGCAGTTCCTCTACATTTATGGGCTGGGCATTCTGCCGAAATAGCCACAAGCCACATTTTTAGTTACTATGCTATTCTGGTTGCTAGCTGTCTTTTCTTCTACAGTGCCGCCCTGCTTTTTGGCTTAATTAGTCGTTTCTTTAGTAGCTTCCAACCGTGGTTAGGTAGTGCTGCCGTTCTCATATTTGTATTTACAACGATGATCATGGCATCGTCTTCTAGCGGCTACTTAAACAATCCCACTGCTTGGTTGAGACTGTTAAGTCCCTGGGAAATGACAAATTATCTGTTTCCCAATTTGTTTCATAATAATTACAAGGATTTAGCCCTAAAAGACTTACAGTTTCTCTATTTGCCAATAGGAGCCAATCTGGTCAGCGTTGTCGGCTTCCATATCGTAAATTATGGAATATGTACTTACGGTATTTGGCAAGGGATGAAACGTTGCTTCCGTAACCCTAATGCCACTATCTTGAATAAAAAACAAAGTTATTTGTTTGTTGCTTGTTTTCAAGTGATGCTTTTGGGACTGACTATGCAAAATTCAAATAACAGGCTAGAAGATTCAACTATCTTCTTAGTATTATTCAATTTTGTCATAGCTTTGAGTTTAATTGCCATTCTCTCACCTCATCGCCAAACTATACAAGATTGGGCAAGATATCGACACCAAAACGTTGCTCATTCTCAGAGTGGTGAACGTAACTCTCTATGGCATGATTTGATTTGGGGCGAAAAAAGCCCTGCACTATTAGCGATCGCCATTAACCTGGTTATTGCTACAACTCCAATCATCGTTTGGATTATACTTGCACCGAATAAACAGGCTTTCGTCCATTTAGATCAGATGCGGGCAATTTTAGCTGTGGTTCTGTTCTTCAGTCTAATGATGATTTACGCCACCATAGCTCAAATGATGCTGTTGATGAAAACCCGCAAGCGTTCTTTCTTGGCAATTGGCACCGTAGGCACAACAATGTTTTTGCCACCAATAATTCTACAATTTCTGAGTATCTCCCCAGCCCATAGTCCTGCTGTATGGCTATTTTCAAGTTTTCCCTGGGCAGCTATAGAATACTCCCAGACGATAACAATTTTTAAGGCATTCCTAGCTGAGTTGACTGTTCTAACATTGTTAAACTTCCGATTAATCAGACAAGTCAAATTAGCTGGGGAGTCGGCAACAAAAGCATTATTAGCTGGACGCTAAGTATAGCGGTTATCGTTTGTATGCTTAATTTAAGCAATAGAGTGGGTTTCCACCACTCTACTGCTGTTAGCTCAATCATTTGCTACGAATTTGGGAGGCTACTTCTTGGGCAAAGTGGCTTTCTGGTTTTTCAATGCCTTGGCCTAGTACAAATCGGTTGAAGCGACGCACTTGGATGTTTTCACCTAGTTTAGCAATCGCCTGTTTAATGTGCTGTTCCACCGTGATAGCTGGGGAACGCATATAAGGTTGATCCATCAAGGACATTTCTTTCAGGCGTTTTTCAATCCGTCCCTGAATGATTTTATCTTTGATGTTGTCTGGTTTATTAGCCAAATCATCCCGCCCGATTTCGATTTCTGTTTCCTGGGCGATAACTTCCGCCGGAATGTCTACTACATGGATATACTCGATATTTGCATAAGCTGCTATTTGCATGGCGATGTCTCGCACCAAAGTTTGAAATTCTTGACTACGGCTGACGAAATCAGTCTCACAGTTGACTTCCAGTAGCACACCGACTTTACCGCCAGTATGAATGTAGCTACTAATCAATCCTTCTGTCGCAATGCGAGTGTAGTTACAAGTGACAAAACTTTTTTGTTGTAACCAGGCAATTGCTTTATTGATGTCACCATTCGTTTCCTTCAGCGCTTGTTTACAATTCATCATCCCAGCGCCTGTTTTTTCACGCAGTTGTTTGACAACTTGTGCAGATATTTCCATTATTTTGCCTCCTATTTACAACGGTTATCTCTGCCAACTATCACAATCAAATGCTTAAACTTATCGACCAATGGTGATTTATTTTATTGATCAAAGTAGTGTTATTTGCCACTGTTTGATAGAAGAAATTAGCATTTTTAAATCAGAATCAGGTTCTATACGTCTTGTACGAGCTTCCCAAGATTTGATTAAACAAATAAATAACGATGAACAATATAAATCAAGAATAATGTCATTGTTTTATGATAACTACTGTAAGATAGTGGTTTTGATGCCCACTGCTGTGTTGTACAGTTTAATACCTTAACAAAGGCGATTTGTTGCTTCTTATTCTTCTATGCATACTCAGGCAGCCAATTTGGCTTTGATTTAGGTGGTTATAACGACCTTTAAATCGAATGTGAGCAATTCAGATCAGATACCTCCTGAAAATGATCTAGAGATAGCTAATCAGCAACTGGATAAGTAACTTGATTGAGAGATTGTGTTTTTTGTTTATTCTATTTATATTACATACATACTACATTAATGTCAATGGTCTAGACAAACGTTTTCTTTGCTTCCTCTTGCGAACAGATAGCACAAATCAGGGAAAGGATTATTTACGCCCAGCCCAGCCAGTGGACTGAATGAACCCAAAGATACCGTCCTGTTAGTAGGGAGTGCTACTGAATTGAGAAGATATGGCTAACTGAAAATTGTAATTTCTCCTTGTCTAGTTAGTTGATTATCTTTTCTTGCGAGTAAGCTATGTTTGAGAACAAGCTGCTAGTTCTTAAGACTCTGTCAGGAAAGATTTCTTTATTAGCTATACTGAACAGAAGCAATTAACGGCTTCTGTATGATTAAGCAAAATTGTGTTATTATTCTCTTAATAGAAACTATCTGCAAACAGTGGTATGTAATCTCATAATCACCAACCTTGATTACTTAATTTCTACGTATTTTTAAGTATTACCTGAATACGATCTGACAACAGAGATCCTAGCTAAAACTATGATTTTAATTTTTTATATGAAGTTATAGTGAAGTAATTAGGAAAATATTCTTTAATTTTGCGTATAATCGAGAAGTGTCTGCTTACCCTATTCAGCTTGAGGATTTCTTGCCTTTTCTTGCGTGGTTAAGGATAATCAACTTGGTGAAAGCGAAACACGAGCCAACCTTGAATGAGCATTATCTGATCGCTCGCGGGATGTCTCGTCTGTTCTCATAAGAAAGACGATGAATCCCAATTGAATATTCTGGAGAAGAGATGTATCTGACACATTCATTCATGAGTGATGAAAAGAAGCACAACTCTCACTGGCCTTTGGTTTTGGTAGTAGAAGACCATAATGATAGTCTACTGCTGATTAGTTATGCCCTTGAGTCACTCGGCTGTAGATTCATTTGTCAAACTGACAGTTTCATGACGATACCAGTGGCAAAAGAGTATCAGCCAGACTTGATCATGTTGGATATTTTGTTACCAGGTATTAGCGGTCTGGAAATTGTGCATTATCTGAAGCGAGAACCTCTAACTTGCGACATTCCAGTGGTAGCAGTCACGGCTTTAGCTGGCAGGGACAATCGGGAACGCATCCTCAGAGCGGGTTTTAATGACTACATTAGCAAACCTTACATGCTTGAGGATTTAGAGGCGATTATTCGCCGTTTGCTTTACGGGAAATTCAATTCGCACTTGGCTTTTGAGATATGTAAGGAATAGCCCACTCATTAGCACAATTTAAGTGTGCTTTGGTAGTTGCACTGTGAATACACTGCCTTTGCCGATTTCAGAAGTAACTTCAATTGTGCCACCGTGTGCTTCTACAATGCGGCGCGATAGATGCAGTCCCAAGCCACTACCTGAGCGTTTATTTTTACCTTGACGAAACCGCTCAAAAATTGTTGCTTGGTCTTCGGCAGCTATCCCATACCCTGTATCTGCAACTTCAATTGTGACTCCATCTTTATTGGTAGCGGTGGCTGAGGTTTCAAAAATGCGGACTTCTATAGCGCCTGTGTCTGTAAACTTGATGGCATTACCGATTAAGTTGTTCAAAACTCGTCGCAGTTCTAGATGATCACCCAAGACTACACCAGCATTGTCTCCCAGTTCATCTAACAAAGAAGTGTCTATTTTCAAAGTCAAGCTTTTCTCATTTGCTAGAGGAGTTAGTTCACTAACTACTTCTTGAGCTATCTGGGGTAAATTACAGTCCTCCCAATTTAAGGTCTTTTTGCCTGCCTCGAAACGATAGACTTCTAGTAAGGTATTGACCATTTGCATCAAATTTTGGTTACTGCGAATCATCACAGTGATCGCTTGTTTCATTTCCGGCGAAATTTTGCAAAAGGTTTCTTGCTCAAATAAAGCAAGCATGCGATCGGCAGCTACTAAGGGTGTTCGCAAATCGTGAGTCAGACGAGATACAAAGTCTTCCCGTTGGCGTGTCATCTTTTGTTGTTCGTCGATACTGTGCTTTAAACGCAGCAGCGATCGCACCCTGGCCAACAATTCATCTGTATCAAATGGTTTACGAATAAAATCGTCGGCGCCACCATCCAAGCCTTCAACAACGCTAGATTCATGAAAGGCAGTGATCAACAAAATCGGAATATAGTTGAGGTCGGGATTGTTGCGAATTCGACGTGTCACTTCGTAACCGTCCATCCCTGGCATCATCACATCGAGCAGAATCAAATCGGGTGGAGATTGTTGTACCTGTTGCAAAGCCGCTGCACCATCTGTTACCAACTCAATTTCATAGCCTTCACTCTCTAAAATTGTTTGCACCAAAATTAGATTATCTCTAGTATCATCAACGGCGAGGATACGGTCAATCTTAGAATTTTTAACAACAGACATGATTTATCAACTTTTGGAAGTAACTTAAAGTAATCTATAGTTTAATATGAGGATACCCCATTGGTGCTTTGCTAGCTTGAGATGGAGACTGATGAGGATTCTGGGCAGAACAGAAAATATCTTCATCATCCAAATCTAAAGCCGAACCATTGACCGCTATAGTCGGTAATGTGATTTGACGTGGTAACTCAATCTTAAACATTGAACCCACCCCCAATTGACTTTCGAGTAATATCTTACCCCCCATCATTCGCACCAGGGAATTAATAATAGCCAAACCTAAACCTGTGCCAGGATATTTGCGGGTGATACTCTGATCAACTTGCCGAAACGCTTCAAAAATATGTTTGAAATCTCTTGGAGATATGCCAATTCCTGTATCCCGAACAGCAATTGTCACTTGATTTGGCATCTCTTTCACCTCAATCCAAATACTCCCAGATTCTGTAAATTTAACCGCGTTGGAGAGTAAGTTAACTAAAATCTGACGCACACGCACTGGGTCATTAAACACTAGAGTATTTTGCAAGTCTGTTTGTACTAGTAAAGACAACTTTTTTGCTTCAGCTAGAGAACGGATTTCAGATACCGTAGTATTTATCACCTTAGGCAAATCAAAAATTTCTGGTTTTAACTCTAATTGTTCAGCCTCCAATTTAGAAAAATCGAGAACTTCGTTGAGCAACATCAGTAAATGCTTACTATTATTTAAGATTCGCTCTACCATGTCTGCTTGCTGATGAGTCAATTGACCAAACTTGGGACGCAATAATATTTGTGAAAAACCAATAATGGCATTCATGGGAGTCCGCAACTCATGAGATATGGTTGCCAAGAACTGTGACTTGAGCCGCGATGCTTCCAATAGCTTCAAATTTTGTAACTGAATTTGTTGCTGTTGTTTTTCCAATTCTTGATTCTTCCGAATCAGCTGCTCATGACTTTCTCTCAGCTGCTGATTTGCCAAAGCCGCTTTCATTTCCGCCCTATGTAACCGAATTGCATTTCGCAGAATCTGTGCCAAAGTTTCTGATGTTACCCTAGATTTAGATAGATAGTCTGTAGCACCAGCTTTCATCAATTCGACAGCAACTTGTTCATCTCCTTGATTCGTCAGGATGACTAAAGGAACTTTGATTTCTGAAGAGCGTAGCTTGTGGATTATGGTTAAGCCATCTTGGTCTGGTAAGCGATAGTCGAGGAAAACGCAGTCATAGGTATTATTTCCCAGGGCAGAGATGGCATCGTTGCCGTCGCCTACCTCAGTCAATTCCATGCGAACACCTGCTTTAGTCAGGGCGCTACGCACTGCCATGCGATCTACTTCGTCATCGTCTACAACCAAAATTTTCAGCGTCTCTTCCATCGGTTTTTATTTTCGCTGCCAAACATAGGTTGATGTATAGCATTTGTATTTACAAACTATCAAACTAAACAATTTGCAATATTTGGGACTTTATTGACTCAGGAATTTTGCACATTGAGCGCTGTTATCATCCCCACCAAGTTAGCTAAGGTTGCAGCTTTTAGGGTATATCCAGCAACATTTAAGTTGTCAGTTTCTCCGCTCATGGCTAATTACTTTAGAGTAATTAGCAATTAGCAATCTGAACATGATCTGCTGTCAAAACAGCCTGAGTCAATCTAGAGTAAAATAAAATACTTTATCTAGCTCAAGACAATTGTAATTGAGTGGGCGAGTACCCGTCCTCAGCCATTAGTGAGAGTTGCATACAAACATTGGTACCAGAAGCTTGAGCAGTTTTACTCATCCAGGTAAATTTGAATGTGCTAACTACACCTACTGGTGAATTTAAAGTAATCAGATCTGATTGCGTTTCAACGATTTTTTTGTCGATCGCTCAACCAATGCTATTAGTGTCTGTGTGCTTACTGGATTAATATGTCTATATTAATACAATATTTTGCTCATAAATAGAGTAAATACTTAGGCTATCACCTTCTGCGGCAAATTTAGTCGCTAGTGGTTTTCCCTTAGTGAATTTACTAATACCATAGTCCCTCTGATTTCCGGCCCTGAGGATGCCATTTTGCTCGATTTGCTTCAAGATGACTCCCCAAGCTTGCTCTGTTGCTCCTAAGGCAGCTTTGACCCGGTTTAATTTTTTCATTCGCGTGAACTTTTTCAAAGCTTTGGATAAGATAATATTAAAAATTAATCTTGATGAATGTAGGCTGAGTCATGACAAAGGAGTGGTAGGGTTTCGTGTTCGTTTCCATATTTCATATTTTTTCAGAAAATAGCCATATACCTCCAGCTAGATTTTTACCTCTATCTAATATGAAAAAAAAGTAATATTGTTATTTCTATCGGTGGATGCATATTGGGTAAAACATCATCTATCTTTAGTTTGGGAAAATAAAAAAAGGCACTTACAAAAGGTCATAATTTGCAGAGATGCGATCAGGTAAGCGTGGGTGTAGCCAATGAGTGAAATTAGTATTCTTTTAATTGAAGATCATGATTTAACCAGAATGGGACTAAGGGCTGCATTACAGTCTCACAGCGGTTTGAGAGTTATTGGTGAAGCGGCGAATGCCACTCAAGGACTCAAACTTTTGGAAACTACGAAGCCAGATGTGGCGGTGGTGGATATTGGACTGCCGGACATGGACGGTATTGAACTCACCCGCAAGTTTAGACGCTACCAAGCTGAAACCGGACAATCGGCAACCAAGATTCTCATCCTGACAATGGATCACACAGAAGATGCAGTCCTGGCAGCTTTCGCGGCGGGGGCAGATTCTTATTATATGAAAGAGACAAGCATCAATAAATTAACGGAGGCAATACAAGCAACTTACAATGGTAACTCTTGGATTGATCCAGCGATCGCCAACGTCGTCTTGCGGAAGATGCGGCTGGGTATACCAGGAGATAACCAACCGTCTGATAAGCCGAAGACTGTAAAAATTGAGGCGCTGGCGACTGAATACGAGCAAGTTTTAGAAACCTACCCCCTGACTCAACGAGAACTGGAAATTTTAGAGTTGATAGTCGCTGGGTGCAGCAATGGACAAATCGCTGAAAAACTCTATATTACTGTCGGGACGGTCAAAACCCATGTTCGCAACATTTTGAATAAACTCTGTGCGGATGACCGTACTCAAGCTGCTGTTCGTGCTTTGCGTTCTGGGCTAGTAGCATAGCTAGATAAAAAGAAGAACCAGACAAGAAATTTTTGCTGTTACGAAGAAGAATCCCACTGCGTTATCCTAATTCCCTTTAATTATGAAACTTCATTAGCTCCTCCCAACCCCCCAGGATTTGGGGGGCTAAGATAAATCATCTGCATCACACTTTAAGAGCAACGGTATTCAGCAGTGGGGGGATTTTAAGTCAGTCGTTCCTGCAAACAGTCAGCAATACGTCTGGCTGCGCCTGGATAACCCATTCGCTGTACACCATTTTCGGCAATAATTTGCAAGCTGTCGGGATGTTTCAGCAAAGATTGCACCACTTGCGCCACTTTCACTGGTTGGTCTACTAAAATCAATGATGCTCCTAAAAGACGACTTTGAGCTTCAGCGAAGCCAGGGTTATATTGGGGGCCATTGCCGGGAATGGCGATCGCAGGTTTGCCTAAACCGACAAATTGCTCTGTGGCTGTTCCTGCCATAGCGATCGCCAAATCTCCCAAATGCAAGCAGTCATTATATGCCTGCTGTGACAGCATTAAATAAGCATTTTTTTGTTTAAATATCAAGACATTGGGGTCATCAAGCTGGATGGGAGAAGATTCATGGAGTCGCCAGCCTTGAGCCTTTAAAGTTTGGGACAAAACGTTGCAGTCCAAACCAGATGCGATCGCTCCTAAGAAAACTACTGTACCATTCGCGGGAAAAACAGAATCTCGCTCCCGAAAACTTGCCATCAGTGCAGATACAGCAATCATGATCATTTCCCAATTGCTATAAGCTTCTGGTGGACGAGAACCCGGTAGGAGAGTCACAACTAAAGGACGAATTATCTCTTGTTGCTGGGCATCAGCACTATAAAATTGTCGGCGGGAACAACTGGGTTCCAGACCATCCATCATCGGATTTCCCAAATCAACAGCGGGAATCGGCCATTTTTTTAAAATTTCCGTCGTCAATGAATCTCTAGGAAACACCGCCCGACAACGACGACGACTCATCAACCACCTCTCCCAAGGATGGTAAATCGAACCAGAAAAATTTTCCCAATTGGCAGCTTTTGATTTTCGTGGCAATAAGCCGGCTTCATCCCGTACATAATATTCTGATTTTGCCGTGCCGACAAAGGCATAATTAGCACCGCTGAAAGTGGCAAACAACAGCGGCACAATATCACCCACAGCTAAAATAGCTTGCTGATTACCTAATTTTTTTTGAGAACTAACCCAACGGCGTACAGCTTGAATTTGGTTCCAGGTAAGTGACAATAAACCGCCGCGCACATCTCGCACCAGTTGTCGTCCATCCATATAAATAAAGCCACCAGAAGGCATAGTGCGTACTGAACCAATCAGCGGCAGATCCAACTGTTGGTAAGCACGTCCTTCACCCACCAGAGGTAAAGCAAAGATATCTGGTGGGTTTGATTGTTGCTGGAGTTCTTGCAAGATCCGAACTGCAATCATATCTTCCCCATGACCATTACTTAAAACCAGTAACTGCAAACGAGAAGTTGCGCCTTGGGCGTGATTCGCTAAAGATAACTGGGATAAATCATTCATAAAACCTCGCCTTGAGAATTTTCAGGATCAAAAAGTCTTTTCTCTGATAAAAATAGTAATTAACCAGTAGTCAAATTTTGCTTTGTCTGGTGGGACAAAAGCCTCCAACTAACAGCCAGAAGTGGCCGACAGGAAACAAAAAATCACAATCAACTGTCTGTTTGTCAAAAGGGTATCAATGGGGGTATAAATCGGCAAAGCCGCTGGAAGTTAGTATTATCCCCATTGCCTGACCTCGCCACAACTAACTCCCAGTTAATTAGGTTAAATATATTATGCGAGTTTCTTCTGCGGCAATTTTTACTTTAGCTACTTTGGCTGCTAGTAATGTCACTCAGCAAGCTAAGGCTGCACCTGCTAAAGCTGCCACTCAGGCGGAAAAAGCCCCAGAAGTGGTGGTGTCAGTCATTGAAGACGCACCTGCACGGGTGGAGGCGATCGCTACCATCGCTTCCCCAGAAACCGTAGTTACTCAGCAATTTTCTCAAAATCCTGTATTTGTGCAAACAGGTGTGAATCACAATTCCCCAGTAATTTTAAAATCGGTAGTTAAAGAAAACTCTCCAGTTAGAATCATCGTCCCACCTCCCCAACGGCTGGATTTTCCCACTCCTGAATTTTCTAATTCCTCAACTCCCCAACGGCTAGATTTTCCCACTCCACAAATCCCTAAATCTCCAAATCCGCCAACTCCTCCCACCATAGTCAATGATTTAGTCGTCACAGCTACAGATGTGCAGATAGTGGGAGTTGGTCAAGAATTGCAGCAGATAATTCGCCGAGTGATTAAAACTCAGAAGGGGGGAGAAACTAGCCAAAGCCAGCTACAAAAGGACGTAGCCGCAATTTTGGATACAGGTTTATTTGCGATCGCCAGTGTGAACAGCAGCGTTACGCCCACCGGGCTGAATGTAGTCTATCAGGTGCAACCAGTCGTGGTGCGATCGCTACAACTATCAGATGCGCGTATCCTCACTTACAAAGTAGCCCTAGAAAGCTTACAGCCGCAAATAGGCAAAGTTATCAGTCCCGCTGGACTCCAGCAAGCAGTGCAAACAATTAACAAGTGGTATGCCGACAATGGTTATAGTTTAGCTAGGGTACTCTCAATCAAACCCAGCCGCGAAGGCATCCTCACCTTAAATCTCGCTGAAGGATTAGTCGGCGATATCAAGTTTCGCTTTGTCAACGACAAGGGAAAAACCATTGATAATCAGGGGAATCCAGTAAAGGGACGCACTAAACAAGATTTTTTGCGACAGCAACTCAAGTTGCAACCAGGTCAAGTTTTCCAAGAAAATCTAGCCAGGCAAGACGCGCAGCAGCTATCTCGTACTGGCTTATTTGAAACTGTGAATCTTGCCTTTGAAGGCGATGCCACAAAAGTTGATTTGATCTATGAACTCAAAGAACTTGGGGCACGTTCCGTCAATTTGGGCGGTAACTATAACGCCGATCAGGGGCTAGTAGGCACTTTAAACTATAAAGACCAGAATGTCGGCGGCATTAACGATACCGTGGTTGTGAATGTTGGTGTTAGTAGCCAAGACGTGCAATTTGATACTAAATTCACCAGTCCCTATCGGGCAACTAACCCTGATCGCTTAGGCTACAGCATCAATGCCTTCCGTCAGCGGGAACTTTCCGATACTTTTGATGACAAAATTAAACTAGCTAACGGTGATAAAGTGCGGGAAGCTAGATTTGGTGGTGGTTTTAGTCTCCAGCAACCGATTGACGGTTGGGATACATCCTTAGGAGTTAACTACACGCGCACCAGCATTCGCGATCGCGACGGCAATATCACTCCCACCGATGCCAATGGGAATCCCCTCTCTTTTAGTGGAACTGGGGTTGACGACCTCACCACCGTATCCTTCACCGCCACCCAAGACCAGCGGAATAACCCCACTAAACCAACTCAAGGTTCCATCATCAGTTTGAGTACTGAACAATCTATTCCTCTCCTCGGTCAAGGTAATATTTCCATGAATCGTCTACGGGCGAATTATAGCCAGTACGTGCCACTCAAGCTATTTAACAGTAAACAGCCACAAGTCTTTGCTCTGAATCTGCAAGCCGGCACAGTGATTGGTGATTTACCACCTTATGAAACCTTTAACTTGGGTGGTTCCAATTCAGTGCGCGGTTACAACGGAGGCGAAGTGGGTAGCGGTCGCAGTTACGTTTTAGCTTCCGCAGAATATCGCTTCCCCATCATCCCAATTTTAGGGGGCGTGCTGTTTGCCGACTATGCCTCAGACTTAGGTTCTGGTGATACTGTCTTGGGAGATCCAGCAGGGGTAAGGGGTAAACCAGGTAATGGTTTTGGTTATGGGGCTGGGTTGCGCGTTGACTCACCCCTGGGCTTAATTCGGGCTGATTATGGCATTAACGACCAAGGACAAGGTCGAGTGCATATAGGCATAGGTCAGCGCTTTTAGCCGCAGTGGCGCCTTCTGGGGATTAGTGAAAGTGTGGACTCATCAGCTAAAGTAAAAAGGACAAAACTAGGGTAACGATGAGGAAGTTTTCCCCTGGAAAGCGATCCAAAAACTCAATCATCCCCTAGTATAGGCAAGCAGGACTAACCAAGACTCGACGGAATCTTTCTTTGAAAACTCAGGACTCAGTACTTAATTTGCCCACTCAGGACTAAGGACTCAGGACTCAAAACTCGTTATGTTAGCAGGCACAATTTTGCAGAGTGGAAAATATACCCTTATCCAGGAAATAGGGCGCGGCGGCTTTGGTGTGACCTTCAAAGCTATGCATCACTACTTGAGTCAAGAGGTAGTGATGAAAACCATCAATGAACGGCTGCGACAAAATCCTGATTTTTCCAAGTTTGAGAGCCAATTCCAAGATGAAGCCAGACGATTAGCCACTTGTGTCCATCCCAATATTGTCCGGGTCAGTGACTTTTTTGTCGAGGCTGGGCTGCCTTACATGGTGATGGAATACATTCCTGGTGAAACCTTAGGAGAGGCATTTGTCTTCCCAGGGATACCGTTGCCCGAAGCAACAGCAATTCATTACATCCGGCAAATTGGCGCAGCCTTGCAGGTAGTACACCAGAATAGTTTGCTGCACCGAGATATTAAACCGGATAATATCATTCTCCGTCAAGGAACTCAGGAGGTAGTGCTGATTGATTTTGGCATTGCTAGGGAATTTAATGGCGGTGTGCAGCAGACGCACACAGGGATAGTTTCTGAGGGCTATTCCCCAATTGAGCAGTATATGACGCAAGCACCGCGCACACCAGCAACAGATATTTATGGTTTGGCCGCCACCTTGTATGCACTGCTAACGGCACAAGTTCCCATTCCGTCACTACTACGCGATCGCCAAAAAATGCCCTCCCCCCGCGAACTGCAACCCCACTTGAGTGCTGCTGTTAATCAGGCGGTAATGCGCGGTATGGCGGTAGAGTCTCGTTTTCGACCGGCGACAGTTGCAGAATGGTTGCAATTATTACCTGGAACTGGGCTGGATGTGACACCGCCAGCGGTACTCACTCACACAGTACCTACCATCGATTTATCTGTCCAGCAGCAGCCAGAAATTTTGCTGGAGAAAACAGCCCAAAGTCACAATCAAGCACCATCAGCTTCGGCAAAAGTGGCATCACCAGCTCAAAAATTGGCTTCATCTAAGGTGTTTATTGGCGCAGGTGTAGCACTTATCGCCGCCACAGCAAGTTTTAATATCACGAAGTTGTTCCCCAAATCTCAGCCGCAGCCAGTAGCTAAACCGCTTTTTGAAGAAAAGCCTTTTGAAAAACCTGCACAGGCAATACCTTCTATCGAAAGTACCAAAAGTGCAACGTCGCCTGTGGGTAAAAAGACTGAAACCTCTTCGCCAACTGAATCGGCGCCAGTCTCTACGAATTCTCAGCGACGCAAGCGCAATGATCGTGTTTCCCCAGAAGCAGATCCTAGTGGCGCTAAAATTTCTCCAGTGCGATCTGCTCAAAGCAGCAGGGCTTCTCTACGAGATGCTTCGCGATCGCCATCGCCTCAAAATAACTCTGAAGCATCGCCACGCCGTAACACAGAGCAACCTTCATCTCAACCAACTGCTGCCCCCGCGCCTTCGGTATTGGATACGCTGCGGGTGA
Source organism: Cylindrospermum stagnale PCC 7417 (assembly GCF_000317535.1). Taxonomy (NCBI): domain Bacteria; kingdom Bacillati; phylum Cyanobacteriota; class Cyanophyceae; order Nostocales; family Nostocaceae; genus Cylindrospermum; species Cylindrospermum stagnale. The sequence continues at coordinate 3,433,836 of NC_019757.1, forward strand.
TTCGGGAGTCTCGTCAAACTGCCCCCAAGCCATTGCCCCAAAATAACTCACCCGCTTCTAGTCAAGATTCCACCCCATCCAAACCTGCAATACCGGAAAATTCTGTAGTCATCCCAGCAGCGCCACCACCGACGGAACCCCAGAAATCAGATCCTGCTGTGGTAGTTCCCACACAGGAAACCAAACAAAAGTCACCTGTTGAAAGTCAATCCCAGAAGGATGAGTTGCCAGTGGAAAAGCCAGAAGGCAATTAGTTCAGGTTATTTGCTATTGAACACCACAATTTCTCCTTGTTGATTAAACTCTACAGGATCATTAGGGAAATCGTAATTATTCAAATAACGCAAAAGTCCCACAGTCCGAAAATGCTGATCGATTTGCGGAATACCTTGGCGATTTAGATGAACTGGGATAACTTTACTTGATACTAAATCTCCCTCTGAGTTGAGTTTGACGAATAAAATCATTGAGTAACCAGTTTGGGCATTTGTGGCTAAAGTCCGGTATCCCAAAAAGTTGCCTAAAGAATAGGCGATCATTTTTCCTTTATACATTTCGATGGCTCTCGGAACGTGGGGCCCATGTCCCAGGACTAAATCTGCTCCTGTATCGATCATTGTCCGGGCAAACTTCAGCGAATTGCCCCGATCTTCCCCATAAAAGAACTCTGTTTTATTTTTAACGTGCAGCGCCGCAGTTCCTTCTGCTCCCACTTGCATCGACACGATCACAACTTTGGCGTTATTTTTGGCTTCTTCTACCAGTGCTTTGGCTGCTTCTAAATCGTTGACAGAATTGTATAAGTTATAGGTGGTAAAGCCGATCATTGCTACTGAAATTTGATTGGCTTCTAAATAGAGAATTTGATTTTTATGACCTAATGTTTTAATTCCCGCAGCCTCAAGATTTTTCTTTGTATCTTGGAACCCCACTGAACCAAAGTCCATTGCGTGGTTGTTCGCCATATTGAACACATTAAAACCAGCCTCAGCAAATAACTGGGCGTAGGCAGGTGGTGACCGAAAGGCAAAAGTTTTTCCGCGACTGATATCTTTGGCAGTGTAGGGATGGTTTGTTAAGCTACTTTCAAAGTTACCAAACAAAATATCCGATCCTTGTAAGTAGGCTCTGACAGACTTTGGCAGCAGTTGATTGCGATCGCGCGGCAGTTTGTTGCTAGGAAAATTAGTACCGGGGATAATATCGCCCACGGCTTTGATGGTGATGGTATTTGAAGCGGTTGGCTGTGCTTCAGCGTCGGAAAACGGAAATGGTACAGATTCAGTGGGTGTGCTAGCAGCGTCACTTCGCTGTAATTGCCCAAACCGGATGATGATTCCGATACTAATACCCACACAAAAACAGAACCCGATAAAACCAAATGAGAATATTCGCCCCTGGCTACGATTTGCCATCGTTCACTCCTCACACGATGGCATTAGTGTAGCCTAAAATTACGTATTTATAAGGTATAGTTTAGTTGTTTTTGCCAAAAAATCGATTGCTCAATCGGGGAATGCTACTGAGGACTAGGTTTACCATTTTCCTACTTGAAAGCACATAGTCAGAGGTGTAGACTCATCTGCTAGATAGAGGAAGAAGAGCACAATCATGCACCATTGGCTAGAAGAAATAGGATTCTAATTTTTCTAGGATCTTCGCAGGTGAGGGTAAAACTATAAAGAGCCAATCAGCAATTCGTCTTGCTTTTCAAAGCATTTAGCATTTAGCAAGAATTCTGATGCACAATAGCGGAGGTGTCATGATGACAATGACAGGATTGGATATCTTCGATGCTACTCTTCAGAAAACGATTCCTTGGATCAATGATTTAGCAAAAGAACTCGGTTGGGAAAATAAGCACCGGGTTTTCCAAGGGTTGCGAGCCACATTACACGCACTGCGCGATCGCCTAACCGTCCAAGAAGCAGCTCATTTAGGAGCGCAGTTACCCATCTTACTAGCTGGATTCTACTACGAAAACTGGAGGCCAGGGGCAACCCCGACGAAGGATCGGACTAAGGAACAATTCCTCAGCCATATCCGTGATTACTTCCACAATGTCGATCCGGAAATCGATGCTGAGTATCTTGTGCGCGCTGTCTTCAAGATTCTTGCCCAGCGGGTTTCCCAAGGAGAGATTGAAGATGTGATTAACATGTTGCCGCCAGCGTTGCGAGAACTCTGGATTGAAACAGTACCCGGTTAATTCAACGGAGAGGGGGGGATTCGAACCCCCGTTGGGTTTCCCCAAAACGCATTTCGAGTGCGTCACCATCAACCACTCGGACACCTCTCCAAACAAACAAAGTTAACTTTTCACGTCAAAAAAGCACTTCACTTGTGATTCTTAAATTTTATCACGTATTTTTTCATGCTGTTATCAATAAATGATTATAGCCCAGATATAGGCTTGTGACTGAAAGCGATCGCACTCTTCTGTTATGGCAAAAATGAAACCCAGCAAAAGTCAGTAAGGTGAAAGTTAAAAAAGAAAAGGCGAGATTTTTTCTCTGTATCCCGGTTATTGTCTGCTGTCTATGAGACAGAATGTGGAATCTGCACGCATCACCCGAAATTGTCAGCAATGGGCTTTTGTGTAAAACATCGGCAGGATAGTATTTTCGGCGAAAACTCAATAAACTTTGAGATTAAAAACGCCACCATATCCTTTGAGCGTAACTGATCAACGCTACAGCGATCGCGGACAGTAACAACAGCCAAATTATGCCACCGGGAATAAAAGTGAGAATGCCAAAGCCTCTCAGTACCCAAACGGCTATTCCCAAGCCTAGTAAGATACCGAAAGTCTGGGCTAATTTGCGATTTAAGGAAGACTGACTCACCTAATTTCCCTCTCAACCTAAAATAAAGTTATGGTTACACCTAATCACGAAGTGGTTCCTGTAGGAAGTTTTCTTTCTTGATTTTTAAATCGTGTTTGTGCCATTCTAGCTGCGATCAACTCCGATTTTCATCCACAAGTGTTGCGCCTGAACAAGTAGTTTTAGCATATATACTGTAAATTTTGTACTAAGTGCAGCTTTCAAGTAGCTTACAGAAATAATGATCATGTCCGGAAAATCTCTAAAATGTGCTGGAACTAAAGTTGAGTAGGTTAAACTCGATCAAGTTTGATGGTTTTTTAGCCCCTTGGGAATGTGGATGAGTTGAGGAGTAACTAAAATCACTATGTCTGCGTCTCATATCTCAGACAAAACTATTACAGGTTCGGATATGCCTTGGAGCCAAGACAAGCAAAGATTGCTGATACAGGGTGAAATTTTGGTACAAACGCGATCGCACACGACTTGGGGTGGTGCTGTGACTGCGAGTATGTATTTACCGTTAGTGCGATCGCATGTATGGCAGCAAGTCACTGATTACCCCCGTTGGGTGCAATATTTTCCCGATATCACCAAAAGCGAAGTTTTGTCTAAAGGTGAAGTCAAACATTTGTATCAAGCGGCACAAAAAGCCTTTTTCTTTGTCACTGCTCAAGTTGAAATTTACCTCAACGTCGTCGAAGTCTTGGGGCAGCAAATTCAATTTCGGATGGAGAAAGGCACCTTTGAAGACTTTAATGCTAATTTAGAGCTAAAAGATTGCGGTAACGGCACAATACTCGCTTATACAGTCCAAGCGACACCTAATATCCCCATACCCTCAATTTTCGTTCAACAAGCAATGAACTTAGAGTTGCCTGCTAATCTGCGGAAAATGCGACAAGTGCTTTGTAACGGTCAATAACAGCAATGTCACAGGCAAAAGCAATTTTGGAATTTTGGTTTGGTCATCCAGATGAACCAGGTTATGGTCAACCTCGACAAGTTTGGTTTAGCAAAAAAACAGATTTTGACCGAGAAATGCAAACCAGGTTTCTCACAGATTACCAACAGGCAGCAACGGGATATTTAGACAATTGGCTCGATACACCTGAAAGCTGTCTAGCCCTAATTTTGCTGCTGGATCAATTTCCCCGAAATGTATTTCGCGATACCGCCGAAGCCTTTGCGACTGACTTGGAAGCAATTTCAGCAGCCCAACACGCTGTTACCCAAGGCTACGATCGCAAATTATTGCCTGTACAATGCTGGTTTATATACTTGCCCTTTGAACACAGTGAAAGCCTAGCTGATCAGCGTCAGTGTGTAAAGCTATTTCAGCAACTCAGTCATGATCCTGATAGCGTGGGTGCGATTGAGTACGCTTTTCGACACATGCAAATAATCGAGCGTTTTGGACGCTTTCCACATCGCAATAGCATTTTAAACCGCACTTCGACACCAAAAGAAGAAGAGTTTCTCCAGCTTCCAGGTTCATCATTTTAGGGATATGATCAAGACGCTTTCCCCGATTGGGAAAGCGTTTTAAATAATTGCTAATTACTAACCGTATGCCGATAAATTCAGTGAATTATCAGACAAACTTGGTTCGCTTTCAAACCATAACTGATCTAGTTCATGTTCATTGAAGCTGTAGCCAAGAGTAGCCGCAAAATTGACAATTTTAGTTTTATCCCAATGCCAACTGGCTAATATTCCTCGCCGACAGCATTTATTAAAGTATTGTTCATAAATAGCTTCATTCGATATCAAAACTTCATAAAAGGCATTAACCTGCGATAATGACATAAAGTTTTATCTCCGGAGAATATTAATTTTTGCATCTCTTAAAAAATACATTGACTCACAAGAGAAGTCCGGGTGAGATCATCCCAGATGCATAAATTTTGGTTTTCCCGAAGACTAAAAATTACAACAATATCCCCGATTTCTTTAAGAAGTCGGGGATCTAAGGCTTTGAGTTTAATTAACCAGTAAACACTTCTATGGGTAAGCGGCTGAAGGAAAGGCGTTCATTTTGCACATCCACAAAGATGGTGTCGCCGTCATTGAATTCGCCGCGCAAGATAGCTTTGGCAATTTGAGTTTCTAACTCTCGCTGAATTGCTCGCTTTAGTGGCCGCGCTCCAAAAACAGGATCATATCCTACTTCTGCTAAAAAGTCAAGAGCCGCATCCGAGAGCCTGAGGGACATTTTGCGGTCGCTTAATCGTTGCCGCAGTCTTTCCACTTGCAACAACACAATCCGCCGCAATTCTGATTTCTGCAAGCTGTGGAAGATGATAATTTCGTCAATCCGGTTGAGGAACTCTGGACGGAAACTATTTCGCATCGCCTCCATCACCCGACGATGCATTTCATCATAGCGGGAATCATCCCCGGCAATATCCAGAATGTACTGTGAACCGATATTGCTAGTCATGATGATGATACAGTTCTTGAAGTCCACCGTATGACCTTGGGCATCGGTGACCCGACCATCATCGAGAATTTGCAGGAAAATATTAAACACATCGGGGTGTGCTTTCTCGATTTCGTCGAAGAGAATCACAGCATAGGGACGACGGCGAATCGCTTCGGTTAATTGTCCGCCTTCTTCATAACCCACATATCCCGGAGGCGCACCGATGAGGCGAGAAACTGTGTGTTTCTCCATATACTCCGACATATCAATCCGCACCAAGGACTCTTCTGTGTCGAACATATAGGCCGCTAGGGCTTTGGCTAGTTCGGTTTTACCGACACCAGTGGGGCCAAGGAAAACAAAACTCGCAATGGGACGATTAGGATCAGCAAGTCCAGCGCGCGATCGCTGAATGGCATCGGCTACCGCTGTGACTGCTTCAGCTTGTCCGACGACACGGCGGTGTAGTTCATCTTCTAAATGCAGTAATTTTTCTTTTTCTGATTCCACCAATTTGCTGATGGGAATCCCCGTCCACTTAGATATAATTTCGGCAATATCGGCTTCTGTGACTTCTTCCCGCAAAAGTGATTTACCAGATCCTTGGGCTTGTGTAAGTTCAGCTTCTACGGCTTCCAATTGACGATGCAGGCTTGTTAGTTTACCATATTTCAACTCTGCCGCCCGGTTGAGGTCGTAGTTTCTTTCGGCTTGCTGAATTTCTAGGTTAACTCGGTCAATCTCTTCTTTAACAGACTGAATTTTGTTGATGATGTCTTTTTCAGATTGCCATTGTGAACTCAGGGTTCTTTGTTCTTCTTTGAGATCCGCCAGTTCTTTTTCGATTTTTTCTAGGCGTTCACGAGAAGCGACATCACTTTCTTTTTGCAAAGAAAGCTTCTCCATTTCCAATTGCAAGATTTTGCGGTCGATTTCGTCGAGTTCTTCGGGTTTGGAGGTAATCTCCATTTTCAGTCTAGCGGCGGCTTCGTCTACCAAGTCGATGGCTTTGTCTGGTAAAAAGCGATCGCTAATATAGCGGCTGGATAAGGTAGCAGCCGCCACCAAAGAACTATCAGAAATCTTTACCCCGTGGTGGACTTCATAACGTTCTTTCAACCCGCGCAAAATCGAAATCGTATCTTCGATATTCGGCTGATCTACATAAACCTGCTGGAAGCGTCGTTCTAGCGCCGCATCCTTTTCGATATGCTTGCGGTACTCGTCTAAAGTTGTTGCCCCAATACAGCGTAACTCACCCCGGGCCAACATCGGTTTTAACAAGTTACCGGCATCCATTGCCCCTTGAGTCGCACCTGCACCGACTACGGTGTGAATTTCATCAATAAATAAAACAATATTGCCGCCAGATTCCGTAACTTCTTTTAATACTGCTTTCAGGCGTTCTTCAAATTCACCCCGGAATTTTGCCCCCGCAATCAAAGCGCCCATATCTAAAGAGATCAGCATCCGGTCTTTCAGCGACTGGGGAACATCACCAGCAACGATGCGCTGTGCTAGTCCTTCAGCGATCGCAGTTTTCCCTACACCCGGTTCACCAATCAGCACAGGATTATTTTTTGTCCGGCGAGAGAGAATTTGAATCGTCCGCCGAATTTCGTCATCCCGCCCAATCACTGGATCAAGTTGACCTTTGCGAGCAGCTTCTGTGAGGTCGCGCCCATATTTTTCCAGTGATTGGTATTTACCTTCTGGGCTTTGGTCGGTCACTTTCTGGCTCCCCCGAATTTGTTTAATAATATTCTTCAGCTTGCCTTCGTCTAAACCAAATTCTTGGAATAAACCTTTACCAAAGCGGTCATCTTTGGCATAAGCCAGCACTAAATGTTCAATGGAGATATATTCGTCTTTAAATTCCTGGCGATAGGCGTCAGCCCGGTCTAAAAGTGTATCTAGACTCCTTCCTAAATAAACGGAACTGCTGCTACCGGATACCTTTGGCTGGCGGCGGAGAAATTGGTCGGTGCGATCGCGCACTTTTTGCTCGTTCGCACCCGCTTTAGTGAAGATCGCACTGGCTAGACCATCTTGTTCCAGCAGCGCTTTCATCAGGTGTTCGCTTTCTATCTGCTGCTGATGGTATTGTTTGACAACATCTTGGGTATGCGCGATCGCTTCCCAGGCTTTTTCTGTAAACTTGTTTGGATTAGTAGGTTGCATAGGCTTTAGAGAAACCACGACCGACGCAAAGAGGCGGATACTGGCGCGAGGAAACCTCCTTTGAGCCAAGTGTCCCTCGCAGATAGAACAAGAGTTGGTTTTGTTCTTATAGCGTCATTGTAAAAAGAAGCGAGCGACTAGCTGGATCGGTGATCACATCTTTATAGAGTAGTATTACCCTGCCAAAAACCACACGAACTCACCCCCGAACCGGATAAATTCCAGTCTGAGAAACGCAGCAGTTTCTTGGCCGCATATAAGTTTTTTAAATGAAGTTTTTCGGAAAATTCTCACTTTCTCCAATTTTTCTCAATAAGCTGCTTTATTCTCAAGATTATTGACAATAAAATCAATAATTTGACGGGTTTAGGTTTTTTCAGCCATTGATATTGACACCTTGATTTTTTCTGCTATTGTATATGTATAATCCAACGGCTTTGTTATAAAAAGTTTTAACGCCAAGCCAGGGAAAGAAATCTTTTTTAACGCAGAGGCACCCAGAGGTAAGCGCAAAGGTCCGCAGAGTATATCTGTAGTAGACGGCAATTTTCGCTACTCAGTGTAATCTCAGCATACTGTTGTCAGCATGTATTTAATATATACTGTAAAGTTGCGTTAACGAATTTTGCTAAATTAATTACTTTGTTTCCCTACCGGGCAGGGTTTACTAGCGTAGCGAATATATTTTTAGCTCTTTTGTCCAGTTTTGTCCAGGATTCCCCAAACCCCCCATCACCCCATCACCTCATCCAGAGTTACGATAAATCCAAGTCGCATAGTGGAAGCTGAACATGATTGACCCTTACGACTTTGAGGATGATGACTTTGACTTTGAAAATGAGGATTTATTTAAAATGAATCCCGTCAGCAAAATGACTGAAGGGGAAAAGCTACAGCGATTTAAGCGGTTTTTTGACAGTAGCAGCCGGGCTATGTTGCAAGACTGTCTTTTTCGCATCGTCGATTATGAAGATGGTACCGGCATTTTAGAGATTCTCTGCCCAAATGAGGCAGTCCGGCAACGCCTTTCTAAAAAAAAGCACAAAATTCTGAACAACATTAACGGTTGTTGGAGCCAGATCAAAAGTTTTGCCTTATGTATCCAGCAAGATGGCAAGTTAGATTGTCAGACTTTCGACCGTAACAGTAATTTGACCAATAACCAATGACCAAAAAGCCAAAATTTCCTTATCTAGTCGGTTCTAAGTGGACAGCACAGCAAAAAGTTGATGGTTGGCGACATTTCCAAGTAGTCAACCGCAAAAATCAGGGTAAATGGGTGTACGCAGAAATGGTTGCTGCCTGTGACCCTAATGTCCGCTTCTGGCTGAATGCCAAATTATTACAAGACAGTTCTCAGTGGCAAGCAGGCTGGCAAACATTACAGGAAATCGCCGCCATCGAAGGTGAAGTTTCCTGATACCCGCAAGTCTCCCCTTCAGGGGCTGGGGAATAAATTTTAGCCAAATATTGGCTAATTTAATATTTATTTACAAACTAATAAGTAATTCAGGAATAAGCAGTACCTAGTTAATCCGGGCATTTGACTCCAGACTGCCAATTCATGTGCTGTAGAAGGTTAAACTGCTTTTCACGGCATAGGGCCGACAATCCCTCCCTTCATCTTAGCAATCAGCCTCTGGGCTAGCAAATATCCTTGTTTAAGGTCAGCTACTTCTATGGAAACCATTGAAAAAAGGTAATTACAGCATTTTGTCTTTTGTAACTAATTTTAGTTAAGTTGATGTTAAAAGTATTTTTATAAGAATTTTTATGACTAATCAGGCTTTTAAGCTGAAAAAACTGCAAATATAGCTAACTGAATTTATAATTCACCATCTCAGACTATTGGACAGATTTACAACCCCTTTATTTTCCTGGCGATTTGGCCAATAATGACATTCACAGACCTCACGCATCGCCAAATCAGCCTAGGTGAAGGCAAATGTTTGAGCCACCAGTTTGATAAAAAAACTATAAGAGGCAAACACAGTGAAACTAGCAGTTTATGGAAAAGGTGGAATCGGCAAATCCACAACTAGCTGTAACATCTCCGTCGCTCTAGCCAAACGTGGCAAAAAAGTCCTGCAAATTGGCTGCGACCCCAAACACGACAGCACATTCACCCTCACCGGGTTTTTGATTCCGACGATTATCGACACCCTGCAAGAAAAAGACTATCACTACGAAGATGTCTGGCCAGAAGATGTAATTTACAAAGGCTATGGCGGTGTTGATTGCGTTGAGGCTGGTGGACCTCCTGCCGGCGCTGGATGCGGTGGCTATGTAGTCGGCGAAACCGTTAAATTACTTAAGGAACTCAACGCCTTCGATGAGTACGACATAATTCTGTTTGATGTGTTGGGTGACGTAGTTTGTGGCGGTTTTGCCGCACCTCTCAACTATGCAGATTACTGCCTGATTGTTACAGACAACGGCTTTGATGCTTTGTTTGCTGCCAATCGGATTGCTGCTTCAGTGCGCGAAAAGGCACGGACTCACCCACTACGTCTAGCTGGGTTAATTGGTAATCGCACTTCCAAGCGGGACTTGATTGAAAAATATATCGAAGCTGTGCCGATGCCAGTACTCGAAGTATTACCTTTAATTGAAGATATACGTGTTTCCCGCGTGAAGGGCAAAACTTTGTTTGAAATGGCAGAGTCAGATCCTTCTCTAGACTACGTTTGCGATTACTACCTCAGCATCGCCGACCAAATTCTGGCTCGTCCCGAAGGTGTCGTTCCGAACGATACCCCAGACCGTGAGTTGTTTTCTTTGTTATCTGATTTTTATCTAAATCCGAGTAAACCCCAGGTTACTAATGCAGAAGAGGAATTAGACTTGATGATTGTATAAATCATTTAGTTCTCAGGATGGGGGATGCTATGGCTTTCTTTCAAAGTTTTACCGATTCGATCAAACAAAAGTGGTTGCAATTTTTTCAGGTGAATCGCGACTGGATTTCCCTGCAAATGGAAGTGGAATCAGTTTATACCCCTGATGGCGGAAAGCGACCACCTTCTTTCCTCATCCTGGGAGTTGTCAATGCGCTGGAACCCAAGCTAGCGCAGCTAATGTTTCCTTTTGCCAAACTGAATCCTGACGCCGATACCCTGATTGAGGTGTTGGAGTTAAATTTTGACCCAGACATCGCTCTCGGTAACCGCTTCATTCCCAAAGTAGAAACAGAGACTTATGAGTATAAGTCGGCAGTGCTCATTGATGACGCCCCCGAAGATGAAACATTGACTAATCACCCTTTGCCTGGTTTTGAGGAGGATGAAGATCCACAAGACTTGGTGGTCAGCGAGTTACAGGAAACCGCAGATGATTTGGGCGAGATTTCCTTATCCAACGGGCACAACTCAATAGATGAGTCTGATGAGTCGCTTAATCTAGAAATGGCGGATGAGTTTGGCGAAATTTCTTTTGACACCCCGACTGTGACTGAAGGGAATCTAGATGACGAGGTACTTGCAGAACTGAATACAACAGAAGAACACGCGTTTAGCGATGTGTTGTCGGATGTTTGGGGTGATGAAACCTCGCTGCAAAAGGCTGAAGAGAATAATGACTTTTTGGGGGAAGAACTGCCTTCTGGCGTTTTTGACGAATCAGAAATTGCTCGTCTCTTCCCCAATTCTTAATTATTGCCATTCCTGTTGAATCTAGGGATGGCTGGCTGGTGTCATATACCACGCATCATGGCGGTTTAGGGGAAAAACTAATTTTCCCCTAGATGTCAGAGCTATATCCACCTGCCTTGTTAGCTTTAAATATCAATGGGAGAAAAACCAAAATGACTGTCGCTCAACAACCAGAAGCTTTAAATTTTGAATGTGAAACTGGGAATTACCACACCTTTTGCCCCATTAGCTGCGTGGCGTGGTTATACCAAAAAATTGAAGATAGCTTCTTTTTGGTGATTGGGACAAAAACTTGCGGCTACTTCCTGCAAAACGCGATGGGGGTGATGATTTTTGCGGAACCCCGCTATGCAATGGCAGAGTTGGAAGAAGGGGATATTTCGGCACAACTGAGTGATTATGAAGAGTTAAAGCGCTTGTGTGAGCAAATTAAGCGCGATCGCAATCCTAGTGTAATCGTCTGGATAGGCACTTGCACCACAGAAATTATTAAAACAGACTTGGAAGGTTTGGCACCCAAGTTAGAATCCGAAATTGGTATTCCCATCGTAGTTGCTCGTGCCAACGGTTTAGACTACGCATTTACCCAAGGAGAGGACACTGTGTTAGCCGCTATGGCTAATCGTTGTCCCGAAAAGGCACCGGTGTCAGAAACAGACAAAAACGAGCGCAACGCCATTCAAAAGCTGCTTAACTTCGGCAAGAAAAAAGAAGAAGTAGCCCAAGATGAATCTGAATATGTAGATCATAAACCCCTAGTTCTCTTCGGTTCTCTTCCTGACCCCGTGGTGACCCAGTTAACTTTGGAATTGAAGAGACAAGGTATCAAAGTTTCCGGCTGGCTACCTGCAAAGCGCTTCACTGAACTGCCAGTCATCGAAGAAGGGTATTATGTCGCTGGTGTCAATCCCTTCCTCAGCCGCACTGCTACAACTTTAATGCGTCGCCGCAAATGTAAACTAATAGGCGCACCCTTCCCCATTGGCCCCGATGGCACCCGCGCTTGGATTGAGAAAATCTGCTCTGTGTTCGGTATTACACCCCAAGGTTTAGATGAACGGGAAGCGCAAATTTGGGCAGGTTTGGAAGAATATGTCAAACTGATTCGCGGTAAGTCTGTATTCTTCATGGGTGATAATTTGCTGGAAGTTTCCCTCGCACGGTTCTTGGTGCGTTGCGGAATGACGGTTCAAGAAATCGGCATTCCCTACATGGATAAGCGTTATCAAGCTGCTGAGTTGGCTTTGCTAGAAAAGACTTGTCAGGAAATGGGTTCACCTCTACCAACAATTGTCGAAAAGCCAGATAATTACAATCAAATTCAGCGAATTTATGAGTCGAAGCCAGATTTGGTTATTACTGGTATGGCTCATGCTAACCCTCTGGAAGCAAGGGGTATTAATACTAAGTGGTCTGTGGAGTTCACTTTTGCTCAAATTCACGGTTTTACTAATGCCCGTGATGTTCTTGAATTGGTAACTCGTCCGCTGCGTCGGAATAACAATTTGAAGGATTTAGGTTGGGATAAGTTGGTAAGGGAAGAAGCGAAGATTTAGATTTTTGGTTTTTTTCGAGAATATTAAGGGCGGGCTTTTGAGTTCGTCCTTTTTTATTGTCTCACGCAGAGGCGCAGAGGCGCGGAGAGAAGAGGAATGTTAGAATTGTTGGATTAGTGTTATGTTTTTAAGATTTTAAAGTTATGGAAGTCACAAAATTATCTGTTCAAGGACAAGTAATTATTCCCCAATCTTTACGGGAATCTCATCATTGGAATGCTGGTCAGGAATTTGTAATTATTGATATGGGTGATGGGATTTTGTTAAAGCCTAAGAATCCTTTTCCAGAAACTAAATTAGATGATGTGGCAGGTTGTTTAAAATATTACGATAAGCCTAAGACTCTTGAAGATATAAACTTTTAATAACTTTATCTCTAATTGAAATTTAATTTTTTAGTGATTTCAAGCAAATAAATTCATTCGCAAACTCCTCTGCTAATTGTCTACTATTAAATATCGTAATATTTTCACAATTAAATTGAGCCTTTTTAGTCCAATTATAAGAGCCATTTATGACAGTACACAAATCAATTACACAGAACTTATGATGCATCATGTTAGCAAATTTTGGAGTTTTAGGAATCCTATAAATTTCAAAATGTTCTTCAAAATTCAAGGTGCTATTAATATCATCATCAATAATAATCACTTGAACATTAATACCTTGTTTTTTCTTCTCTATTAGCTTTCTAAATAAAACGTCATCTGTAAACCAAGCGACAGCTACCCATATAATGAATTTAGCCTTGCTTATTTCTTCAACAATTTTTGTTTGATTCTCTTCAAAAGAAGCTTCTATTTTTATATCTTCATCATAGTTATCTTGGCTTATTACTGTATAAGTACCATCTATTTCTTCTAAAAAATAATTATCCGGTTTAATAATTTCATTTAGTTTATCCGCAACTACTCTTTTATCATTATTGTCATCATTGACAATTTTCTCAATAATATTTTTGATGCTCTTTGTACCGTTTAATTTTTTCAATTTATCAACAACAAACAGTGGTCTAGAATAGAAACGATTAGAAGGGTCATTGAAAACCTGATCATAAGTATCCCTTTCACCAAATGAGTTAAAAAAATCAACTAAATCCCTACCTGTCTTATACTGCGTTTTTGTTAATTCATGTTCACCAGCTACTATTGTTTTAAGTTGATCTATTGCAAATTCTGAAAGATTCACTGCTTTTACCTAAAATTGTTTGTGATAATTGATATCCTTATTATAAAGCCTGAGAAGGAATGATATACATTAATTCTGCATCTTCTGGTTGAGTCTCTGTAGAAGATTTTAACTGTAACCATTCATGAAAGCTAATTCCTATTTGGGATATTGCTTTTATTTCTATTTGGTAAGATTCAAAGCGATTATTAGTTTCAATTATAATCTCAATTTTTTCCAATGCTTGAGGAAATTGCATTTTACTTTCCTGATCATAATTCTTCTCTAAACTTCCTAGCATCGGTACTAATGGGGTAAATGCTGCTGCTATTGTGATTACATCAGCAATATTAACGCTTACAGAAGGAGGAGTAATAATTGATGGGGGAAATAAATTTAAGTATTTTTTATACAAATAATTTCGTTCTTCTTCTTCAAGAAAAGGCAACATATTATAAACATATCTACATACTTTCTCATAAAGAAACTCTGCACCTTCTTGTAAACAAAGCAGTCCAGTATGAGTTTCCTCCAATTCTAAATAGCAACGCACTCTAGCTACATAACTTAAAAATAATGATTTAAGATACTCATCAGCAACTTGAATATTTTCTTCTAATGCTTTCTCAAAATAACCAGCATAAATATATTGGGCTTCTAAAAATCGATTGATAGCTAAATTTGTCATATTAACGCGATTTTCAGGCTTATTCATTGTAAAACCATCACGGGCTAAACCAAGGGCTGCATGGAAATTAGAATAAACAGCCAAGTCAAGTTTAAGATTAAGTTCCTTGGTATGTTTCTGTACTTTTTTTACCTGTTGTTCAATTTCACCTAAGCGCTTAATGACTATAGCAAATCCTATGACTGAAACACCTAAATTCAAAACACTGGCAACTGATCCAAATTGAAAAAGTATTGTTCCAGTTTGTCTAAGATTAGGTGTTGTTTCGCGTAACATAGCAACTATGGATTTTGTTTTTGAATCACGAATAACACCTCCATAACGTTCGTATGTGAGATTTTTCAAACCATCTTCGATCCAGTTTGGAATTGAAAAAGTAGCTGTAACTGTTTCCATAGTTTTTTATAGTGGTCAAAATTTCAGCAGCGTCATGCCAAGCAATAAGTATATTGCACTATAAAGTGCGTTCTTTTTTTTTGTAAGGCCATTCGGTAAAAAATGAAATTATCCCTACTTTGAGGGCTGAAGCCCTCACTACGAACCTTTAATTATTTATGTTGCTCTAAAGTTCAATTTGATAGCTTGATAACAGCATTTTTCTAGAGAATTTGTGATAGAAATTTGCGTGTTCTTTCTTCTTTGGGGTTGGTGAAAAAGGTTTCTGGGGTGGCTGACTCAACGAGGGAACCGCTATCCATGAGAATTACGCGATCGGCGACTTCACGGGCAAATCCGACCTCGTGGGTAACGACTACCATTGTCATTCCATCACTGGCGAGATTTTGCATTACATCCAATACTTCCCTTACCATCTCTGGATCTAAGGCTGAGGTGGGTTCGTCAAACAGCATAATTTTCGGTTGCATGGCTAAAGCGCGGGCGATCGCAACTCGTTGCTGCTGTCCACCAGATAACTGTCCTGGATATTTCTGTGCTTGTTCTAAGATTCCCACTCTTTCTAAAAGTTGCATTGCCAATTCTTCGGCTTTTGCTTTTGGCAATTTACGCACCCAAATTGGCGCTAAAGTGATATTTTTTAGAATTGTTAAATGGGGAAATAAATTGAACTGCTGAAATACCATTCCCACTTCACGGCGAATCGTTTCAATATTTCGCAAGTCATGGCTGAGAGTAATACCATCAATGGTAATTTTCCCTTTTTGGTATTCTTCTAAAGCGTTAAATGTGCGGATAAAAGTAGATTTACCTGAACCAGAGGGGCCCATTAACACTACAACTTCTCCACGATTCACTGTTAAAGTTACACCCTGAAGGGCGTGAAATTTACCATACCATTTGTGGACATCTTCAGCAACAATTATCGGGCTTTGTTCAGACACAGGCTTAAACCTCCAAATAATTAATTTTATTTATTTCTTTGCAGTTAGTTTAAAAATATATCGCTCCTAAATAAGATATTAACGTCTCTTTTTTCTCTACCTCTGCGCCCTCTGCGTCTGGAGCGGTTAGTTTAAAAAATACTGTTATGCCTACGGCAAGCTGTTCGCGTTCACAAATAAAATAGGATTGTTATACATCGTTTATAAACGAATAAAAACTAATTACTTAACTGCCTCTCCAACCGCCGAGAAGCAAAAGACATCGAGTAACAAAATAGCCAATAAATGAACCCAATAAATATATATACTTCTGCATAACGACCGATAAATTGGGGCTGCGCCAAGATAGAACGGGCAATTCCTGTAAGTTCCACTAATCCCACTAGAGATAAAAGTGAGGTATCTTTAAATAAGCCGATAAACTGTCCTACAAGTGCGGGAATAACAGCGCGTAAAGCTTGAGGCAAAACAATTAAAATTATTACTAAAACTGTATTTAATCCTAATGCTTTCGCTGCTTCAATTTGTCCCCGTGGGATTGCTTGAAGTCCACCGCGCACGTTTTCTGCCATGTAAGCAGCACTAAATAACACGAGTCCGGCGATTCCCCGCAGTACTCGATCTAAACGTATTTCTGTTGGTAAAAATAACGGTAACATGACTTGAGCGAGAAATAAAATTCCAATTAGTGGTACTCCTCTGATAATTTCAATGTAAAGGATAGAAAACCAACGGACTACGGGTAAATTGCTAGTTCTTCCTAAAGCCAGTAAAACGCCAATGGGAAAGGAAAGTACAATACTCACTGCTGCCATTAGTAGGGTAAGCAGCAAACCGTTCCACAAATTTGTCGAGACAGATTCCCAGCCAAAACCACCACCTATCAACCACAACATGATGGGAAAAGATAATAACCATCCTAGGGGAAGCCAGGGAGTGATTAACTTAGTAAGGTTTTTCGCCATCCAAAAACCTGCAAACAGTAAAACTGCAATTAGCAGTAACCAAAGGCGAGGAACCAACGGTACAGGTAAAATAAATAATAAACCGCCGACAGTCAAAGCATAAATTGCAATAGTGCGCTTTGTTAAATTCTGATTTGGTGAAAATACCCCCCAACTCATAGCGCTTAAAGTTGCAGTAATTGCTAGTGCAATCCAAAGGCGCCAATATAACTCTTTGGGATATCTCCCCACTAAAAATAAAGGTAAATTAACTTGAATTACTGCCCATTGTGCTTGATAAAGTGCCCAGGTGAAAACTCCCCGCACTACCCAAAATAAGAATACTAAGCAGATAAGTGTTAATAAGCTGTTGTACCAAGTACTGAATAGGTTTTTACGTAACCATGATAATTTTGAATTCATTAGTCATTAACTGTTTTCTATTTTAAATTTTGAATCTGCTTATCTTTCCTGAATTTGCACGGCGTGATTGAATAAATTCATGATTAGAGAAATGGTTAAGCTGAGGGTGAGATAGGTGAGCATAATTAGTAACATGATTTCTACTGCTCTCCCGGTTTGGTTAAAACTGGTGGAGGCGACAAAATAAACATCAGGGTAGCCGATCGCGATCGCTAAACTGGAATTTTTGGTCAAATTCAGATACTGACTGGTGAGTGGTGGAATAATCACTCGTAAGGCTTGGGGAAAAATCACCAGCCGCATCACCAACCCTGGTTTTAGTCCTAGCGATCGCGCAGCTTCCCATTGTCCCTTCGACACTGATTGAATTCCACCGCGCACAATTTCTGCAATGAACGCACCAGTGTAAAAAGTCAACCCTAGCAGCAAAGCCGAAAACTCTGGAGACAAGGTAAACCAAGGAAGTTCTAGACCATTTTGACTTAAGTAGCCCAACCCCCAAAGCGAGACTTTATTTTCTGAGGCAGGAAAACTCAGGAAAACTGCAAAGTACCAAAACAGCAATTGCAGCAGTAAGGGCGTATTGCGAAAAATCTCTATGTAAAGTACTGTGATATTCCGCACTAGCCAGTTATCAGACAGGCGGGCGATTCCCGCACTTATGCCGACAATTGTCGTCAGAAAGATTCCCAGCAGCGCCACCCGCAAGGAGTTAATTAACCCCACCCACAAGGCGCGACTGTAGGTATCAGTCGGTTTGTAGGCAATCAGGGTTTCGCCAATGTCAAAAGACGCTTGCTGCTGGAGAAAATCAAATCCTAACTGAATGCCTAATTGCTGCAAATTGCGGTTGAGATTTCCCCACAGTAGTGTTACCACAACTGCTGCTAAAAATACGGCAATCAGTTGTGCGGTAATTTGCCAAAAGCGATTGTTAGTCATTAGTCATTAGTCATTGGTCATTAGTCTCGATTGTGCCCCTTAGCAAGTCCTCTTTGTCTCCCAATTACCGGAATGGAGGAGAATAGAGTAATCCGCCTTTTGACCAGAGTTGATTTTGACCGCGAGCTAGATTGAGTTTTGTTTTGGCTCCAAGATTGCGATCGTAAACTTCGCCATAGTTACCAACGTGTTTGACGACTCTAGCCGTAAAGTCTTTTGTCAAGCCGAGTCCCTCACCGAGGTTGCCTTCTGTTCCCAAAAAGCGCTTGATATCTGGGTCATTACTGCTGGCGAACTGCGCCAAATTTTGGGAATTAATCCCTAACTCTTCGGCTTTTACCAGGGAATAAACCACCCACTTCACAGCATTACTCCACTTACTATCCCCTTTGGCAACTGCTGGTGCAAGAGGTTCTGAGGAGAGGACTTCATCAAGAATCACGTTATCGTCAGGTTTAAGTAGAGTTGTGCGCCGCGAGACTAACCCTGAACGGTCGGTGGTAATCGCATCACAACGCCCTTCTGAATAGGTAGCAAAGGTAATGTTAACGTCTTCAAAGACAACAGGTTTGTAGGTGATGCCCCGTTTCCGCATTTGGTCTGCTAAGTTCTGTTCTGTTGTCGTACCAGTTTGAACGCAGATAGCTTTGTTTTTCAGGTCGGCTAGGGACTTAATGCCGCTATTTTTGCGAACCATAACCCCTTGACCGTCGTAAAAGACTACAGGGGCAAAATCCAAACCTTGGGAGGTGTCGCGACTTAATGTCCAAGTAGTGTTGCGGCTGAGAATATCTACTTCCCCAGTTTGCAAGGCTGTAAACCGCTCTTTAGCATTGAGATTGCGATATTCTACGGCATCTGGGTTATCAAATACAGCCGCTGCTACAGCCCGACAAACATCCACGTCGAGTCCACTGTATTTGCCGTCAGGACCCACAAAGCTAAACCCTGGTAATTCACCGCTGACGCCGCAAATTAACTTACCACGGCTTTTAACTGTGTCCCAAAGGTTTCGAGTTACTTGTGTACCTGGAGTATTACCTGGATTACTAACTGTATTTGTTGTTTTTCCTGAGTCGCCACCACAAGCGCCGAGTGTAAAGATTAGGGGGGCAATCGCTAGAATTAACGCTGATTTATGCATACGCTTCACGGACAATCGACGAGAATAAATGTATTGATCAATACGATAATTATGTAAAAGCAAGTAGATGCTCGTAATATAAAACTTTTTGAGCATCTGTGCTGAATTTTCCTTTAGGCTTCTAGATGTCCAGAAGTAGCCGCTCCAACCTCAGGAACTGCCACTAGCAGGTTAAACTAGGTCTGGTAACAGCCGCTCCACCGTTCCTTATGAGGCTTTTATGGGAGCTAATCTGACACAGATAGCCAAGTACTTAGACAACCTTGGATGGGACTACCGTTTTGATGATGAAGAAGACCGGATTATCACAGGTGTGGAAGCTGATAATCTAGAGGATTTTCTGATAGTTGTCCAGCTAGATGAGGAGGGAAAATTTTTCCGGGTATTTGCACCTCAAGTTTTGTCTGGAGTTCAAGAGCATCCCAACAAAGGAGCGATTCTACAGACAATGCTGGCCATTTCTTGGGAAACCAAAATGCTGCAATGGGAGTATGACCCAGCCGATGGCGAAATTCGGGCGATTATAGAGTTTCCCCTAGAAGACTCAATTCTTACAGAAAGACAATTTAACCGTTGTCTGAGTGGATTAATTCAGATTGTTGATAGTATAGCCATGCCCCGCCTGAAAGAGGTGATGGAAACAGGTATTGATCCGGGGAATGTAGAACTTGGGGAAAGACTGTTACTCACTATTCAGGAAGAAGCGCCGGGATTGCTAGAACTGCTAGAGAAGGCAATGGAAGCTCGGAAAAAGCGGGGAAGTTTTCCCAACGAGTGAGGCGGATCATCACTGAAATCGCTATACTCCAAAGTGATACCCTCACTATATACTGAAATTTTTTAGGGCTGGATTTTATGACATCCTATGCAACCTCCTCTGCCAAAGCGGAAATGAGTGAACTCCGGCGGTTGAAAGGCTTACTACCGCCAGAATTGCAGAGTTGGGTCACGGTAGAAGGCACAACTGAGGTCAATCCACCCCTGATCCGCTGCGAAGAAATTGGTAAAGACCAGGTAGAAATTCAAATTGACTTGGTGAAATGGGATGCCCTCGCAATGGATCAGCGTAATCTGCTGTTCTGGCACGAAGTTGCTCGCGTTCAAAATGACACGATTCCCAAAGATGGTTGGGAAATGGCGGCACTGGCGATCGGTTTAGGTGGTGCTGTTGGTGAGTTGTGGGTACAGGATGGATTGCTGCTGGTGTTAGCTTTGGCCTTGTGTGGTGTTTCCGGCTGGCGACTGTATCAGAAGAATAATGGAGACAAGCAACTCAAAGAAATTCTTGATGCTGACGAGAAAGCGATCGCCTTAGCAACTCGTTTTGGTTATAGCCTCCCCAACGCCTATAAGAGTTTGGGCAGTGCCTTAAAAACTTTGGTGGAAAATACTCCTAGCAAACGCCAGCGATCGCGATATGAAGCACGGCTTTCTGCCCTCAAGCGTAGTGCCAATAAAGCAAAAGCTAAATCCAAGCCGATCGATGATGGCGGATTGTAGCCAGCAAAAAGTAGTTTGGGTGGGGATTTCCCACCCCAGCGCCAAGAGATACCGCAAAGCCTAAAAGCACTCAAACCCAGCAGCATTAGCCCAGCAGTTACCGTAGGTTTAAATACTTTGGCTGGTGGTAAAAACTTCCTCAACTCTTCACTGCTAGCTTTAACATCAAAAATTCAGCGAATTTGGTTTTTTTTTGAGCACATCTTCGTGAAACTACAAGTTGGCAAAAACTTTTACATCTGGTTCAGCATTTTATGTGTCTGGGGTATGACGCGCACTTGCTTGACAAACCGTTTCATCAAAGCTTGCCAAACTAAAACTTGGTCAGGAGTTGGAGCTTTCACAGGTATTTGGCTAAATTGTTCCGCTGCCACCAACGGCGTCACAGGTTGTAAAAATATGGGGATATCCTGACTTATTCCTGCGACTAACAAAGCTGAACGTTCCAACTCACTGGGGTCAGTTTTTTGCGAGACAATTATCTTGACAAAAACATCTAAATGTGAATCAAAGCATAGTTGGAGGAATTTTGCATGTTCTGGCCAATAACTTTCGCCGCTGACACTGGGCAATTTTAAATCCATACCCACAGAATCTAGGTAGGGGAGAATCACCGCCAATTGTTCTGGGCGATGTCCACCGGTTTCCAGATATATCGGTAGAGCCGTAATAGCTCGGACTTCAGGTAGAAATTGCTCCAGAAATGGAGCATGCAGAAGTGGTTCGCCCCCAGTTAAGCTAATGCTATCGTGTAGACAAGGAAGATTTTGTCTTTCAACCCATTCGATTAATATGGGTAGTGGGACGGGGTTAGAGTGAATTTCAAAGTCCCGTAATCCAGGGGAGCGCTCGATTCTACAGGTAGTGGGTGCATTCCAAGTGTGGGCACTATCGCAAAAGTGACAGCGCAAGTCACAAAGAGCAAAGCGAATAAAAATCTGACGTGTCCCGACATTCAGTCCTTCCCCTTGAATGGCAGAAAAGACTTCAACCAGGCGTGCGGTAGGTTTAACTGTAGTTTTAGCAATCATATGATGATAGCAACGCGATGCGCCGTGTCGGCATAACACAACAACAAGGATGTTTTTTGGCTTCTTGTTCTATTGTGAACCGTTACCAGCGATCTCTAATCTCATTGCTAGCAACTAGCAATTGGTTATGATCCCTACCGATTCTACATGAGGTTAGGTAATTTTTAGGACAAAATGATGAATGGCCGATTAGATTTTAGATGGCAACTAAAGTGCATAGCTTCATGAGCAGCCAACCCACAGAGGCAGATTTTCCAGTTACTTACCTAAATGACACGGTAATAGTGCAGGTGTCTAAGCGGTTGAGCGTGCTTGAAGCTGTAGGTTTTAAGCAAACCTGCCAAAACTTAACCCAAGCCGATTCACCTCCAGGGCAAATTATCATTGATTTTCAGCAAACTACTTTTATGGATAGTAGTGGTTTAGGGGCCTTGGTGAGTAATTTAAAAATTGCCCAGGAAAAAGCGATCGCCTTTAGACTGCGGAATGTTACCCCCCAGGTGATGGCAGTGCTAAACCTTACGGGATTGGATCAGGTTTTACCGATTGATTCTCTTAGCAGCGCACCGCCGACAGAAGCAAATAACTCTGTAGATAGCCGTAAGAGTAACTCCCGGAAAGTAGAGCCGCTACCCCAGACTCATCCTTCGGTAGCATCTTGGATGAAACGATTCATCGACATTGTTGGGTCAATTGTCGGTTTAGTCATTACAGGAATTCTGATTATTCCCATTGCGATCGCTATTCAAATCGACGATCCCGGTCCCCTTTTCTTTCGTCAAACCCGGTGTGGTTGGATGGGGAAGCGGTTTCCGATTTGGAAATTCCGCTCCATGTGTGTGGATGCAGAAGCCAAAAAATCCCAAGTTAAAAACCAAGTGCAAGGTGCCTTCTTCAAAAATGAGGACGATCCTAGAGTTACGCGGGTAGGGCGATTTTTGCGCCGAACTAGCCTGGATGAACTACCACAATTTTGGAACGTCCTCAAAGGAGAAATGAGTTTAGTTGGTACCAGACCACCCACACCTGACGAAGTGGAACGCTATGAAGTACCAGAGTGGCAACGTTTAGATGTTAAACCTGGTATGACTGGTGAATGGCAAGTGAATGGTCGCTCGACAGTACGTAGTTTTGAAGATGTGATTCGCCTGGATTTGCAGTATCAAAAAAATTGGTGCTTAGTCTACGATTTAAAGCTGATTTTCAAAACCGTAGCCATTCTATTTAACAGAAATAGTGGTGCTGTTTAGCCAGATGGCGATGGGCACTCGGCCCACTTTTTAGTGATTGGGAGAACGCCCAAGCGTGTCCGAAAGACGAGGGCGCTCCTGCCCAGATAGTACGTATGTTGCCGAGGCTTGCTGTATCCAGCAAGCCTCCACCATGCCCGCTCGCGCGATGGCGCGGAAGCGATCGCTACTATTTGTTGATCTAGGCAGTGTGCTGGCGACCTTTTTGGTGAAGAAATATAACCAGCGCTGATACCAATCAGTCTTTAGGTAGACCAACTATGAGGATGCTGTGTTGTATTTTGATGTTTAGCAGCTTATTTTTATCTGAAAGCCTAGAAGCCGGATGTAGCGATAAATCCCGATTTAGGGGGCTGCTGTAAATCCCGGCTGAAAACCCATTGGCAGAATCATCTCTACACGATTCGCCCCCGATGATCGCTTGCAAGAAAACGAAATCTGAATAGCTAATTATCAAACCAGCCCCATAGACACCTATTTTTTTGTTAGTATTCAAAAAAACCTATTCATACAATTGCAGTTCAATTGTCTGTTGTTTTTTAAGTAAATGTTGAGAGTTGTTACAAGAGGAAGAAAGCACCTGAGGTTTAATGACTGATTATTTCCAAGGAAACTTCCCATTACAATCTATCCCTCTGACTAAGAATACGGTGAGAAGCCCACTGGCGCAAACCGAAGAGGTGAGCGGAAAATTAGCTTTAACCATCGCCGAAGCTGCATCAGACCGCAAAGCAGGTGAGATTTTGTTGCTCAATGTAGGAGATGTATCTTACCTGTCTGACTACTTTGTGATCATGACTGGCTATTCTCGGGTACAGGTAAGGGCGATCGCCGCAGCGATTGAGGCACAAGTCGAAAGTGAGTGGCAACGGCGCCCCCTCAGAACAGAAGGAAAAGCTGAGGGAAGTTGGGTGCTACAAGACTACGGCGATGTGATCGTTCACATCATGATGCCAAAGGAAAGGGAGTTTTATAATTTAGAAGCTTTCTGGGTGCATGCAGAACGCCTGGAGCTGCCAAACTCCGATGACAGCGGGGGTAAGCCAAAATGATTCAGTCCTCAGTTCCAAATTGCCCAGTTCCCACAGAACAACAACCACTCAATGAGTACGAAGAGTTAAAAACCTCTTGGTTGTTTCGTGATAGCACCTTAAATTGGGGGGAGTATATCAGGAAAATACTTTGGATCTGGGGATTATCGTGGCTATTGGCAGGGCCTGTAGCAGCGGCAAGTTTTCCCCCACACAAGTATATTTCCCATTTTATTCTTTGTGCTGCCGCAGGAGCGAGTGTCGGGGTAGTGCTAGCGCTGGTGCGGTTGTATTTGGGTTGGTTTTACGTGCGCGGTCGCCTCTACAGCTCCACGGTATTTTATGAAGAGTCAGGCTGGTATGACGGTCAAACTTGGACAAAGCCAGAGTCTGTCCTCACACGCGATCGCTTGATTGTCACATACTCCATTAAACCTATTCTCCAACGCCTACAAATTACCTTTGCTGGCTTGGCAGGAATATTTCTGATTGGCACTATAATTTGGCATTTGTTTTAATTAGTCATTAGGGCCGGGGTTACCCAGTCCGTATAGTGGTCAGTGGTTAAGAAAAAACAACTGACGACTGACAATTCATAAAAAAATGATGCATTTTCACCCCTGACAATGGGAAAATGTCTTTTATTGGCACTATAGTTTGGCATTTGTTTTAATTTAGTCATTGGTCAGTAGGGGGTTACCCAGTCCTTACAGTGATCCGCGCTTAAGAAAAAACAACTGACAACTGGCAACTGACAACTGACAACTCATTAAAAAGTGATGAATTTTCACCCATGACAATGGGAAAACGAACTCAGGCCGCAGCACTGGAAGTCAGGCTGCTACGGGAAGGGATTATAGAATCTAGGCATACAGTCCAAGCTGTTGTCTGCGACGAACGGGGACGGGTTCTGTCTGTTGCCGGCAACTCGGAAACTGCCGCATTTGTCCGTTCGGCGCTCAAACCATTCCAGGCACTTGCAGTCACCACCACAGGCACACTGGAACGTTACGAACTCAGCGATCGCGATTTGGCAATTATTACCAGTTCCCACAAGGGAGCTATAGAGCAGGTAAGACAGGTATTTAACATCCTGTGGCGAACCGATCTTGACCCAACCGCACTTCAATGCCCAATTCCTCAAGGCAAGCGCAGCCCTCTGGAATACAATTGCTCTGGTAAACACGCCGGGATGTTAGCTGTTTGTCAGCAGCGCCATTGGCCTCTGAACAACTACTTGGAACGCAAACACCCGATCCAGCAGTTAATTCTCGGCAAAGTAGCAGAATTGTTGCGAATGCCTGCGGAGGAATTTCTCACCGCTCACGATGACTGCGGCGCACCCACATATCTCATGCAACTCAGTCAAATGGCGTCTTTGTATGCCCTGCTAGCCTCTAGCACTAACTTGGATATGGAACGCATTGTCCGTGCCATGACTCATCACCCAGTCTTGGTGGCAGGAGAAGGGGAATTTGACACGGAATTGATGCGCTTAACTCCAGGGGAACTGGTAAGCAAAGCCGGCGCTGAAGGAGTGCAGTGCATTGGTAGGCTCGGTGAGGGTATGGGATTAGCCATTAAAGTCATGGATGGAGCCAAGCGGGCAAAATATGCCGTAGCCATCCACCTGCTCCAGCAAATGGGCTGGATTACTCCCAGCATCGCCCAAAGGCTGTCAGAAAAGTTCATGAGCTTGGGGAAATACAAGCGTTTAGAGGTAATTGGAGAATTATCGCTTTTGTAGTTGACAAACTTTTGACTTCGAGTTATATTAAGGAAGTCGAGAGACGAAAGCAACGCGGGATAGAGCAGCCTGGTAGCTCGTCGGGCTCAACGGTGAAATTAACTAAACGCTTATCAGTTAACTTCACAGTGGGCGGCATATAAAGAAACTTATATGCGTTTATCTGTCAAACTCGGGGAAGCCAATAGCGCGGTAATCCCGAACCAAGCCTCAGAAATGAGGAAGGTGTAGAGACTGGAAGGCAGACACCCTAACGTTAATGACGAGGGTGAAGGGACAGTCCAGACCACAAACTGGTTGATCCAGGCAACGAAAGTTGTAGTTGGTAAGCATAACCCGAAGGTCAGTGGTTCAAATCCACTTCCCGCCACCAAATCAAAAATGAAACCCTGTAATCTTAACGGATTGCGGGGTTTTATTTTATGCTGATGATAATTCACCTATTTTATACAGTTGTCAATTATTGCTGTGTTAATATAATTTGTAACAAGACATTTTTACGTATAAATACACTGGGATGTAATCCATCCACAATTGAATTTCTAAAAAATGAGATAAATTCATGGTTAACCCACAAACCGATAGTGAATGGACAATTCATTCTCTCAATATACATGGAACTTTTTTTGAACAATGGTGTGCGGATATTTTTCAGTCTGTACCCGGTTGTAATGTAGTATCAACTAACTATCCGGTAGAGTTTCCTCTTCAGAGTAATTCTTTGAAAAGTAAAGAAAGCGCACTTGATATATGGGTTGAATTATCTAATCAAGATGAAGTTTATGCTTTTTTAATAGAATGTAAAAAGAATAATCCAGACTTTGTTGACTGGATATTTTTTCCTAAAAGAGGAAACAATTCCAGAAGAAACCTTGTTTCTCGTATAATAAGGAATCAGGAAAATATTCAATCATATATGTCTGCTTTGCAGGAAACTAGCCTAGTAAATTTTTTCAATGAAGCTAGAGAATCTCGTGGTAACTATACATCTAAAAAGACCCCCGAAACACAAAGAACTAAGACATCCAATCATGCTGTAACAGAAGCATCTAATCAAGTAGCAGTGGCCACTCAAGCTATATGGAGTGAAGAAACAAATTTAGCCTTTGAATTACAGAGGAAACAGTTAACATCTCAATTGAAGTACCGTATAAAAACATTTATTCCATGTATTGTAACCACAGCAAACCTTTATTCGTGTAGTTTTGATCCGCAAGATGTAGATCCTAGTCGAGGAGAAATAAATTTTGATGAAGTTAATTTACAAAAAGAGCCATTTATATTTTATGAATATCCTTTACCCAGACACCTTCAACCTACGGTATCAGACATAGTTGATATTATGTTAAATGGCAAAAGAGATATTTTCGCCAGAATGGATATTATCATCATAAATAGTTTGCATTTAAAGAATATGTTGACTCAAGAAAATGCTGTAGAAAATATAATAAATACAATTATTAATACTTCTAAGTAAGAAACACATTAACCATTTTTATTTTGCAGATGGACACAAAACTTAAAGGAGACATAGCAGAACAAGCGGCGGTTCTTCATGCTTTAAAGCGTGGTTGGGGAGTTTTGAAAACTGTTGGTGATAGACTACCTTATGATTTAGCATTTGATGTAGAGGGAACTCTAGTAAAAATCCAAGTTAAATATGCTTGGTTTGATGAACCTTCGGGTAATTATGTGGTAGATAATCGCCGCACCAAAACCAATCGGCGGATAATGATTCGAGAAGCCTATAAGCCAGCAGACTTTGATTTTGCTTTAGTCTATATAGAAAATCTTGACCTGTTTTATATCTTCCCGGTAGACGTATTCATAGACTACGGTAGCGAAATACACCTTGTTGAAACTGAAAAACGACAGCGGAAACCGCGTTCAGCACAATATCGAAATGCTTGGGAGTTAATCTTACAAACATCTACAAGTAAAGAAAATTGTGTCTGTTCCCCCGTCGAACTCGTTCAAGTAGAGTTTTGATCTATTCTGGAAGAATAGCCATCCAAATAGCTCGGAGAAACATGGTTGTGAAGTTGCAACGACCAATTTTAGTAGGAGGGTTGGGACTGTCCTTTTCCCTGTGGATGTTGGACAGTTGGCACGATTCTATAGTGCAGGTGGGTGAGTTTGGTTTGTTGAGTGCTTTAGCGGTTGGTGGTGGTTTGTGGTTGTTCCAGCAAAAACGCCCGAAAGTCGGTTTAGAACAGCTAGATGGTATGCTTGTAGATAGAGCTACCGTGCAAAATGCGATCGCTAAAACCGAAGCTTTAATTAATCAGCTAGCGCAAGAAGCAGAAAACCATCCCGCCTTAGAGAGACTGCGAGAACAAGTTACTCAGTTATTCTTTGAGTTAGACAGACAAGAAATTACACTCGCTGTAACTGGCGGTTCGTCTGTCGGTAAAAGTACTGTTATTCAAGTCTTACAGCAAAATCTAGAGAAGTTACATTTCCAAGAGACAGCACCGTTATTTAGAGAAGCGGGTGACAAGTCAGACGCAGAGATTTTAGCTTCAGTGCAAAAAGCTGATTTTGTCCTGTTCTTGACAAACGGCGATTTGACAGATTCAGAATTTCAAGTTTTACAGCAGCTAAAAGCAGCGCATCAGCCGACAATGCTGGTTTTTAACAAACAAGATCAGTATATGCCAGATGAACGCGCCAGCGTTTTGCAGTCGTTGAAACAGCGGATGCAGGGAAATGTTGTGGCTACGGCGGTGTCTCCCCTGCCGGTGAAAGTGCGGAAACATGAAGCTGATGGTTCTGTGCAAGAGTGGATGGAACAACCAGCACCAGACATTCAGCAGTTGAAGCAGCAGTTAGGCGAAATTCTCGCTATCCAAGCACAGCAGCTAGTTTTAGCAACTACCATGAGGAGTGCTAGGCTGCTACAAGCCGAGGTGAAGAACTGGTTAAACGCGACGAGATGCGATCGCGCCACCCCCATCATAGAACAATATCAGTGGATAGCTGCCGCTGCTGCCTTTGCTAACCCAGTCCCCGCATTAGATATATTAGCCACTGCGGCAATTAATGCCCAAATGGTCATGGATTTGGGTAAAATCTATCAGCAGAAGTTTTCCCTAGAACAAGCGCAAACAGTCGCCGGAACTATGGGAAGTTTGATGCTGAAATTAGGTTTAGTCGAACTTTCGACAAAAGCTATTACTACAGTTCTCAAAACTAACGCCGTTACCTTCGTAGCAGGGGGAATGGTGCAGGGAGTGAGTGCAGCTTATCTCACCAGAGTAGCAGGGTTAAGTTTAGTTGCCTATTTTGAACAGCAAGAAATTGCTCTAGATTCAGGAAATGCTTTAAATCTGGATAAACTGCGTCAAACTTTGCAAAATGTCTTCCAGCAAAATCAGCAGATGGCATTTTTGCAAGGCTTTGTTAAGCAAGGTGTGAAACGGTTATTACCAGAAGCGCAGCAGGTTGAAGTTGTGGGATAATTTCGCGCCAAGACGCAAAGTTTTTCTTTGCGTCTTTACACCATTGCCTGAAAACTAGCAAGTTGGGAATACAATGACAAAAGTTACACTCTATATTGCAGCCAGTTTAGATGGCTATATTGCTAAAAGTGATGGAGGAATTGATTGGTTATCGCCGCTAGATATAGAAGGAGAAGACTACGGTTACACTTCTTTCTATGAATCAGTTGACGCTGTTATCTTGGGTAGCAAGACTTACGAAATAGGACTCAGTTTCAATGAGTGGCCTTATCCAGATAAAAAATCTTTCGTTTTCACTCAGCGTAATTTTAAATCTGACAGAAAAGATATTGAGTTTGTTTCTGATAATGTGCAGCACGCCTTAGCAAAAATAGAAGCGCAAGGCTTTGAAAACATCTGGCTAGTTGGTGGTGGAGAATTAATCAATTCATTTCTTCAGCACAGCTTAATTGACGAATATATTATTTCAACTATTCCAATTATCTTAGGTAACGGTATCCGCCTTTTCCCACCGCCCAGCCCTGAAGAAGAATTAGAACTTATCAACTCAAAACAATATCCAACTGGTTTACTCCAAGCGCATTATAGAAGAAAGCGAAAGGGTGAATAAGGTTTATATATAACTGATTAAAACCCATATAAATCATCGTCAGACTGTAAAATCTTTCCCAATTTAGGGTTAATTATAGTTGGGTTTTCTTCAATTAGTTTTAGTAAAGCATTATTACAGCGTTTGGCAATTTCTGGAAATCTATTAGCGTACCATTCAATTGGTGTTACAAGACAAGGTTCACTAATATCAAAGCCGAGTTTTATTAATTCTTCAGTTTCCTGAACTGCAAGATTGAAAATACCTTCAAAGTCGATAAATTGCTCATACATGGCTAAAATTTTGTAGGGTGCGTTAACGAAGTGTAACGCACCAATTTAAGGTTTTGGGATAATTTCACGCACTCATAGCAAAGGCGCAAAAAATCAAATCTTGCACTACGCACCTTATCCGCCTACGATTGAAATAGCAGGCTAATAGCCTAACTCCACTAAAGTGGACTGAAAAGCAATCTTTAGTCTACTTAAGTAGACTTTAGCTATTAGCCTGGGAATTGATTCCCAGGCGGACTACAGTTAGAAGATGTGAGCAAAAGGCTCTTTATGCCTCAATGTAGTTCAGTTGACGAAACAATCTATGTAGGTGTTGGGTTTCGCTGTTGCTCAACCCAACTTACTATTACTATCTTTACTAAGAAATCATATTTTTACCAGGCAGAATTTAGAGTGAACCTGTAATTTTGAGAAGAATTTGATAGTGAAACATCTAACGTATTGTTACTGATATTTAGCTCTAGCTTTTTAAATATAATTTTCTTGGAACCATTATATTCTAGGTAGCTTTCTCCTAAGCGTGGGCTATAGATAGTTAAATCGCTGTTGTGAGTTAAAGTCGCATACAAATAAGAGCCAGACGTGCGGCATAGCTTTACGTTACACCCATTTAAGCTTTCCCACCAAAACCTAATTTTATCCCAATTGTCTTGGTTATTGACAGCTTGGTTGTCAGAATACCAACAATAAACAGTCATGTGTATTACCTCGGTAATGAATTTTCTGTATTCTAGACACTACAACCTCAGTATTGCTGGTAGTGATAACCGATAGATTGGTTCGTTAAACCGCAATTATACTTAAAAAAATAACCTCATATTTGGGTTGGTAGAATGCGTTAAACTGCGTTAGCACACCAGACAAGTTGTGAGTTATCATATTTGTGTTAATTATCATACCCATATTGTTAACGCTGGTTAAAAATTCAAATGTATATGATTTACAGTAATTTGCTTGACAACCTACCAGCTATCACAGGTTTATTCTTT
This sequence comes from Cylindrospermum stagnale PCC 7417, assembly GCF_000317535.1. Taxonomy (NCBI): domain Bacteria; kingdom Bacillati; phylum Cyanobacteriota; class Cyanophyceae; order Nostocales; family Nostocaceae; genus Cylindrospermum; species Cylindrospermum stagnale. The sequence goes on from NC_019757.1 coordinate 3,465,012, forward strand.
GCAGGCGTGTGGCTTATTTACAAATCTATGTTAATCGCTTATAAATTAGATATTTTCAAAGAAACTTCGGCTTGGTTTAATCAAAAACCAATTATTATGCCATCTTTAATATTTATATTATCTCCATTTATTTCTACTTTTACATTTCAGAATTTCTCGAAAAATTCAGATGAGTTTATAAAGGCTTTTACTCCAATTACCTGCATTGCAGCTTATATCGCATACCAACAGTACCAAATTAATCGACAGCAGTTAAGGAAAAACTTATCTGATAAGCGGTTACAAATTTATGTATCTGCCATGACTTTAGTTGCTTCTGGTAGAAAGGATAGTCCTGAAATAATACAAGAGAAACTAAATGCTTTCGAGATTCACTTATATGAAGCACAATTCTTATTTAGTAAAGATGTCAACGAAAAGCTTAAAGAGATTTATGCCAAAAATTATGATCTGATTACGCTAAAAATCAATATTAAAGATGAAGAAAATTATGCAGAAGATCAGTCAACAATTGATGGCTGGTACGAGAGTTCTAATAAACAAGAATCAACAAAACGTTTAAAAGATGACATGGCTAAACGTAAAATAATTCGAGAATACTTGGCTGATGAAATGCCTAAAATAAAATCTTTATTTGATCCATATATTGACTTATCTAATATTGCTATTGAGCAAGATATAAAATGAAAAAATATAATATAGCTAATCAAATTCCATTTGAATTAATTTTTTAGTTTGCTTAAATGCCAGCTTGAAAATTTATTAAAAGCCTATAGATTTTTCATATATATTTACAATTATTCTAAATATTGCTGAAATTATTCTACAACTTAATGGCCAATTCACCCTCCATCTTCTCCTTCTTCTCCGGCGCCGGCTTCCTAGATTTAGGCTTTGAAACCAGCGGTTATAAAATCGCTTACGTTAACGAAATCTTTCCCCCATTCATCGCTGCATATCGCCGTTCACGGGAAATTCTCAACCTTCCATCACCTGAATATGGATATCATCACGGGGAAGCAGCAGATGTAACCCAACTAATAGAAGGAACCCACGCACAACACCTGAGTGAATTAGTCAAAGACTGCCGCAACTCACATAATATAATTGGCTTTATTGGCGGGCCTCCTTGTCCTGATTTCTCTATTGGGGGTAAAAACAGAGGACATTTAGGAGATAATGGTAAACTTTCCGCCGCTTATGTCGAATTAATTTGTCATCATCAACCAGATTTCTTTTTATTTGAAAATGTCAAAGGTTTGTGGAAAACAACAAAACACCGTTTATTTTTTGAATCTTTAAAAATCCAATTACAGCAATCAGGTTATATATTAACAGAACGATTAATTAATGCTATTGAGTACGGTGTACCCCAAGATAGAGACAGAATTATTTTGATAGGTTTTAGAAATAATTTCCTCAAGGATATGGAAATAAATCCTGAAGCGATATTTCCTTGGGAGAAATATATTTTATATCCTCAAAAACAAGTCTTCGCTTACCCTTGGTGCAAAAGCGAACCATTTAAAATAGATTCTCTAATTCCTTGTCCTGATAATCTTCCTGAAAAATTAACTGTTGAATACTGGTTTAGGAAAAATAAAGTACTGAATCATCCCAATTCTAAACATTATTTTCAACCAAGAGCAGGTATTATAAAATTTGCTGCTGTTGATGAAGGAGATGTTTCTAAAAAGTCTTTTAAACGTCTACACCGATGGCGTTATTCTCCTACAGCTTGCTATGGAAATAATGAAGTACATTTGCATCCTTACAAAATCCGGCGAATTTCTGTAGCGGAAGCTTTAGCAATACAATCTCTACCTGCAAATTTTATTCTTCCAGAGAATATGTCTCTCACCAATATGTTTAAAACTGTTGGTAATGGCGTGCCATACTTAGCAGCCAAGGCGTTGGCTCAAACTATTCTTGACTTCTTACAAATTGGGTTACAAATCTAGATAAAAGCTCGTAGTAAGGACTTTAGTCCTTAAAATGCTTGGGTTAAGCAATAAATCGCTGACTACGAACAAAATTTTCGTTTTTATTAAGAAAGATTACAACTTCAGTTAATACCAGTAACATAATATTTACCTGCTGTCAACTCAAATACCTACAATAATTTGGTGACACATGGAAAGCCGGCATATCAGACCGATGGAGAAGGCGGTTTTCAGGATAAACTCGTATATAAATATGGTTTAATCTATATATAAGAAATGTCTTAATTTTTTATAAAGTTTAATAATCTAACACTGGCAGAACAAACGATGGCAGCAGACTATCCCAACATTGATATTGCGCCATTTATCGATCACTCTCTCCTGTTGCCTACGGCTACCCCAGAGCAGGTGGTACAATGGTGTGAAGAAGCAGACAGATATAATTTTGCAACGGTTTGCTTGAACCCCGTCTATGTGAGGCAAGCAGTTGAACTCCTCCACAATAAAAACCCGAAAGTCTGTACTGTGATTGGCTTTCCTAATGGGGCGACGACTTCAGCAGTCAAGTTTTATGAGGCTCAGGAAGCGTTAGAAAATGGCGCTGATGAGTTGGATGTGGTCATTAACTTAGGCTGGTTGAAGGCTGGAAAAATTGAGGAAGTACACCAGGAAATCGCTACAATTTGTGAAGTGGCTGGACAATGCGTCAAGGTAATTTTAGAAACCAACCTGCTGACGGATGCGGAGAAAAAAATAGCTGCGGAAATAGCTATGGAGGCGGGAGCAGCATTCTTAAAAACCAGTACTGGTTGGAATGGCGGGGCGACGGTGGCCGATGTGCAGATGTTGAAGGAAATAGCGCGGGAAAGGGTGGGAATTAAAGCATCAGGCGGTATTCGCACCCACAATCAAGCTTTGGACTTGATATTAGCCGGTGCTACTAGATTAGGCACATCTCGCGGCGTTGATTTGCTCCGCCAGCGCGAAAATGTAGAAAAGAGCGAGTAGTCATCTGTTTTTTGTGCCTTGTCATTTGTCCTTGTCCTGATCAAATGACTAATGACCAATGACTAATGACCAATGACTAATGACCAATGGCTAATAACTAATGAGTAGAACCTACAAAGCAACTGGCATTAATCTCAAAACCCAGGCGCTGGGAGAAGCGGATCGAATAGTAACAATTTTGACTCAGGAATTCGGTCTAATTCGAGTAGTTGCTCCTGGGGCACGCAAGCACAACTCTAGCCTGGGTGGCAGGAGTGGGATGTTTGTGGTAAATGAATTACTGATTGCTCAGGGGCGATCGCTCGATAGAATTACTCAAGCACAAACTATAAAAACTTATCCAGGTCTGACTAAAGATTTGGGCAAACTCGCTGCTAGCCAATATTTAGCAGAAATAGTGTTGTTTCAGGCTTTAAGCGAACAACCCCAAGAAGAACTTTATGAATTATTCAATGAACATCTCCAGCGGATAGAAGCATTACCCAGAAACGAGCCAGCATCTGTGGTGGCACATCTGGCTCATGGGGTGTTTCACCTTTTAGCTTTATCAGGACTGACGCCTCAGGTGCAAGTCTGTTGCCTAACTCAACGTCTTCTAATTCCAGACTTTACCAACCCCAACTGGCAGGTAGGATTTAGCGTTCCTACGGGGGGAACAGTTTGCTTAGAGGCTTGGGAAGGCTTGCGAAGAGAGGGGGAAAGGGGGAGACAAACAAATTCTTCCCCATCACCCGATCCCTCAAAACCTGGCTCTCAAACAATTGTCCAAACAATTGTCCACCACCAAGACCTACCAGTGATTTCTCGCCGCCTGAGTGCTACAGAACTGGTTATGCTTCAGCATTTGTCGCAACCAGAGATAATGCAAATAGATGCAGCCACAAATTATGGCTGGTTATCTGTTGAGCAAATTTTGCGCCAGTATGCTCAGTATCATTTTGGTCGCCCGATTCGCTCTGCCACCTTGATTGATTCTTATTTTGCCCCCAACCATCATGCAATCGTCTGATTTGGATAAGAAAATCCTGCCTTTGTCACCCAGCCACACCAAAAAACTTGAGGGGGCATCTGATCCTACAGTACCTAATTACCTGAGTGCTGTTCCCACCATATCCAGTCAAATCAATAGCCAAGAAATGTCCCCAAAAGACGTTTCCCCAAAGGCTCAAAATTGGATATCGGAAATACCATCAACCGATGTTAATCAGCAATCAGAAAAAACATCAGATGCTCAATCAACTATTGCCCAAAGCAATGGCAAAGGTGATGCCTCTGGGGAGAATTTACAAGTAGCGACTGACATAGAAAAAGAATCTACTCAATTAAATGGGTCTGGTTCAGGTGGGGATACAGTATCAGGTAATGTCAAACCGCAAGGGTTTTGGCCAGTATTGAAAAACCCTAATTTCCTAGCTCTTTGGGGTGGTCAAGTTTTTTGTCAACTAGCTGATAAAGTGTATCTGGTGCTAATGATTGCTTTGATTAACAGCCAGTTTCAGGCGAGCGATCAGAGCATTAGTGGTTGGGTGTCGGCTTTGATGATGGCTTTTACTATTCCAGCGGTGTTATTTGGTTCTGTCGCTGGTGTGTTTGTAGATCGCTGGTCAAAAAAAGTTGTGCTGGTGGCAACAAATGCTTGGCGCGGTATCCTGGTTTTGGCAATTCCTCTGCTGCTGTGGTTAACCCATGATTGGAAACCTGTGGGAGTTTTGCCAGTGGGTTTTCTGATCATTTTGGGTGTGACTTTTTTGGTTTCCACGCTGACGCAGTTTTTTGCACCGGCAGAACAGGCGGCTATTCCCTTGGTGGTGGAAGAACAGCATTTACTCTCGGCTAATTCCCTGTATACGACTACGATGATGGCGTCGGTGATTGTCGGGTTTGCTGTTGGGGAACCTCTATTAGCGATCGCCGATGGACTTTGGTTTAAGCTTGGTGGTCGTGGTGGACTGGGTAAAGAAATTTTGGTGGGAGGCAGTTACGCGATCGCTGGGCTAATTTTATTTCTGCTAGCAACTAACGAAAAACCTCACCCTCCCGAAACCGAATTTCCCCACGTTTTCGCAGACCTGCGGGATGGTTTGCGATACCTCAAAGCTAATTATCGTGTCCGCAATGCTTTATTGCAACTGGTCATCTTATTTTCTGTTTTTGCCGCTTTAACTGTTCTCGCCGTTCGCATGGCAGAAATTATTCCTAACATGAAAGCCTCCCAATTCGGCTTTTTACTAGCATCTGGTGGCGTTGGAATCGCGGCTGGGGCTACAATTCTTGGTCAATTTGGTCAACGCTTCTCCTATCAGCAGCTAAGTCTGTGGGGTTGTTTAGGCATGGCAGTTTCCCTGATTGGTTTGTCGGTATTCACCACCCAGCTATGGATTATCCTGCTATTGCTGGCACTTTTGGGTGTCTTTGGGGCCTTAGTTGGTATCCCGATGCAAACTGCAATTCAAACAGAAACACCACCAGAAATGCGTGGCAAAGTATTTGGACTGCAAAACAATGTGATTAACATCGCCCTCACCTTACCTTTGGCGTTAGCAGGTGTGGCAGAAACCTTTATCGGATTGCAGGCGGTTTTTTTGGCACTAGCTGCGATCGTCTTCTCAGGAGGTATATTAACCTGGTATAACTCCCGTGATTAGTTATCAGGTAGGAGTCATTATTCATCCCCTTGACATAAACACTAATTTACTGAAAGCATTTGTTTTCGTGCTAAACTTAGGTCAGCAAAAAATTATCAGATACTTGCTGAAGATCAACCAGACCATTAGCCAAAATAAGTTGTTATCAACTTAAAAAATTAACAACTTATAACTAGATTTAATCATGCCATGAATCCACTGGTTAAAACAGCTTATAGTTAGGCTTTTTAGCGAAAATCAGGTGGAATTTCATGTTAAATAAAAATTCAGTAAGTATACCGGGATAAGAAAACAGCAAAGTAAACAGTACTGGTATTTCAAACCCGCTTTTATTTATAGCTAATCAAAGAATGCGTATAGCCTGGATTGGAAAAAAATCACCCTTTTGTGGCAATGTCACCTACAGTCGAGAAATTACAAATGCTTTGCTAGACCGGGGACATCAAGTTAGCTTTCTTCACTTTGCCCAAGAAGAATCTCAACCCAACAACTGGCCAAATTGCCAAGAAGTTTCCTTACCCTTCATTTATAAGTCCCAGGTTTACACAATTCCCACTTTTAAAGCGACTAAAGTCTTAACCGATTCCCTGCGGCAAATCAAGCCAGATATCGTCCATGCTTCCTTAACCTTATCTCCGCTTGACTTTGTTCTCCCAGAAATTTGTGAGGAATTAAATCTGCCTCTAATTGCGACTTTCCACACACCGTTTGCTGGCAAGGGAGCAAAGCTGATATCCGGAACACAATTTTTGGCTTATCAACTTTACGCTCCTTTTTTGGGTAACTACGATCGCGTAATTGTATTTTCCCAAATTCAGCGGGAATTATTGGCACGTCTGGGTGTGGGCGAAGAAAAGATAGCCGTCATTCCCAACGGTGTCGATACCACCAAATATTCTCCTGGTACTTCCAAAATCAAAGCGGAATTTGCCGCTGATCGCTTGTTTGTCTACCAAGGTCGCATCGCCCCAGAGAAAAACGTAGAATCCCTTCTGCGTGCTTGGAAGCAGTCAGATATGGGAGTTAATAGCAAGTTGCTAATAGTAGGCGATGGCTCTTTGAAGTCCTCTTTAGAGCCGTTTTATGGTTCAGAATCCGGCATTATCTGGCTAGGGTTTGTAGCGGATGAAGAGCGACGCATCGAAATTTTACGGGGAGCAGATGTATTTATTTTGCCTTCTTTAGTTGAGGGGCTTTCTTTATCTTTATTAGAGGCAATGTCCTGTGGACTAGCTTGTTTAGCAACAGATGTGGGTGCAGATGGCGAAGTATTAGAAAAGGGTGCAGGTGTGATTGTGAACACTAAAACAGTGCGATCGCAATTAAGAACGCTTTTGCCACTGTTCCAAGACCATCCAGAGTTAACAACTCTACTAGGGCAAAAAGCCAGAAAACGGGTGTTAGAACGCTATACCCTCAGCGATAACATCACTCATTTAGTAGAACTTTATACCAAAATTTTATCTCAGCGACCTGTACCGCTAAGTCGGGGAGCTTAGTTTATTTTGTAAATTACACCTTTAACAGCAGACTACAAATTGTCTCAATATCTGCCACTAAAGCGTCTCTAGCAAATAAATTTAAGTGTGCGAGATATTTATGTGGTTAATTCATGCACCCACAGTAGGCGATTGCCATTGATAGGTATTGTTGACAATACTTGACCTATCTTTGCTGTACTGCGAAACCCTCACCTTCCTTACTCCAAGTACTTTAGACCCTTTGTCACTCCTTCAGATTTGTGTTTTTTTTGGTTTGGTGACAGAGAAAATTACTCCTCATCCACCCTGGTTGTGTCGCAATTGGCTAATAAGAGGGAGTAGGAAACAAGTTTTGCTGATATATATCCCCAGTTATTTAAATAGCTTAGGAATTACGCACTTTACAGATTAACCATCATCTGAATTAACTAAATTCTGTTGTTTTAGGCTTCTGATGACTGCCTTCAGAATAGGTAGCGCAGGCGCATATCCCTGAGATACGGAAAGCTTCGCGCTCAGTGGTATATTGCTTGCTAGTAGTGAAAAAATGAAACTTTCTTGCATGAAAATTTATACTCCACATTTGAGGATTTCTGTCAATTAGTGATTTCAATAACTTTACAAAAATTAAAACTATTGTTACAGTTCTTTACATTAAAGCTAAACCTTTGATGATGAAATTGCATAACTAAGTGCAGTTTCGTAATTGACGACCGAAGGTGAACCAACACCTTTGCTATTGAACTAAAAATTTACCTGCAAGACAGTCTTTAGACTAGCTTCGGTTTCTATGTAAAAAACTTAGTTGCCGCAAGTCCTTTTGGGTTGGTTTAAGCTCACTTTTAGCAATGTAAACCTTGAATTGACGAGAGTTGATGGGGTTTTTACCAGAAAAGTCTCAGCTTTAAGGTTCTGCGTCGGAATTTTGAAAGCAGCTAATTAACAAACAATATTGGAGATTCAGATCATGGCTTTAACTATCCAGTCTGCTCAAAGTATTTTTTCTAACACTCAAGTTCCTAGCCCGATTCCCGCAACTATCGCATTGTTCGATCAACTTAACGTTGATGATCAACTGGCATATCTCTGGTATGCCTACACAGAAATGGGTAAGACAATTACGCCCGCAGCACCTGGATCTGCACGCCTGCAACTAGCGGAAGGTTTGCTAACCCAAATTAAGCTGATGTCTCCTGAAGAGCAAACCAAAGTGATGCGGGATCTTGCCAACCGTGCTGATACTCCCATCAGCCGTTCTTATGGATTCTTCAGTGTCAATACCAAACTGGCTTTCTGGTTTGAGTTAGGAGAGTTGATGAAAAAGGGACTTGTAGCTCCCATTCCCAGTGGTTATCAAATGTCTCCTGGTGTGCAATTTGTGCTAGAAGCAACCAAGAAGCTAGATCCAGGTCAACAAATCACAGTATTGCGGAATACCGTAGTAGACATGGGATTTGATACTTCTGATCTGGGTCCAAGTAGTTATCCAAAAGCAGTTGCAGAACCGGCTTTCCAACGTACAACTCCAACTATTTCCTCGGTCAAGATTGAAGGTGTCACAGAGCCTGCTGTATTGGGCTACATTGAAGCCATGAACGCAGATAACTTTGATGCGGCTATTGCTTTATTCACTGCTGACGGTGCGCTGCAACCACCATTCCAGAAGCCGATTGTTGGTCGGGAAGCGATCGCAAAATATATGCGTGAAGAAGCCCAAGGACTGAACATGATGCCACAAATGGGTATCTGCGACGTTCAACCAGATGGCTCTAAGCAGCTAAAAGTTACAGGTGTAGTCCAAACTCCTTGGTTTGGTGTTACTGTAGGCATGAATATTTCTTGGCGCTTTTTAATCAATCCCGAAGGAAAAATCTTCTTCGTAGCGATTGATATGCTTGCATCTCCCCAAGAACTCATGAACCTGCGTCGCGTGTAATCAAATAGGGAGGCGTTAGGAAATGACGTTTTTGTTAAGCAATTCCTAGCGCCTCCCAATTATTGAAAAGTGCCGTGTCTAGAACGAGCTACACCTACCGAATTAAGAATTCTCTATGCACCAGCTTGAAAAATCTGGTTAGCAGTCAGGTTTAAGTCTGGGAAAGTTGGTGATACTATCCGGTCAGTTCCTCTAAATTGACTAACTCGATATTCCCCGTTTACTAACTCATAGATCGAAATGGTTGGTTGTTTTGGGTCGCCTATGTAGGGAGTTCCGCCCAAAGCTAAGTAATCAACTATCCAGTACTCAGGGATGCCAATCTCTACATAATCTTTAACCTTAGTTAAGTAATCAACCCGCCAGTTGGTGCTGACAACTTCAATAACTAACGGTATTGATGCACCCTGAGTAACTGTAGATTCTTTTTTCCATAACGGCTCATTTGTTAAATTAGAGCGATCCAGCACTAAAACATCTGGTGAATAACCTGATTCGTTTTCAAGCGGTTTAACCAGTACAGTTTTAGGAATACGGTAGGGTAAATTTAAGCGAAGATATTCAGCCGTGATTCTCTCAGCCAAAAAACTAGTAATATCTTCATGATCTCCTAACGGTTGTGCCATCTCAAAAATCACTCCGTTGTGTAATTCATACCGCTTTCCTTCTGGCTTCCATTCCACAAACTCTTCAAACGTTACTGGTTTAGTTTTGGGTAGCGATTGAATCATACTTTACCTCCCTCTGTTGATGGTGTTGCGAGGTATCACTAACAATAATCATAGCTTTTTTTAATGTGTACCTCACCCGATAGGGAAAAGCTATAATAAGATATCGAAGCCACAAAATCAACCAATGACTGCAATCATTGACATAAAAACTTTATATGAATCCAACTACCTGCAATGGTTAGAGGAGACTATTAAATGTCTCAAAAATCGCCAATTGGCAGATATTGACTGTGAAAATTTAATAGACGAATTGGAAGATTTGGCTAAAAACGAAAAAAGGCGAGTAAGAAGTCTGTTGGAACAGATTATTAGACATTTATTGCTTTATCAATATTGGGGTTTAGAAAAGCCAAGAAATGCTAATCATTGGGCAGCAGAAATTACCAGTTTTCGTAATCAACTAAATGAAGATTTAACTGCCAATTTACGCAACCATCTAGAGGAAAATTTCAGGATTATTTATAGTTATGCATTAGATTATGTTAAAGCTAAAACAACGCTAACTAATTTACCTGAAGTATGTCCTTATACCTTAGAGCAAATTTTAGATAAGAATTGGTTGCCTTAATCTTAAACTTTAATTAGTTACGACTTTGAGTGAAATATATTCATAATCATCTGTAGTATATTTTTGAATAGCCTACCCAGATGTTTTCGAAAACTACGCAACTTGCTCAACAACCTGAACAGGAAGTTTATTATAATTGTCCTTAAATAAGCAATTAGAATTCAATAAATATTGAAAGCCATGAACGGATAAACCTTCTGGAAATAGATCGTTTAGATGATCTTCCAAATCTGAATCTGGAAAAAAGCTTTGTCCTGAAGGTAATAGTACAGAATAGTCCTTAACTAACTCTATCTGCTGTCCTACTTGTAAAATTTTTCTACGATCTGCCGAGTAAAATATTGCATAATTTACCGCACTAATTTTCAATTACAAAATCACTAAGATATTATAAAGTAAAGTGATTTTAAATTTATTAGTATAAATACTGTAATTACCGCCTTATTCTCCATCTGTGACAGACCAACCCAAACTCGTTGGCTGTTGATAAACCCGCTTCAAAGTATTCACATCTCTAATAGAAATAGACGGCGGTTTGCGAACTTGGGAAAAATAAAGCGCATCAGTTTGTAACTGACTATGACCCCAAATTCCCAAAGCGTGACCTAGTTCATGACGGGTTGCTGCTAATAAATATTCACCTGTTTGACTAGGACTTAACAGAATAGTAAACCGGTGATTTAAAAGATTATTATTAATGTAGACTTCGTAAGTAGTTTGAGCAGAACGCGCACGAGGGATTTTACCATCGGGCGAAAACTGAAGCGGTGGCGCTTTTTGGACAATTGTAATATCAGCAACTTCCGGCTGTTTAACTATTACTAAAGGTAAATAAACATTCCACTCCTGAACCGCTTGCAAAACGCTGTTAACCCATGCTTGGGATTGTTTCTCGTTAACAGCTTTTGGTGCTTCTACCTTAACCCTCAAGGGAAACTGCGACCAAACTAAATAACCAACTGGGGTGGATGTAACTTGAGAAAAGTAATCACCACTATTAGTTTTATCTTGCCACTGTGCCAATGTGGGCGGTAGGGGATGAAGTTTTTGTTGAGATGCAATATTAACTGACCTCTCCCCTAACCCCTCCCCTAGGAGGGGAGGGGAAACAAAAGCCCCCTTCCCTAGTAGGGAAGGGGGTTGGGGGTTAGGTCTCTCTGGTGCAGAATTTGTCAAAATGCCAGTGGCTTGGAGATTAGTAAAAATAACTAACAGCCCTGTGCCTATAAATAAGACCAAGGCTGCTAACAACCGCTGTAAAAATAGATTTTTTTGGGTGTTAGATTTCGGGTGTTGGGTGATTTTCCCCATGTCCCTATCTCCCTATTGCCTATTTAGGCAACCAACCGGCACTTAAAACCACTGTTAAACCGAGAAAAATCACTACTAATGCCCAAGTAACTCGGTTTAGTGTATTTTCTGCACTCTTGGTGCTGCTAAACAACTGGGCTTGTCCGCCAATTGAGCCAATACCATCACCTTTGGGGCTATGGAGTAATACTAGGATGATCAGACCAAGGGCAGAAAATGCCCAAATACCTTGCACGATGGAACTAACTGTCATAAGAATTTATAAGAAGTGGAGTGAGAAAACAGCTAACACTTAAAGGTTAACTGTTTTCTCTGAATCTATTCTACAGCCCTACTTGCGCGGGTGTACGAGTGCGTTGCAAGTCATATTCTGCAACTTTTAATAGCGATCGCCCCGTCATTTCTGGTGGCTGAGGCAACTGTAAAATCTCTAGAAGCGTGGGGGCAATGTCGGCCAGCTTGCCATCGTTTCGCAGTTCGACATTTGTACCATATCCGGGGATTTTGACTTTCTCACCTTCTACCAGGATGAAGGGCACTGGGTTGGTAGTATGTGCTGTCCAGGGATTACCTTCATCATCTAGCATATACTCAGCGTTGCCGTGGTCAGCAGTAATAATTGTTGTCCCACCGGCTTTGCCTATAGTATCAATCAGGCGACCCAAACAGCGATCTACCGTTTCAATGGCTGTAACTGTCGCTGGTATTTGTCCAGTATGCCCTACCATGTCTGGGTTGGCATAGTTCATCACCACTAGGGAGTAGATGCCCTTTTGAATAGCAGCGATCGCCACATCTGTGACAGCAGCAGCAGACATCGCTGGTTCTTTGTCGTAAGTCGCTACCATTGGACTGCTGACTAGTTCCCGGTCTTCTCCAGCAAAAGGTTCTTCCAAACCTCCATTAAAGAAGTAGGTAACATGGGCGTATTTCTCTGTTTCGGCGGTACGAAACTGTTTTAGTCCATGATTGGCGATGATTTCCCCCAGAATGTTACTCAAATTCTGCGGCGCAAAAGCTACAGACACTGGTAACTCTGGATCGTATTGAGTAAAGGTGACAAAGGACAGTGGGGTGATTTGCTGTCTTCCAAAACCGTTAAACTTGGGACTGACAAGAGCTTGAGTCAGTTGTCTAGAGCGGTCGGGGCGGAAATTGAAGAATATGACCCCATCCCCTGGTTCAATAGCGCCGGGGGCAATTCGTACTGGTAGAACGAACTCGTCGGTCACCCCTTCGGCGTAAGATGCTTGCAAGACTTCCACCGCCGTGAGTCCATTACCTGCACCATCTTGTGTCATTACATCGTAGGCACGTTGGACTCGATCCCAACGGCGATCGCGATCCATTGCGTAATAGCGGCCGCTGATGGTGGCTATTTGCCCAACCCCGTTGCGGTCTATGTAGTCTTGTAGTTGACCGATGGCTTTTTTGCCCTCAGAGGGGGCAGTGTCGCGACCATCGGTAATGGCGTGGATACAAACTTGTGAAAGTTGCTGATCCTTGGCTAAGTCAAGTAGTCCAAATAGATGGGTAATGTGGGAATGTACCCCTCCCTCAGAACAAAGCCCTACTAAATGCAACTTGCCATGGCGATCGCGAACTTCCTGGCAAATTTTGACAAGTGCTGGGTTTGAGGCAATAGAACCGTCTTCTACTGCATCGGAAATGCGTACCAGTTCTTGGGGTACCACACGCCCAGCGCCAATATTCAAATGACCAACTTCCGAGTTGCCCATTTGACCTTCTGGCAACCCTACGGCTTTTCCTGATGTGCAGATGAGGGTGTGCGGATAAGCTGCCCATAAACTTTCCACGATTGGAGTTTTGGCAGCGACAATGGCGTTTCCTCGCGTCTCCTCACAGTAGCCCCATCCATCTAAAATGACTAGCACCACAGGAGCAACAGGTGCTTTGGTCATAGTAAAATTGCCCTTTACTTTTTGTAATAACCGCATGATACCACTGCTCATCACCGCTGCAAGTGAATTTATGCTGATTAACTTCTTTTATTAATGACTTGCAGTTGTTTAGATATCTTTAAAATATCGCTAACTTTTGCGAGTTTTATGCAATAGTCGGCAATTAGTGATTACTTTGGTAGTAGCGCTTGAGTGCTACTACCAAGCCCTTACCCAGTCCTTCATTTACCTTTCGTAGTAGATTTAGCAGCTTTTGCCGCTTTTTTAGCAGCTTTTTCCGCCGCTATCGCCGCTAACTTTGCCTGTTCTTTTTCTTCGGCAATTTTCTGGAGATAGTAATGATAGTCTCCTAAGTAAACTCGGAATTCACCATCACGAATTTCCACGATTTTATTAGCTACTTGAGAGATAAAATAGCGGTCGTGGGAAACCACAATTGCCGTGCCATCATAGTTTTGTAGAGCTTCTTCCAACATTTCTTTAGCTGGAATATCTAAGTGATTGGTCGGCTCATCGAGAATTAGTAAATTCGCTGGGCGCAAGAGCATTTTTGCTAATGCCAGACGCGCTTTTTCTCCCCCACTCAATGCCGCAACTTGCTTAAATACAGTGTCACCAGCAAACAAAAAGCGTCCCAAGAGTGTGCGGACTTCTTCATTTTTCCAGTCGGGAACTTCATCATGGATAGTTTCCATGACAGTTTTCTTCAAGTCCAAAGCTTCCGCTTGATTTTGTTCAAAGTAACCGGGGATGACGTTGTGATCACCTAATTGAACGCTGCCTTCTGTGGGTGGTTCCATACCCATGATCACGCGCAACAGCGTAGATTTGCCGGCACCGTTGGGTCCTAAGAAAGCAATGCGATCGCCTCTTTCAATCAGGAGATTTGTTGCCAAAAACAGGATTTTATCATCATAGATATGGGTTAAATCCTTAATCTCCACCACTTCCCGGCCGCTGCGGGGTGCGGGAGGAAAGCGGAAGTGCAGGGTTCTCACACCCGCAATCGGTGCTTCAATGCGCTCAATTTTATCTAGTTGCTTTTCCCGGCTTTTCGCTTGGGTGCTGCGGGTAGCACTGGCGCGGAACCTATCTACAAAGGTTTGCTGTTTTTCTAGTTCTTTCTGCTGGCGTTCGTAGGCGCTTAGTTGTGCTGATTGATTTTCGGCTTTTTGTTGTAGGTATGCTGAGTAATTGCCGAGGTAACAAGCGGAAACGCCGCGTTCAGTTTCGACAATTTGGTTGCAGAGGCGGTCAAGGAACTCTCGGTCATGGGAAACTATCACCATTGGGGTAATTAGCCCTCTGAGGTAATTTTCCAGCCACTCAATGGTTTCTAAGTCTAGATGGTTTGTCGGTTCGTCCAGCAGCAATAAATCAGGTTTTTGCAGAAGTATCTTACCCAAACTCATCCGCATCTGCCAACCGCCGCTAAAAGCACTGACGAGGCGATCGCCATCTTCTAACTGAAAACCCATTTCTGGTAAAATTTTCCCAATGCGTGAGTCTAAGTTGTAGCCGTCTAAAGCTTCAAACTGCCGCTGTAATCGGTCTAACTTGTGGATTAGTTCATCCAGTTCTTCTGGATTAGCAGCTTCCATCTGTTGTGGTATATGAGCTAAAGCCATCTGGACTTCGTTGGCTTCTTTGAAAACAGTCCAAAATTCTTCTCTCACCGTGCGGGTGGGGTCAACCTCAAACTCTTGGTTGAGGTAAGCTATATGTAGGCTAGAAGGGCGAATGATTTCGCCAGCGGTGGGTTCCATTTCCCCAGAGATGATTTTCAGTTGGGTGGATTTCCCCGCACCGTTAACGCCGACTAAGCCGATGCGATCGCCTGGCTTAACTTCCCAATTGATATCTTTAAGAACTTCGCCTGTAGGATAAATTTTACTTATATGTTCTAGTCTTAGCATGAAGTATGTCTCAGGTAGGGGATAAGTTGGGGAGGAGTGCTAACGCTTTGTCCAAATCTTAACAAAATTTAACTACAAATACTCCCTCGATTATTTCACAGAAGTAATTAGGCATAAATCTTGCTAACTCCCTCTCAAGAGAGATTTTCTGCCACTTCCCTCACTTCTTCCACACTCAAATCTAACTCCTCAGCAACTTATTCCCTTTAACTATCACCTGGAAGACTAGGAAGCTGCTGTTGTGCTACCTGCCTCACTTCTTCAACATTTAAACTTAATGCTGTAGCTACCTGTTCCACACTTAAACCTGCTGCCAGCATATAGGGAACTGCTATTAGTTTTCCTTCCCGCTTACCTTCTTCCAAGGTTTCCTGATAAACTCGCGTTTGCTTAAACTCACTTAATCCAAACATTGCTTCTACCTCTTGTCTGCTCATTGTGGGAAACTTGTAAAACAAGATAGTCTCTATCAATTGTAATATTTGCTGCTGTAATTGAAAGTTCAACTCTTGTCTTGTTCTATCTATCAACTCTCTGGCTTGGGAAATTGCTATATCTTCATCGGCAGCTACTAATTTAATAGTAGCAATGCCAAGAGTTAAAGATGCAGATTCACCTAATTCATCTAGATAAATACGTCTGACTCGCTTACTGCTAAAGAATTCTCGATAATGTTTGATGTTTCCTGTATCTATACTCCGGTTTGGGTATAGAATCACAGCACCCCAATCATTTTCCGGTTTATTTTGGCGTAGATAAAGGCAGATTTCTGTAAACAGACGTGAGTAAATTTCCCCATCCGGTTGAAACTGTACTTCTAAAAAGTAAATAGGGTTATCTTTTGTCTGTGTAGGAAGAAAAACACCATCAATTCTCAAAGCTGTTTGTTTAACTTCAACTGATGAAAATTGATAAACACTAGCTGTTTCTGGAGAATTACCAATAAGTTCAAAAAAGATGCTGGGTAATTCTTGAAATAATCGATAAAATATGCTGTCGGTTTTCACTTTTTTAAAAGGAACAGAACGCGGGGTCTTTTGAGTAATTTCTCACGAAGATTGTAGGGTTTGTTAGCGACAGCGTAACGCACTATATATTTATATTATTAAAAAAGATTATATTTTAATTGGGTGCCCAAGGTCCAATAATCTTTATCCCCTGTTTTTCTTTTTCTGCTAATTCTAAATTTAATCCCAGCAGTTTTTCTAAAATGTCGTCTTTGGGATTAAAGTCATAAGCTTCCATCACTAATTTATCTAACTGTGAATGCAGTTTATAAAGTTGGCTAGTTGGTTCGTTAAAGAATTTATTATAGAGTGTGGTAATTCCCCACTGTTTTGACTCCATTTGTTCTGTGCGGTATTCATGGAGTTCTTCAGCTTTAGCACGAATTTGATTAACTAACTTAGTGTCTGGTGTTTGGGGAAAGGGGAAAGTTTCAAAGCAGGTATTGTGAGTGTAGCGAGTGTCACCCTTTAAAGTTGAACTTTGAGCCTTCACCCAGACACGATGCACTTTAGATGTAAGAATTCCTAAAATGTAAAAATCATCTGATGCTACAACTTTAGTAGAGTTATTAGGTAGCCAGTTTGAAAATGAAGGGACAAAAATAAACCACTTTGAGTGAGCAGGAACAGTGAAATAAATTTTTAGAGGAGTAAGTGCTTGTCTCATTGCTGCATGAGTACGTTTAAACCTCCACCATCTTTCTCTTAAAACAGATTCGCGGTTATTCTCTCGTTCCGGTTTTACAGTAACTCTAACATGTTCAAAAGGAAGAATATAATCACTGGCTTCTTCTAAATTCATATTATCAAAGTCAATAACCCACCTACTCGGTTTCCCATGTGGAACTTTAGTTAAGTCTCCTGCATCCAAAAATAGCTTAATCACTAACTTGTTTTTATCATTATATTTTATCCAGTATTGAGCCTGATTTTCTGTAATAACGAAGCCTTTTGCATTTGGCTTGACTCCTTCAAAGCATCTGTTTAAATTTGACTTTAATCTAGTAGCTATTGAAACATCAACTGTTGTTCTTAGAGAGGAACTGATTTGCTTGACATCCTGATAATCTAAATAAAATTTAGATGGTTCTTCATAACACCAATTGACAAGACTAACATGGACTTTTGCTTCTCCAGACCAATTTTGAGTTGAAATCGCCTCATGAATATAACCACCATTTCGAGTGATGTAATCCAGGGAAACATATCTACTATTTCCCTGACTGATAGAATTAGTACCAACTAAACCTGCTCGACCTTTACCATTAAGATTTTCGTGAGCTAGTCTGAACCAATAAGTGCAAATATCTACTTGTGCTTTTACTTCAGGAAATTTACTAAATATACTTTCAGCATACTTATCACCTAAATCTAAACGTATTCGATTTCCACCCAAAAATGGCGGATTTCCAATAATTGCGTTAGCTTGCCTCCATTCACTAAACAAAGCATCCTGACAAACAATATTATTATCCAAACTATCCAGCGGTAAAGCCGGCTCAGTCAAATTCAAATTATCAATTGCAATCTTCCGCGCAATCATCAAAGTCACCCGTGCTAATTCCACCGCAAAAGGATTCGTATCCATCCCATAAAATTGTAAAGGTGTCACCAAACCTATTTGCATTTGCTTGTCTTCAGATTTCCGCCGCTGTTGGATTTTGTCTAACAGCAAAATCTCTATTCTTTTCAATTCCTGATATGCAATATAAAGAAAATTCCCAGAACCGCAAGCAGGATCAAGTACGCGATAACTTTGCAATTCTATTTGCAGCGTAGAAAGTTCCCCAATTGTATTAGCAGCTTCAATTCTTTCTTCCCAATATCGGCTAATAGTTGGGCGAACAATTTTCATAATATCCGCTTCTGAAGTATAGTGAATTCCTCTAGCGTGACGCTCCTTTTTATCCACCGTACCTTCAAACAAATTCCCAAAAATAGCCGGACGTATCTTACTCCAATTCTCCCGCGCTGAGACATCCAAAAAATTTAATTCTTCCCGCGTCAACTCAATTCCATGAATCAGCGAAAATAACCCACCATTAAAATAATCCACCCCTTGATAACGTCCCGCTGGCGTTTTTCCCGGAAGATTCATTTCCCGAAATAACCCACCCAAAACATCATAAGAACTCGCTCCCTTCATGCAATCTTGCACACAAGAAATAAACATATCACGGGGTAAAAGTTGCCTATCTTCCGCAAACATCGCTAACACACATTGCAAAATAAAACGCTGCGCTGTTAACTTCTCAATTCCCCGCTTTTCCAACTCTAATAATAATTCACCCATCCGCCTTGCAGCGCGTACTGTTACCTCTACCTGGTTATTTTGGAATACAGGAGTTTTTTCCCCTAATTCCATAAATACCAAAGCTCCTGCCCGTTCTGGCAGTTGCTCCAGCGTAATTTTATCTACAGGTGTATCTAGTTGAAGATCAAAATCAAATATCCAAAATTCATCAAAATTGCACAAAATTACATATTTAGGGCGATTTGGAACCAACCGCGTCCAATAATCAAAAGCCTGAGAATAATGCTTGCTCAAATCTTCCCCGCGCTTTTTCATCTCAATCAAAACGCGAGGTTTCCACACCAAATCAGCAAAACCAGTTTTACCCTGTTTACTACCTTTTTTAATCGCTTCCTCATAATTCGCACCCGCTTCCAGCGCTCCCTCATGGCCAAACGCCCGAAACAAGCGGTCTAAAAACGTTTGCGCTTCCTTCCGTTCCTGTCCCGTGATGTGCTGCTGACAAAAACTCACAAACTTCGCCAAACTTTCCGGTGTCGCTGCTGCCATTTTGGATTGGTGAATTACCCTAAGTACTTTCCATAATTCCCATGTTAAAAATTAATCAACCAAAATGGCAGGAATTATCCTTCCCAGTCCTGACGAATATCGCACAGAAAACTGTCCGCGATGACATCATCAAATAGATAGGGGCATTGCTCTGGAAAAGTTCGTAATGGTAAGTTAGTGTCTCGTAGCGCCAAATCGACTCCCGCTTCAAAACCATCTAACAAGGCTTCTTCTATTCGAGACTTTAAGCTGGGGTTCTGTCGCAGATACCTGTGGATAGCGCGACGCTGTTCTCTAATTGTTAAAAACCAACTGCGACAGCGTTGTTCGGGTTGATACTCCCACTTCAAGAGATGACCGATTAATAAACTCAGACAGCTTACCAGTTCCCGATACTCCTGTCTCCCCAAAGCTTGAATTTCCTCTTGCAGGTTTTGCCAGTCTAGTTCCAGAACTAGCCTCTGCTCTAAAGCTTTAGCCTGCTGCTGTGTCCATCCATAAAAGTCTTGGTCATACAAAAAATGTTTGTCCATATCCATAGAGTTTAATCTTTACAGCAAAGGACATCACACTTAATAAAAGAAAACCGCGCCGCTAAATTTGTAACTATTAATTTAAATAAATTTAACTAGCTTTTGCTTCATCTACAGACGCCTCAGCAGCAGCAGCCAATCTATCCATTACAGCTCTACCAATTATTGCTACTTCACTTAATGGCATAGACCTGATGTGCTTTACCATCTGGTTTACATCTGAAGATTCTGATGTAGGTTTAAGACCAAGATAGTTAAGCAGTTCTTCCATTGTGTAGCCTGCTCTATCTGCAATGTTAGCTAAATTATGTGTATCTGGAATCGAGTCTCCCTTTTCCCATAGCTGCACGGCAGTAGCAGAAACGCCCAGAAGTTTCCCAAAGCCCCTCTGACTCATGGAGCCACGAGCAAGTTTCACTACTTCAATCAGTTTGTTTCTAGCTTCTAAATCCACAACTGTAATATTTCTTCCGCTGTACTTACTAGGGTTTTTCTCGGCTATAAATATTTTATTTAGGTATTTACAACTCTGCTTGCCAATGCTAGACTAAATCTAAATTTGTAGTTTGCAAGTTTGGCTGTAATATTATCTAGAACAATAGTTAGACTAACTTATTTTATCGTGAAACGTTCTAGCAGCAAGCTTTTAGTCAAATCTTAGGAAAAGGTTTGTGTTCAGTGCATCATCTCATGTTCAGTAATTATTTAACTAGCTTTTGCCCCATCTCCCAAAGACTCAGCGACATCAGCAAATCGCTCCGCAGCAGCTTGAGCAATCTTAGCGACTTGGCTTAGAGGCATATGCTGGATTTGTCTCAGAATTAGACTCAAATCGGAGGCTTCTTGTATTGGCTTACCATCCAAGCAGCTAAGTAATTCATCGAGTGTATAACCTGCTCTCGCTGCAATTTTCACCAAATATTCTGTGTCTGGCACGTTCACGCCCTTTTCCCACAACTGAACAGCAGTAGCAGAAACCCCCAAAAGCTTGCCAAACCCACGCTGACTCATGGAACCACGAGCTAGTTTGATAATTTCAACCAGTTTTTCTCTGCTTTCAATGTTCACTGCTTATCTAGCTACTCAACCGCATTTACAAGTTTAGTGAGCCAAATCTAAAATTAAAATTTTATATTGACAAGCGTCGTTGTAGTTGTTATTCTAAAAGTAAAGTTGTCGATATAAAAGTTTTACTTTAATTATTAGATAACACCAGTAAGATTTTGGGAATCATTGCCAATAATTTCAACGGTGCATCATGTTTCGTCAGCCACGCAAAACTAGCCAATATCGCCGCAAAGGCAAAAGCCTAATAGCCGCTAATAAGATTAAACCAGAACAGTGGCAAATTTCCAACACCGAGGCCAAAGAAGCTCTAAAAGCCAAAGGCTACAAAGTTAAGCAAATCAAGAAAATCCACTGCCTAAAGCATCAGGTGTCTATTTCTTTCTGGGATGATCAAGGCAACGTGTGCAGCAGCTTCTTCAGCTACCGGATTTTTGCCCGTTGGCAAAAAGAAGTAGAAAAGTTAATTTACCACTGCCCAAACCTGAAGGAGTGGACGAAATTAAATCACATCATGCACTACGAATTTGCTTATTATAGTTATCCGAGTGAAATAGAAGATGCACTTAACACGGCATTAGAAAACCGCCTATATGTGTTAAAAGGAACAGCCCAACAAGCGGTTTTCCACGTTATTTAACAGCGGGGATTAGCTAGCAGTGCCGGAAACGGCTAACTCTGCCAAACGTTCCTGCTGGTCTAGAGATATACAAGATTGGATAACCGTCTCTATATCGCCTTCTAGCACAGGGTTTAGGGAATAGTTTTGACCTAAACGGTGGTCAGTAACTCGGCTGTCTTTATAGTTGTAAGTACGAATTTTTTCTGAGCGCGATCCTGTCCCAACTTGCGATCGCCGCATAGAGGTTACAGCTTCTTGTTGTTCGCGTAACTTCATTTCGTACAATTTCGCCCGGAGAATTTGCATCGCCCGTTCTTTGTTTTGCAACTGGCTACGTTCTTCTGTACAGAAAATTCTGATTCCAGTCGGTTTGTGGAACAAATCAGCAGCGGTTTCCACCTTGTTGACGTTTTGTCCGCCAGCACCACCAGAACGAGCTGTGCTCATTTCAATATCTTTCGGGTCAATATGGATTTCTACCTCATCCACCTCTGGCATAATTGCCACCGTGGCTGTAGAGGTGTGAACCCTTCCACCCGCTTCGGTTGCGGGCACGCGCTGCACACGATGCACTCCAGCTTCAAACTTCAGCTTGCTGTAAACGCTATCACCTTGAATTTCTAGAATTGCCTCTTTAACACCGCCCATTTCCCCCTCAGACTCGCTCACCAGCTTGACTCGCCAATTTTGGGTTTGGGCATAGCGCGTGTACATTCGGACTAAATCTCCAGCCCAGATACTCGCTTCATCACCACCAGTGCCAGCGCGAATTTCCAACATGATGTTTTTATCATCATTAGGGTCACGGGGCAGCAGCAAGATTTTCAAGCGGCTTTCTAGGTATTCCAGTTTTTGACCCAATTCCTCTACTTCCAGGGCTGCCATTTCTTGCCACTCTGGATCGCCATTGGCCTCTTTGAGTACTTGACGCGCTCCAGCCAAGTCTTCTTGGACAGTTCTCCAAATCTCATAGGTATTTACTACCTCTTCTAAGGAAGAACGAGACTTGGCGATTGTCTGATACTCATCGGGGTTTCTGGCAGTATCGGGGTCAGCCAGGCGACGAGTTAATTCATTGAAGGTTTGTTCAACGGATTTTAGTTTCTCCAGCAGGTATGTTTCAGCCATAACGAGTGCGATCGCTCCTTAAAATAACAAGTTGGCTTGAGCATTAAATGACAATCGACCCAGCAGATGCAGGGCCGTCGTTAACAGCTACAGCCAACCGGCTACTTTTGATCTGTGCCCTCAGCGCTTTGAGTGCTGCTCATGCCATATTTGCGGAGGAAGCGCTCCACTCGACCCTCAGTATCAATAATCTTCTGAGTACCAGTGTAAAATGGATGGTTTCCAGACCAAACGTCTACGTGCAATTCTGGCTTTGTAGAACCAATGGTCATTACAACTTGACCGTTGCAGTAAACTTTAGCGTCTGGATACCACTTGGGATGAATATCAGCTTTAGCCATTGTTCTTTTTGTGGTGAATCTATATCAATTATAACTTTCAGTCTTTGGGCGTTTGTATAACTTCAGATTTTAGATTTTTATCTGAATCCAAAATCCAAAATCCAAAATCTAAAATCCAAAATCCAAAATTGATTAACGCTTGGAGTACTGAGGAGCTTTCCGGGCTTTGTGCAAACCGTATTTTTTCCGTTCTTTTGCCCGAGGATCACGAGTCAGGTAGCCTTCGGTTTTCAAAGGTGAGCGGTTATCTGGGTCTAGTTGGCACAAGGCGCGAGCAACTCCCAGGCGGATGGAATCTGCCTGTCCAGTCAAGCCACCGCCTTCTGCTTTCACCAAAATGTCATATTCATTTTCTAGTCCCAAAGTCTCTAAGGGCGCTTTGATGACTCCTAGGTAATTAGCATTGAATTGGAAGTATAATACTCCATCCTTGCCATTTACAGTCAACTTGCCTTCACCTGGAACCAAGCGTACCCGCGCTACCGAGCACTTACGACGACCAGTACCCCAATACACAGCGCGACCGCTAGTAGTTTCTACTGCTACCATTAATTTTCTTCTCCAGGAATTGTATTAATGTTTAATTCTTTGGGTTGTTGAGCCTCGTGGGGATGAGTGGGCCCAGCGTAGACTTTTAGTTTAGTAAACAAGTGCTTACCCAGACTATTTTTAGGCAACATACCTTTGACAGCATGTTCTAGAATCCTTTCTGGTAAGCGCTGTTGCAGTTTGGCAAAAGTTTCTGTCTTCATTCCGCCAGGACGTCCAGAATGACGCCGGTAGAGTTTTTGGGTGCGCTTTTTGCCTGTGACTGCTACTTTTTCGGCATTGATGACAACAACGAAATCACCTGTATCTAAGTGGGGAGTATATTCCGGTTTATTTTTCCCTCTGAGGATCATGGCAATTTCGCTGGCCAGGCGACCGAGGCGTTTATCGGTGGCGTCTACTACGTACCACTCACGCTCAAGGGAATCTTGAGGAGGAAGGTATGTTTTGTTCATTGGGGTTGTGATTTGCTTGTGTGGAATTAAGATAAACGGTTTGGTTAGGGGAAATAAGATACCCTAATCATCCAGGGGATATTCTCCTGGAATATTTATAGGACAGACGAACTGTGGCAGGGTGTCATACCAAATCTCTCTGTTCAAGGGAAAATCTGGATAGCCAACTCGCAATAAGCATAGTCCTTGGGGGGGCGCGGCATATTTCACTTCTTCCCGGCGTTGTTCTTTCCAGATTTCGGTGAAGCTAGCCAGCGTGCGTTGCCCAGAACCTACTTGTACCAGCATCCCTACCAACAGGCGCACCATGCCATACAAAAATCCATCTGCCTGAATTTCAATATGGAGAAATGAACCACTGCGACGGCACTCTGCTGCTTGCACCTCTACCCAAGAATGCGATCGCTTCGACCCTGCACGATGAAAAGCAGCCAGGTGATGCTTTCCCATCAGAGGTTTTAGTGCAGCTTGGATTAAGGATTCATCCAGGGGTGCATAATAATAATGCCAACTTAATTGGCTCACGAACAAGTTCGGTAAATCTTCAGTATAGAGTGTATAGCGATACCGTCGATAGGCTGCACTAAAGCGAGCGTGCCAACGGTGATCTACACTAGCTGAAGCCCTGATCAATATATCGTGGGGCAGATAGCCGTTAAGAATCGTTGCCCACTTATGAGCCGGAATTAAACCTGTAGCTTCAAAATGGGCTACCTGAGCAGCGGCATGAACTCCGGCGTCAGTTCGCCCAGCGCCGTGTAGGGTCACATGATGGCCCAGAACAGTAGCTATAGCTGTTTCTATTTCTTCCTGAACTGTTCGCTGTGCCTTTTGCCTTTGCCAGCCGTGAAAGCGAGTGCCCAGGTATTGGATTACCAAGGCTACTCTATGAATTGGTGTAAGCTGACAACTTTCTAACATACAAATTTTGTCCTTGATCATTAGTCTTGAGTCATCTGTCTACGATTCTTGACCAATAACTAATGACTAATGACTAAAATCTGATTAGACTAGTTCAATGATTGCCATCTCAGCATGATCGCCCCGACGCGGCACGGTATGCAGGATGCGAGTATAACCACCTTGGCGGTTACCATACCGAGTGGGAGCTTGCTCAAACAGCGCATGAACAAGTTGTTTATCGTAAATGTAGCCCAGGGCCTCCCGGCGTGCTGTTAGAGAGCCATTTTTGGCTAGCGTAATCATTTTGTCCACTTCGCTTCGTAATACTTTAGCTCGGATTAAAGTAGTGGTGATCCGACCATGACGGATTAGCTCGGTGGTAAGCGCCCGCAACAGAGCGCGGCGCTGGTCAGTTGGTTTACTGAGTTTTTTGACTCGACAACGGTGACGCATAATAATGCACTATGAATTATTAACGGTTTTGTCTTAGCTGTGTTTAGAGCTTCTTTCTTGGGGCAGCGTAATACCTAAGCGTCGCTGTAAAGCTTCAACTACCTCTTCCGCTGACTTCTGACCAAAGTTTTTAATTTCTAGGAGGTCTTCTTGGGTGTAATCCAACAAGTCTGCTACGGAGTTTACTTGTGCTCGTTTAAGGCAGTTATAGGCCCGTACAGAAAGTTGCAACTCTTCAATCGGAATCTGGGCGGTTGGGTCGTCTGGAATATCTGAACCTGTGTCCGTTGGTTCCAGGGAAATATCTTTCAAAGGGTTGAATAAATCTACCAAGATCCCAGCGGCAGAGGATAGGGCTTCTTGAGGAGAGAGACTACCATTAGTCCAAACTTCCAAGAGCAGTCGGTCTTTGGTGATCGAGCCATCCCCACGGGCTTCCTCGACGCTATAGTTGACTTTTCGCACTGGCATAAACACTGAGTCGATTTGGAGAAAGTCCAAAGATGTGGCTTCCTCACGTCCTCGCTCTACGGTGCGATAACCTTTACCTTTCTCGATTCGAAATTCCATTTCCAGCTTTCCGCCATCTGCTAGGGTGGCTACATACTGGGTTGGATCGATGACTTCTACTTCACTTGGCAAATCGAAATGTGCCGCAGTAATTGTTGCCGGTCCGTTAACGAGTAACCGACCAATTTGGGGTTGAGAGGAAAAGCTTTTGAGTACCACTTCCTTCATTTTCATGAGGATTTCCAACACGTCTTCCCGCACGCCTGGAACTGTAGCAAACTCATGGGTAACGCCAGCAATCCTTACTGCTGTAACTGCTGTACCCTCTAGATTGGAAAGTAAAACTCGCCGCAGTGCGTTACCAACCGTTGTTCCTTGACCACGCTCCAGAGGTTCTAGAACAAATTTACTGTAATGGCTGCGACTTTCCTCAGTATTAGACTCTACACATTCAATTTGAAACTGCGCCACGGAGTAGCCTCCCTTTTAAGGTGCTGCTAGCAGGCAATTGATTTGCCTCTCGAATTTACTTCATACCCTGAGCTTGTGCTGAGGTCGATCAAACTGCCAAAATCCAATATACGTTGAATTTGACGCCCTTGTTCAGCCCACGGGCGCTGATATTATTTTGGGTTGTCCAAACTTTAGCAGCCCTGCCTGTGGGAATATCTGACGCACTTCTGGTTTCCTAATCCGTCTGAAGTTGACAAGCCTTAACATTGCTAAAGCATTTTATGCGTTAAACGCCCAAACAGCTATTACAGATGAATTCTCTTAGCTCTAACTTCTTACCTTCAGTACCTAACCTGATAGGTTTTGTTTAAACCCGACGGCGCTTGGGTGGACGGCAACCGTTATGAGGAATAGGGGTAATATCCCGAATAAGTGTAATTTCCAGTCCTGCACCTTGGAGGGCCCGGATAGCAGTTTCTCTACCTGCGCCTGGTCCGCTGACCATTACCTCGATTTGGCGCATCCCTTGATCGATAGCTCGACGTGCTGCGCTTTCTGCGGCGGTTTGCGCGGCAAAGGGAGTTCCTTTTTTGGCCCCTTTAAATCCACTAGAACCAGCACTTGCCCAGGAGATGACATCTCCATTTTGATCAGTAATGGTGACAATGCTATTGTTGAAAGTAGACTGAATGTAGCCAATGCCGTTGGGTACATTCCGTTTCTGCTTTTTGCTCCCAGATTTTTTAGTTGGTTGTCTCGCCATATTTGTTTAATGAATTTAAGGTACAAGTTGCTCTCATTTACGAGCAGGGAATAATTATTTGCCAGGCGCTTTCTTCTTACCAGCAACTGTCTGCCTTCTCCCACGGCGGGTTCTGGCATTCGTACGGGTTCTTTGCCCTCTGACTGGTAAGCCCATGCGATGACGACGCCCCCTGTAGGAGCCAATGTCAATTAAGCGCTTGATACTCATGGCTTCCAAGCGCCGCAAGTCTCCTTCAACCTGATAGTTGCTTTCTATTTCCCCACGCAGGGCTGCTACATCGGCATCAGTTAAATCTTTAACGCGGGTGTCTGGGTTTACACTGGTAGCCGCAAGAATTTCCTGCGACCTTGATAACCCAATTCCGTAGATGTAAGTTAGACCGATCTCGACGCGTTTATCACGTGGAAGGTCTACTCCGGAAATCCGTGCCACAATGAATCTCTCCCTCTTGTTCTCGTAATTACAGTTAGCAAAACGTGATTAATCGCGTCTTTTAGTTTTTATGGTGATGTTATACCGCACCTCACTCTGATAGTCAGATTGCTATCCCTGACGTTGCTTGTGCTTGGGATTCACACATATCACCATGACGCGACCACGGCGTCGGATCACGTTACACTTTTCACAAATTTTCTTGACTGAGGCTCTGACTTTCATTCCTTTTGTACTTGACTCCAAATAGTAGATTATAGCATTTTTAGGGAAAGTATTTCAGTTAACAAGAGGCGGCTTTATGGTAAAATTCTCTGCATAGATTTACTTCTTCCGTAGTCTATAGGTAATTCTGCCTTTCGTCAGGTCGTAGGGAGTCAACTCCACTTTGACGCGATCTCCAGGTAAAATCTTGATGTAATTGCGGCGGATTTTGCCGGAAATGTGTGCCAGGACGTTAAAGCCATTGTCCAAGTCAACACGAAACATTGCATTTGGCAATGATTCGGTGACAGTGCCTTCCATTTCAATCAAATCTTGCTTAGACAATTTGTTTTTTCCTCAACTCAACAGTCTCCTGTTCTGTGGCAGTATCTTTGATCTGCACAAGAACACAATTTAAGAAATATATCAACTGTTTATTAATATATCTTAGCTAAAATTGACCTACTTCCTGCCCAAAGAGTGAGGCATGGGGGCTGTGGGGAAGTAAGAAAATTTTTTTTTTTGAATTTTACGTTCCCCCTCCTGCCCTCATCTTGTTTGGCTAGACGGATATTACCTGTTTTAGTGCGGTAGTGACTTCTTCTTGGGATTGATTGCCGTTGACCGTCAGGAGCTTATGGCGATCGCCGTAATAATCGATCAAGGGTGCAGTTTCAGCGCGGTACACTTCTAAGCGACGACGAATCACTTCTTCGCTATCATCTTTTCGTCCCCGCCCTAGTAGCCGGGTAATCACAACTTCATCTGGCACATCCAAGTTGACTACTCTTTCGCCACCCTGACTGATTTTGTCCAGCAGTTTCCCCAAATAAACAGCTTGTGTTACTTTGCGGGGAAAGCCATCAAGTATCCAACCAGATTTGGCATCTGGTTGATTGAGGCGCTCCTGTACCAAATCCTGTACTAGCTGGTCAGGAACTAACTCACCGCTATCAACATAACTTTGAGCCTTAATTCCTAAAGGAGTTTGCTCTTTCATGGATTGCCGTAATATTTCACCCGTAGAAATATGGGGAATTTTACAGAATTCAGACAAGGTTTGAGCTTGAGTTCCTTTCCCAGCTCCTGGTGGTCCCAAGAAGATTAATCGGGTCACTATTGTTTCACCATTCCTTCATAGCGCTGAGAGATAACATACGTTTGTATTTGTTTAGCGGTATCAATTGCTACGCCAACCAGAATTAACAAAGATGTTGCGCCAAGTCCCTTAAAAGTTGGCACATTCAAACCACTTTCTACAGCCGTGGGAATAATCGCCACCAAGCCTAAAAAGATAGCACCCAAAAAGGTCAGTCGGTTAGTTACACGCTCAATATACTCACTTGTAGCCTTGCCGGGACGAATCCCAGGAATACTAGAACCCATTTTTTTCAAGTTCTGAGCTACATCTACGGGGTTGAGTATCAACGAAGAATAGAAGTAGCTAAAAAAGACAATGGAAGTTAAGTAGACTAAGGCGTATACCCAAGGTGCAGAGCCACTAGGACTGAGATAGGTGTTAACGATGTTTGCTAAATCTGGATTTTTGGTAAAATTGGCGATTAAAAGTGGCAAACTCAGGATTGCTGCCGCAAAAATAATCGGCATTACACCACCAGAATTTAGGCGCAGGGGTAAATAACTGCGTTGCTCTGCTAATACTCGTCTACCCACTTGGCGTCGAGCAGAAATAATCGGGATACGACGGATACCTTCCTGCACAAACACAATACCAATAATAGTCGCTAGGAAAACTAAGACCAGTACGATAACGCGACCCACTATTTCCCGACCGCCAACCTGTACTAAGTCAATGGTATCACCCAAGGATTTTGGTAGTGAAGCAACAATGTTGACA
Organism: Cylindrospermum stagnale PCC 7417; assembly: GCF_000317535.1. Classification (NCBI taxonomy): domain Bacteria; kingdom Bacillati; phylum Cyanobacteriota; class Cyanophyceae; order Nostocales; family Nostocaceae; genus Cylindrospermum; species Cylindrospermum stagnale. Next base: position 3,494,555 of record NC_019757.1, read on the forward strand.
AAAATCAACAAAGATGCGCCATTGCCAATACCCCGCTCTGTAATCAGTTCCGAGGCCCACATAACGAACATAGAACCAGCGGTGAGAGCGATCGCAGTTTCAGCTACAAATATTGGGCCTGGGTTTAAGGCAAATTGCTGGAGAAATAATGCCGAAAAAGCCACACTTTGAACAATCGCCCAACCTACAGTGACATAACGTGTAATTTGCGATATTTTCCGCCGACCTGCTTCGCCTTCATTTTTCTGGAGATTTTCTAAAGAGGGAATGGCAGCGGTGAGCAATTGGATGATAATGGAGGCATTAATAAAGGGTAAAATCCCCAAGGCAAAGACGCCCAAAGTGGAAAGTCCCCGCCCAGAAAATATATCCAATAAACCGAATATGGAATTGTTGCCCGATATGGCTTCGGAAAACCTCTCGCGATTAATTCCTGGCACTGGTAAAAAGATGCCTAGGCGAACCAAAATTAAAATACCGACAGTGACAAGCAGCCTACCTCTCAACCCAGCTGCTTGCGCCATCTGCATGAAAGTTTCTTGAGCCGTTGGGGCTTTATCTCGACTGATCATAGAGTGCTACCTTTAGAGTGAACCAGGCGCTGGAAGAGAGTTGGCTGGCATGGAAGTGCGCTGCTTCTGGCTCACCCTAAGACTTCACAACTCCCACCAGCAGCCTCAATTTTGCTACGAGCTTGACCCGTGAAAGCTGCCGCTTGCACCTTGAGCGGGACGCCCAATTCTCCATTACCTAAAATCTTCAATGGCCCCTTGACAGCAGTGAGAATACCAGCAGCTTTTAAGGAGGTTAAAGTTACTTCTGTATTGGCAGGCAGGGTGGCTAGCTTCTCTACATTAATCGTAGTGTAAATTTTACGATTAATAATTGGAAAGCCTTTCAACTTAGGTAAGCGACGGTACAGGGGCTGTTGACCACCTTCAAAACCAGGTCGAGTACCGCTACCAGAGCGAGATTTTTGACCACGCATCCCTAGACCAGCACTGGCACCTTGACCGGCAGAAATACCTCTACCTACACGCTTACGGCGTTTTTTTGAGCCTTTTTGAGGCTTAACATCGTTGAGTCTCATGATGTAGTTAGTAATTATTTACACTAATACTTTGCGATCTCGTCTCTACTAGATGTAGAGATTTTCAATGGGAACGCCTCGATCTTCAGCGACTTCGGCAAAGGTACGCAGTGTAGATAGGGCGTTAACCGCAGCTCTTGCATTATTCAGGGGATTATTGGAGCCGAGTTGCTTGGCGAGAATATTACGAACTCCTGCCAATTCCAGTACTGTCCGGACAGCACCCCCGGCAATTACCCCAGTACCTGGTGCGGCTGGTCGCATCATCACCTTAGCGCCACCGCCGGTACCATTAATGGGATGGGGGATGGAGTTTGATTTGGTGATTGGGATATCAATCAGATGTTTTTTACCGTCGGCAACGCCTTTTTTGACGGCACCAATTACATCTGAGGCTTTGCCTACGCCCACACCGACTTGACCACGTTCGTTACCGACGACGACGATGGCCCGGAAGCTGAGTTTTTTACCTCCTTTGACGACCTTACTCACCCGTCGAATTTGGATAACTCGCTCTTGCCAAGTGGTTTCTTCTTTTTTGGCACGCTTTGTTCTACTTTTACGCTCTGTTGCCATAATTAATGCTCTGGTGAAAGTCAGTTGTGAGTCAGTGCGGTCTTGGGGGTCTGCCCCATGAGCGTCTGACGAACCCGAAGGGTCAGTTGTCAGTTGTTTGTGAGTCAGTGCGGTCTTGGGGGTCTGCCCCGTGAGCATCTGACGTGCCGCAACGCGATATCTACGCTAACCCCGTCAGGCGTGCCGTCGGCATCACCCGAAGGATCAGTTGTCAGTTGCTTTCAATTAATGACACATAACTCATAACTCATGACTTTAGAAATCTAAACCAGCCTCGCGTGCTGCATCAGCTAGTGCTTTGATGCGACCATGATAGAGGTTGCCACCACGATCAAATACGACTTTGGTGATGCCTTTTTCTAGCGACCGCGCTGCTATTAGCTTGCCAACTTGTACAGATGCTTCGCGGTTAGAGCCTGAACCTAAACTAGATTTCAACTCTGGTTCGATGGTCGAAGCTGCTACTAAGGTATGGTGCTGAGTATCATCTATTATCTGAGCATAAATATGCTCGTTAGAGCGAAATACAGCTAACCGTGGACGTTCTGAGGAACCACTAACCTTACCACGGACGCGTCGATGGCGACGCTGTTTTGATTCTCTACGAGTAAGTTTCATGTTTATTTCTTACCACTCTTACCAGTCTTACCAGCTTTACGTCTTACCACTTCACCGGCATAGCGAATGCCTTTTCCTTTATAAGGTTCTGGTGGACGAACGGCACGAATTTTTGCTGCTGTGTTGCCTACTATTTCTTTGTCATAGCCGCTGACGATGACGTTAGTGGTACCTTCTACTGCAAACTGAATTCCTTCTGGTGGAGCAATTTGCACTTGATGGCTGTAACCCATATTCAACAATAGGTTACTGCCTTGAAGTTGCGCTCGGTAGCCAACTCCTTGAATTTCCAAACGGCGCTGAAAACCACTGGAGACTCCCTCAACCATGTTGGCAACTAAAGTGCGGCTCAAACCGTGCAGTTGCCTGGAGGTACGGGTTTCATCCCGACGTGTTACCAGCAATGTTTCCCCAGATTGGGAGACTGTGACATTGACAGGCAGATTGCGTGAAAGCTCTCCTTTCGGGCCTTTCACTACAACCTTTGTGCCATCAATCGCTACTTGTACCTTAGCGGGAATAGTAATTGGACGCTTACCAATACGAGACATGAATTTTTGTCCTTTATCCTTTGTCAGTTGTCAGTTGTCAGTTGATTGGATCTGGACTACTGACGATTGACGTACTTGACGACTACCAAATATAGCAAAGTACTTCACCACCCAAGTTCTGACGCCGTGCTTCGCGGTCGGTCATGATCCCACTGGATGTAGAAATAATGGCAATGCCGATGCCACCTAGTACCCTTGGTAATTCTTTTCTATTGGAGTAAACACGCAAACCCGGCTTACTCACCCGCTTTAAAGCGGTGATTAAGGGCTGACGATTCTTACCTTTGTATTTCAGGGAAATCACCAGATTGCGCTTTACCCCTTCTTCTGCTTCTACAAATTCAGCAATAAAGCCTTCGTTCTGCAACACTTTGGCAATATTCCGAGTCATTTTTGTGGCTGGCACTTGTGTAGTTTGATGCCTTGCCAGATTGGCATTGCGGATGCGCGTCAGCATATCTGCAATTGTGTCGTTAGCCGCCATCGTTCCCTCTTTAGATGAACTTATTGATCGCGAAAGGGCATTCCCATTTCTTTAAGTAAGGCGCGGCCCTCTTCGTCGTTTTTCGCTGTGGTAATAATGGAAATATCCATACCACGGATTTGATCGATGCTGTCGTACTCGACTTCTGGAAAAATTAGCTGTTCTCTCACACCCAGAGTATAGTTACCACGACCGTCAAAGCTTTTAGCGCTGACGCCGCGAAAGTCCCGAATTCTGGGTAATGCTAGGCTAACAAGTCGGTCGAGAAAGGCATACATCCGTTCGCCTCTTAGGGTTACCATGATACCAACAGGCATACCTTGACGAATTTTGAAGCCGGCGATCGCCTTTTTTGCCCGCGTTACTACTGGTTTTTGACCAGTGATCAGGGCAATTTCGTTTAAAGACGCTTCTAATGACTTAGCATTTTGAGCCGCTTCCCCCAAACCTCGGTTAACAGTTATTTTCACCACCTTCGGTACTTGATGCACGTTGGTGTATTGAAACTGATTGATCAGTTTGGGGACGATTGTCTCTTGGTATAAGCTTTTGAGTCTTGTTGCCGCCATATTTTTTCGTCCTGATTATCCCTGGGCTTGGTCAGGGAAAGTTTTGTGTCTTTTGTGTTGTGCTATTGACTATTTATCAAGTAGCTCGCCGGTTTTCTTCAGCTTCCGTACTTTCTTGCCTTCTGGGGTGAAAGTGTAACAGATGCGACTAGCGACGTTTTGTTTCGTGGAATAAAGCATCACGTTAGAGCTATGGATGGGGAATTCCTGGGTGACAATCCGCCCTGATTCTCCTTCTTGCTGGGGTTTAACGTGCTTAGTTTTAATATTTACACCTTTGACAAGGACTTTGCTGAGTTGGGGCAGAGCTTTGAGCACTTCTCCAACTTTACCTTTGTCTTTGCCAGCAATTACTTGCACAGTGTCCCCAGTTTTGACGTGCATTTTATAAAAAACTTTGGGTTGCGGCTGTTTTGCCATTACAGCACCTCCGGAGCCAGAGAAACAATTTTGGTAAAGTTTTTGTCACGCAGTTCCCGTGCAACTGGTCCAAAGACCCGTGTACCTCTGGGATTACCATCTTTGTTGATGATTACTGCGGCGTTATCGTCAAAGCGAATACACATGCCGCTATCACGATTTATAGCTTTGCGAGTACGGACAATTACAGCTTCCACGACATCAGACTTTTTTACAGCCATGTTGGGTTGGGCATCTTTGACAACGGCGATAATCTTATCGCCTACGCCGCCATAACGACGGTTACCACCGCCTAAGATGCGGATGCACATTAGTTTGCGGGCACCGCTATTATCTGCGACATTTAGGTAAGTTTGGGGTTGAATCACAATCGGTCTCCCTAAGGTCGTTGTTAACTTTGTAACAACTATTTACGTGGTAGCTTTGGCGTTGAGGATTTCTGTTACTTGCCAGTGCTTAGTTTTACTCAGGGGTCTGGTTTCCTGAATCCGAACGCGATCGCCCACTTTGCACTTATTATCTTCGTCGTGGACTTTATAGCGCTGGGTTTTAACTACAATTTTGCCGTACTTGGGATGGGGAGCTCGGTTTTCGATAGCGACTACCACCGTTTTTTGCATTTTGTCGCTCACTACCAAGCCGACTCGTTCTTTGACTGCCATAATCTCCTACTTTTCTGCTTTAGCCGATACACTTGCTGCCCGTTTGCGTTCTACCTCTACCGTCAGCAATTGGGCTAGGCGATGTCGGGCGTGTTTGAACTGGTGGGGCTTTTCTAGTTGTCTTGTTGCTTTTTGCAAGCGCAACTGAAATAGTTTTCTTTTAACTGCGAGAATTTCCTCAGACAGTTTATCGTCACTTAATTCTCTAGCTTCTGAAATTTTGGGAAGCGGCATAACCTACTCCTGCTCCTGTGGTTGAGAGCGGACAAGAAACTTAGTTTTTATAGGCAGCTTATGTGAAGCCAAACGCATAGCTTCACGGGCTATTTCTTCGGTCACACCACCGATTTCAAATAAAATTCGCCCAGGCTTAACTACGGCTACCCAAAACTCTGGTGAACCCTTACCGGAACCCATCCGAGTTTCTGCGGGACGCATTGTTACAGGTTTATCTGGGAAAATCCGAATCCAGATTTGTCCACCTCTGCGGATATAACGGGTCATTGCCCGACGAGAAGCTTCAATTTGCCGGGAGGTGATCCAAGCTGGCTCTTGAGCTTGGAGTGCAAAATCACCAAAATTGAAGGTGCTACCACGGCTGGCGAGACCCTCCATCCGTCCGCGTTGTTGTTTGCGGAATTTAGTTCTTCTAGGACTTAACATGACTTACTAATTGGTAATCGGTAATTGGGAAAAAGGTAATTGGTAATTGGTAATTAGTTCTTTTATTTCCTATTACCTATTACCCATGACTTATTACCCCTCATTTGAGCGGTCTTCAAATTGCTGGCGACGGCGTTGTTGTTGACGACGACGAGGTTCGCGATCGCGATCTCGATCACGGGTTGTAGGTGGTGGAGGAGTTTCTTCCTGTCCAGGGATAATTTCTCCTTTAAACACCCAAACTTTGATGCCGAGAATGCCATAAACCGTTTTGGCTGTGCAATAAGAGTAGTCAATGTCAGCCCGTAAGGTATGTAGAGGTACTCTACCTTCACGAGTCCACTCTGTCCGGGCAATTTCTGCACCGTTGAGCCGACCACTAACTTGCACTTTAATACCTTGAACACCAGCCCTTTGGGCACGCTGGATTGCTTGCCGTACTACCCGACGGAATGAAACACGGCGTTCCAATTGTTGAGCGATGTATTCTGCAATCAGGTAGGCATCAGCATCAACTCGTTGCACTTCAACTACGTTAATGCGAATTTGGCGATTGCTACCCAAAAGTTCTTGAAGTCCGGTACGCAAAGCTTCGATACCTTGACCACCACGACCTACTACTACACCAGGTCTGGCTGTGCGTACCTCTAGGTCGATTTGGTCAGCTTTGCGCTCAATCCGCACCTCGGAAATCCCGGCGTTATTTGGCGCCAGTCTGCCGAGCTTTTGTTCTATGTATTGACGAAGTTTGTAGTCTTCTTGTAGCAATTCTGGATAACGGTCAGGAACGGCAAACCAACGGGATTGGTGCTCTTGGGTAATACCCAGCCGAAAACCAACTGGATGAATCTTCTGTCCCACAAATGCTTCCTCTAAAATTTCTTACTTTACGCAGTTTTTCGTGTAAGCGTGCTTATTGGGCAGTGGCGTTAGCAGCAACAGCAACAGTGATATGACACGTCGGCTTGCGAATTTGGTAAGCTCGTCCCTGAGCTCTGGGCTGGAACCGCTTCAGAACCGGGCCTTGATCGGCGTATGCCTGGGTAATCACCAAATCAGTTCGATCTAGCCCAGCATTATGCTCGGCATTGGCAGCGGCACTTCTGAGAACCTTTAATACTGGTTCACAAGCTCTATAGGGCATGAATTCTAGGATGATTAACGCTTCTCTGTATGATCGTCCCCGAATTTGATCGAGGACACGGCGTACTTTGTAGGGAGAGATGCGGATATAACGCGCGATCGCTTTTGCTTCAGTAGTATCAGTAGCCATAATTTTCTCCATTTGTCAATAGTCATTAGTCAATAGTCATTAGTTTAAGGACTAAGGACTAAGAGCTATTGACTATCTGCCTGCTTTTTTGTCACTTTTTCCATGACCCCTGTAGGTACGAGTTGGGGCAAATTCCCCCAGCTTATGCCCTACCATTTGCTCATTTACAAAAACTGGAACGTGTTGGCGACCATTGTGAACCGCTATGGTATGACCTACCATCAGGGGCAAAATTGTCGAAGCTCTCGACCAAGTTTTAATAACTTGCTTTTCGTTTTTAGCGTTCAGCTTTTCAATCTTACTGAGCAGATGATCAGCGACGAAAGGACCTTTTTTTAGAGAACGACCCATAGTTAGATTTTGGATTTTGGATTTTGGTGATGCAGCGCGGTCTTGGGCGTCTCCCCAATGAGCGACTGCGGAACCCGGAGGAATTTTGGATTTAGAATTTCGGATTTTGGATAATTAGGCTTCTGCTCAGAATTCACAAATTTTGAATGCTTAAAAGTAGACCCGATCTAAAATCCAAAATTTCAAATTCTAGGACTGACGACCGCCACGACCACGTTTAGAAGATTTGCGGCGACGACGCACAATCAATTTGCTGCTGAGTTTCTTCCGGTTCCGTGTCTTAGCACCCAAGGTAGGTTTACCCCAAGGTGTCACAGGTCCTGGTCTACCGATAGGCGCCCTACCTTCACCACCGCCATGTGGGTGGTCAACCGGGTTCATGACGCTACCTCTGACCTTAGGACGGCGACCCTTCCAACGGTTTCGCCCTGCTTTACCTGCACTCAGGTTTCTGGCATCGGTGTTGCCTACTTGTCCGATGGTGGCGTAGCATTCACGCCGAATCAAGCGAACTTCTCCCGAAGGCAACTTGAGAGTTACATAATTACCTTCTTTTGCCACTACTTGGGCTGTAGCACCAGCAGCACGCACGATTTGACCGCCTTTACCAGGAGTCATTTCTACGTTGTGAACGCTAGTACCCAAGGGTATGTTGGAGAGGGGCAAAGCATTGCCATCCTCAAAGGGTGCATCAGAGCCAGCAATCACGGTTTTCCCCACAGTCAACCCGTTGGGTTGGAGGATATAGCGTTTTTCGCCATCTGCATAAAGCAACAGGGCAATCCGCGCGTTCCGGTTGGGATCGTATTCAATTGCTGTAACTGTAGCCGGAATATTCCGCTTATCTCTTTTAAAGTCAATAATGCGGTAAAGCTGTTTGTGTCCGCCACCCCGGCGACGGCTGGTTATCCGCCCTTGATTATTCCGACCTTTGGGACGATGTACCGATTCAGTTAGTGATTTTTCTGGCTCGGATTTCGTGATTTCCGCAAAGTCGGAGATTGTAACTTGGCGAGTACTGGGGGTATAAGGGCGATAAGAACGAGTACCCATAAACGATTTTTGATTTCAGATTTTGGATTTTGGATTATCCGCTGGTCTACTGTTAATTTCAGATTTTGGATTTTGGATTAAATCTAAAAACTAAAATCTAAAATTTTAGACTTCTGGGAATAGAACCTGTCTAATCTTTTCTTCGTCCCCAGGTGCGACGGTGACAATAGCTCGCTTGTATTGGGGCTTGAAACCAACGAATTTACCAACGCGCCGTTTTTTACGCGGTGGCATATGAGTATTAACTTTGACAACCTTGACCTGAAACAAGTCTTCAATTGCTGCCCTAATTTGCAGCTTGGTTGCTTTGGGAATTACTTCAAAAGTGTATTTATTTTCTTCCATCTGGATGGTCGCCTTCTCGGTGACAATGGGGCGACGCACTAAATCGGCAAGGTCACGGGGGTCAAACTTAGCCACTGTAGACCTCCTGAATTTTTTCTAGGGCTGATGCTGTAACTACAACCTTGTCAGCGTGGAGTAAATCGTAAACATTTAGCTGGTCAGCGGCAATTAGCTTTAAGTTCTCAATATTGCGGGCTGATAAACGGATGTTTTCGGCAATTTCCGGCAAAATTAACAGCGCCTTAATTTCCGGTGCTGCTCCCCAACGAGCCAATGCTGCTACCAATTCCTTGGTTTTGGGGCGTTGTAGCTCGGCGCTAAATTCTTCTACCACTATCAAGTCTTCAATGCGACTAACTAAGGCTGTCCGCAGTGCTAAACGCCGCTCTTTGCGATTCAACTTTAGGTCAAAATCTCTGGGTTTGGGACCAAAAATTACACCGCCACCACGCCAGAGGGGTGAACGAATAGAACCTGCACGAGCACGACCAGTACCTTTTTGTCTCCAAGGTTTGCGACCGCCACCTCTGACTTCAGAGCGAGTTTTTGTACTTGCGGTTCCTTGGCGAGCATTGTTCAATTGTCTGACTAATGCCCTATGTACAATATGAGATGCCGTTTCTGGTTTGGCAACTCGCAACTCGAAGGTCGTCTCTCCGACTTGCTCTCCTTGCCAATTTTTAATTACACTCTCAACCATTTTGCTATTTGTCCTTTGTTAGTTGTCAGTTGTCAGTTGTCAGTTGTGAGTCAGTGCGGTCTTGGGGTTCTCCCTCATGAGCAACTGACTTTCCCCGAAGGATTCAGTGGTCAGTACTCCTGAGTTTTGCTGCTGACGCTGACAGCTAACAGCTATTTTGCTCTACCTACTAGGGTTGCAGGCACGATACTTACTAGAGCACCTGGTTTGCCAGGAATTGCTCCCTTAATTAGCAATAAGTTGCGTTCTGCGTCTACTCGTACCACAGTTAGCTTGCTAATTGTCACGCGTTTACCGCCCAAACGCCCTGCCATCCGCTTACCTGGATAGACACGACCTGGTGTAGTACCGGCACCGATGGAACCTGGCGCTCTGTGGTTTTTGGAACCATGTGACATGGGTCCGCGACCAAAGTTGTTACGCTTTTGGTTGCCTGCAAAACCACGCCCGATGCTTGTGCCGACTACATCGACAATTTGACCTGCACTAAAAATATCTGCTTTAATCGCTTGACCTAATGCGTAGTCGCTGGAGCTATCGGTGCGATATTCGTTTAAGTGACGCAATGCTGGGGCAGATGATTTTGCCAAATGTCCTAGCAGGGGTCTGTTTAGTGCCTTTGGTTTGACTTCGCCATAACCAACTTGGATGGCGGAGTAACCGTCGGTTTGTTTCGTTTTAACTTGTGTGACAGTGCATGGCCCGGCTTGAATAATCGTGACAGGAATAGCTCTTCCTGCCTCGTCAAAGATTTGAGTCATGCCCAGCTTGGTGCCGAGAATACCTACAGACACAGTAACTGGTTCTCCTTTCTAGTTGCTGACCTTGGAATCGGATTTTAGAGGACACACTTTTTCAGCGTCAGCTGAGGGTGGACGAGCCTCTGGCATTTGTACTAGCTGATACTAGTTCAAATTCTTTGTGACGCAACAAACCGTGTCCCTACTGTTTGGTGAATCTGTCTACTTTCACTCTCTTGGTCACCAGAACAGCCATCGGTGTCTTCCCAATCATTGGGAAGGAATTACTTCTGGAATCAATGCAAGGCGCTACTGCTTTACGCTTTGTGCAGCAATGCTTTCGTCCAAGCAATTACTCTGGCACTCTGGAGGTTGTAGTTGGACTTAAGCGGCTGATTTCCGCTCAGTATCCTTTTCCTGAGGCTGATGCAATGCGATTAAACCAACATTGCTGCTCATTTTCTACTTCACTAATTACTTTAAACTATTGTTTAAGGTTTTGCCTGTTTTTTTTTCAGGGGCTTCAGGTGTGAATGTAGTCTGGATCTGAGGTTTAACTGTGGTTTTTTGTCCGCCAGACCCTCAATTGACCGGAAAGCTTTTTTAGTTTACCAGTCTCTTACCCATCTCAGCCAGCTAATTCCTTGAGGAATCGATATCATCAGCCCTTGATGCTAACACTAGCTTAGAATGCGAATAAGAGGGTACTCTATTTTTACTGTTTGGTCACGATCTCAAAATATAAATCATTTCTTTACTTTTGTCCAGTATTTTGCCAGGAATTTTTGGCTTGGGGTAAGGGAGCAAGACGTAAGTTCGGTCTTCAAAACCATTTTGCTTAAATTATGTCACTTAATCTAACTTAATCTCTTGGCAAACGGTAAATAATAGAGATATCTAAGTGGAATAAGACGAAAATCTATGGCACTACTTACCACTGGCAATGCTTTAATTCGGGATCTGGAAAAATTTGGTGCTCTTGGGGTATATGTTCCTCTGGAAGGGGGTTATGAAGGTCGATATCGCCGCCGACTACGTGCGGCTGGCTATGCTAACCTCCATATTACAGCGAGGGGATTGGGCGATGTGGCTGCTTATCTGACAAGAGTTCATGGTGTCAGACCGCCGCATCTTGGTAAAAAAAGTACTGGTAGTGGTGCGGCTGTGGGTGAGGTATACTATCTACCCCCGATTCTCAGTTATCAGCTAGAACAGTTACCACCCAAGTCTAAGGGGTTGGTATTGTGGATTATTGAAGGGCATATTCTTTCCAATCAGGAAGTTGAGTATTTAGCGACTTTGCCCGGTTTAGAACCACGGGTGAAGGTTGTAATTGAGCGGGGTGGCGATCGCGCTTTCCGTTGGACGCCTCTGGAAAAAACACTGTTAGCAGCTTAAAAACCAAAAGGGCGGGGAAACCCCGCCCCTACGTTTTTTTGTTGCGTGCGATCGCTATTAGGGGTTTAATTTTGAGTAATTTAGAGTTGACAAAAGTAGGTAAGTTATGCTCCAAGCTTTACCAAAACCAGTAACTTTTGCAGATTTTGTAGAGTGGAAGCCAGAAGAGAAGCGTTATGAACTGCATAATGGGGTAATTGTCGAAGTGAATCAGCCTATAGGAGAACATGAAGATATTAAAGGGTTTTTGATTGTCGAGTTAGGTTTTGAATGTAAACGATTAAATCTCCCTTACGGCATACCTAATCAAGTCCTAGTCAAGCCGCCTGAGGGTGAATCATGCTATTTACCAGATGTAGTGGTACTAAATCGCTCTAATTTAGTAAATGAGCCGTTATGGAAAAAAGAATCTACTGTTACTCAAGGTGCATCAATTCCATTAGTAATAGAAGTTGTTAGTACTAACTGGCGAATTGATTATTTAACGAAAGCTAGGGATTATGAAGAGATTGGTATTCAAGAATATTGGATTGTTGATTATTTAGCTTTGGGTGGGACTCCCTACATAGGGAATCCGAAGCAACCAACTATTTCTATTTACGAATTGATTGATGGTGAGTATCAGGTTAGCCGATTTAGAAGTGATGAGCGGATAGTTTCACCATCTTTCCCGGAGTTGAATTTGACTGTGGAACAGATTTTTCAAGCTGGTAGTATTTTGGGTTAGCGATCGCAAAAAGACTCTGATAGCAGTTTAGTCCGCCCAGAAATGAATTTCAGGGCTAATAGCTAAAGTCTACTGAAGTAGACTAAAAATTTTCCCGAATATATTAGTCATCTAGAGATGACTTTTTTTATTAGCAAAGAAGCAGGGTGAAGTTGTGTTGTATGAGCTTGTGGATCGCAAAACAGTGTTTATGTATCGCCATCTGATGCTTCTGTTTGCTGCTGCAATGCTTGTCGAATAGATGACAATAACTCAGGATTGCTCTCTAGTCTTTGCAGCAGCGTCAACGTTACTTCTGTATTAAACGCGGTAAGTTCTGCTTGTTGTGCAAGAGCTTGTAGAATCCTAAACAATGTTTGCTGATTGCAATGCAGAAGAGTTTGGATATGTAAGCTTTTTACAGTGAGTAATGCGTTTTGGGTATTTTGGTGTTGACTGCCTAAAGTTTTTTGATATATTGTTAACGCTTGGTTAGATAATTTTTCAGCTTCTGTGTACTTGCCTTGAGAACGGTAAAATTCTGCTAAGTTGTTGAAAGTTGTGGCGATCTGGGAATGTTCCTCTCCTATAAGCTGAATGTCTATTTCTAAAGCTTTGAAAAAAAAATTTTCAGCTTCTGTGTATCTATTTTGAGAATAGTAAAGTGATGCCAAGTTGTGGAAACTGGTAGCGACATTAGGATGTTCTTCTCCCAGCACCCTTTGCCATAGTTTCAAAGCCTTGCGATAATGATCTTCAGCTTCTGTGTACTTGCCTTGGGAATAGTAGAGTAAGCCCAAGTTGTTGAAAGTGATAGCGACATTAGGATGCTCTTGTCCCAGTAGCCTTTGCCTGAGTTCTAAAGCTTTGAGTAAAAGATGTTTAGCTTCTGTGTACTTTCTTTGGGAAATGTAGAGATTAGCTAAGTTGTTGAAAATGGTGGCGACATAAAGATTCTCATCTCCTAGCTGCCTTTGACAAAGTTCCAAAGCTGTGAAAAAAAGAGGTTCGGCTTCTGTGTACCTTTCTTGGCAATTGTAGAGTTCTGCCAAGTTATTGGAAATGGTGGCGACATAAAGATTTTCATCTCCTAGCTGCCTTTGATATAGTTCTAAAGCTTTGAGAAAAAGAGGTTCAGCTTCCTTATACCTGCCTTGGGATTTGTGGAGTAAAGCCAAGTTGTTGAAACTGGTGGCGACATAAGAATGCTCTTCTCCTAAGCGGGATTTTACTACTGATACAGATTGCTCACGCCAAGATTCTGCAAGCTTATACAATCCTTGTGCTTCATAAAATGTCCCTAAACCAACAAAAGGCGAAATTAAATTCTCATCGCTGATAGCAGCAGTCATATTTTGCGCTACTTCTGCTAAATGGGGAATAGCATTTTTCACTGATTTAATAAACTCTTGGGTTGGTGCTTTGGGTATTTGTTTAGCAATGTCTACAAAAACATCTGCAAAAGCCTGTTTCCATTCTTCTGCTTGCGGTGATGCTGTGAGTTTGGTTTGCAGAAATTCCCGAATTAAGGGGTGAATTTTATAGCCATCTGCGGTATCTTCAACAAACTGAATTAAATGGCGTTCATAAAGTTTGTCATTCGCGGTTTCTACATCAGCAGTATTCCAGTTGAGTAAATTAGTTGCAGATTCTACCCATTGCCAAGCAAAGATATGTGGTGCAAACAAGCTTAATAACTCAGCAATACTCTGTGTCATGGGTTCGAGTTCTTGCCAACTTAACTCAAATGCGGCTTTTAGTCCTCGTTGTGCTGTACTCAGAGTTTTGTGCAATTCCGGGTTGACGGCTTCATCTTCTAGTCGCTGTGCTTTTAGCCGTTGCAACATTTTGGCTAATGTCCAATGGGGAGGTTTTTTTGCTAAATACCGCCCGACTAACTCTAAACCTAAAGGCAGATATCCCAACCAATCACACAATTGTTTTGCTGTTTCTAGTTCCTTTTGTACCCGCTTTTCACCGGCTATGGCTGTGAACAACTGCAAAGCTTCAGCCGGTGACAACACATCTAGCGGTATTTCCTGAATATTGGCGTCTAGGTTCCGCAATCTGGTTGTCATTAAGAGGCGGAAACGGTTGGTTTTGGGGAGGAAATCTCGACAATACTCTAAGTCTGTTACATCATCTAAAACGACCAATACCAGCCCTTCTGGGGGTTGCCAGTGCTGCCAACACCATTCTACTTGTTCTGTGAGATTGAGGGGGTTTCCCTGCCAATTTTGCTGGGGTATTTCTAGGTTGAGGTGGAGTTGGGTAAACTGGATGATTGCTGCTGCTAAGTTCGCTTCTCTGGCTGTTAACCAGCAGATTCCACCAGGATAATCAGCTTGATGAGTTTTTGCGTATCGGGTTGCTAGTTCGGTTTTGCCAACTCCACCCATACCAGCAACGGCGGAAATGGCTACCGCTTGGGGGTTTTGCAATTTTTCATGGAGTTGGGTTAGTTCGTGTTCTCGTCCGACAAAGTTGGCGGAGCCGGAATATAGAATGTTATTCGGGGGATTTGACTTTACCCGTTCCCGTTCGGGCGACTGTAGTCAATTAAAGGTGATGGGGGAATTATTGAATGTGTTGATTCCGCCCTTGATATTGATCCCTTTCCAATTTTCAATTACGGTTGTTAGCTGCTTTTCTAGTTCGGGATTCTGGTTTACAGTTTGTCCTAGAGCTTCTACTGCTGCTTGAATATCTGGGTCTGTGGCTGCTGCTTTTTTCACTTCTTCGACTAAGACGGCTTCGCCAATATCTTCTCGTTCGGCTGCTGCTGTTAAGGCTTTTGCTGTGTCTGGTGATTTCTGCTTCAAGAGTTGCATTACTCGTTCTGAAGCTGTATCAAAGGCTTTGTCTGTTGACCAGTCGAGGATTTTACCTCCTAGCCAAATTGTAAAGGCGATCGCACCAGCGGTTAATGGCTCCATTTCACACCTCTTTTGACAGCATTCAGAATATTTACTTAGTATCGCATTGTTTTTGGTGACTGTCTTGTTAGACAAGAGACAACATAGTGGTTCTCGTTTGGATGCAAGACAGCTGGGGACACAGCATTGCTGTGTCCCCTACGAATGGTGTGTATTGCAAACGGTAGCAAAGGCCGAAGGGGTGAGACAAAAAAATCAACTTGGACTTGTGGAGACAGTGCGATCGCTATTCCTAGTAATATCAGCACGATATACTAAGAAAAAGAAAGCGGGTAATTGCTCTCCAAACTCGGCATACTAAAGGAGGGAGAGAAGTTGAGACCACTCCCTACCAATTCGGCGCGAAGGTGAATAAGCAAAAATGAGACGTAAATCAACTGGTAGATCGACTACTACTTCTAAACCCTCTGTTTTACAATCCCCAATATTTAACTTCACCACGATCGCAATTTTGGGAGGGGTGTTAATTCTAGGAATTGGTATTGGCATTGCTTTTAGTTCTACAACCACGTTATCTCCATCAAATGTGGCTTCCCGTGAATTTATTGACACCAAAGCCCCAAACCCTGACCTTTGCGTACAGTATGGTGCCAGCGCTATGGTAATGGATGCCAGACTGTTCGTGACTCTCAACCCGTTTAATGTCTATGTTGCTCAACCGAGTATGCGTCCTGGATGCGTTCTGCGTCAAAATAACTGGGCACTTTTAGAACAGAAAAAGCTGATAACTTCTGATCAGGTAAGAGAATGTAAGAATCGTCTGAATACCTTTGGGTTTACGGGTAATTTGGACAGTGAAAAACCTGATATTCGATGCATATATCAGAATGAATCTGCTCAAAATTTCTTTTTATCGCAACCTGGTGCTGTCGGTACGCCGCAGGATACGGATAGATTCTAGTTTTGGTTTTGGGGTAATGGCGATCTAGATCAAAGCAGCAGCGCCCCGCCCCATCGCTTTTTTCCGATGAACCATTACAAATAAGCGATCGCTTATTTGCTTTTGGGAAGCGGTTGACCAAACTCAATCACTTTGATCTCAGGTACATTGGCTGGATAGTTACCGGAATTAGGAGCATTAGGCACATAATTGGGGACTGTAACGCGATTAAGATTACCCGATTGATTGGGGAAAGTAGCTGGAGGCAGAGTAGTGTCGGGTAGTTGAGAGGAGTTGTTAGGAGTTAAGGGCGGTACAGTGACAAAGGGTTGCTGTTGGTAGTTATATGGGGTTGGGGATAAGTTATTTGGTGAAGAAGTGCTATTGTTGGCAATGACAGAGCTTAATACCCAGCGAGTGGGGTTTTGTCGGGAAACAGGTTGCAGTTGCACCTGATTTTGATCTAAAACAGTCCCTGGTGCTAAATCCAAAACAATGCGAGTAACGCTGGCGTTTAACTGGGAAACTCGAACGCTTTGGATAGCTCCAGAATAATTTTGTTGAGCGAGAACACGTCCCAATTTAGTATTTGGTATATCGACAACAAGACGCGGGGGTTGAGCAAGGTAAAAGTAGCTGGGAGTGCTACCTGCCGAGAGGGTAATTTCTAGTTGCAGTTTATTTGGGTTAAAGCGCCAATTATCTAGGGTGGATGCGGGTGCGGCAATACTGCTGCTTGTTTCAAAGGTAATCGCAGCGTACAAACTCAATAAGGTAATGCCAAATATCTGCTGGTATGAGGGGAAACATTGCCTATTTTTAAGTAACTGATTCATTTTTTAATTTCTGATGTAAGTAATAGGTAATAGGTAATGGGTAATGGGTAATGGGTAATGGGTAATAGTAAAACCCTCCCCAATGCCCAATACCCATTTTCAAGGGCTGTTTGACTTCGGAGATGCTTGCTTATCTGTTTGTGGTACAGCGGTAAATTCCAGAGGTTTGGAAATGCCATTAACAGTTAATTGACCGAGAATACTACCTTTATCTACCAGTGGTATTTGAATTGTGACTGAGTCAGTCGGCTCTTGTTGAGATTGAGGGTTGTTACAAAGGATGGATTTGTCAACATTGCCAGATAAGCTTAACTGCCGATCGTGCAGAAGTCCTGAAAGGGGAAGCTTTTGCTCAGTATCTGCGTTGGTGTTTGCTGGTAATAAAGAAGCATTCAAGTAAATACCCGATTGTTGAATGTTTAAGGTTAGGGTGTTGGATTTCTCACAGTTCGGCAAATTTTCCGCTAGTGTCAGAAGGTAGCGGCTGTTAATTGAGGGAGCAGTCTTGAGATTACTTTCGCCATAGGCGGTGACAGTTTTAAATAAGATAAGAACTGAACTGATCGCTACTCCATAAAAAGCTAAGGATTTGAAATTGAAATGAGTCATTTTTTTACCTATCTGAGGGCTGGACTTTGAGGGTTAACTTCAGAAAGTACAGAAGCAAGATGAGAGGTAACTTGACTGTAGCGGCGGGTAATTAGTAGTGAAGAGCGACATTGGATGGCGAGTTGATCTGTGTATCGTCCCAGGGTTTGACGCTCAATACCCCAAGCGCGGCTGGTACCTGCAATAGTCAGGTCAACCGTTTCTGAAGCAGTGACTACGGCTTGAATTGGCTCTGGGGCTTCAATCGTCTTGATCTCAATGCGATCGCTTACACTAGTCGGCAATTGCCCCATCATCGTGTGCAGTTCATAACTCAATTCGTCTTTCACTTGATTTTCAGAAACCACCCGTAAAATCTGCAACATACAAGTATCACGATTGAGCAGCAGTCTCAGAGCCAGTATCAGTGCCAAATCATCATGAGTATTTGCAGAGTAGGGAACCAACAAGTTTTCTAATCGCTCTCCTCCTCTGTCAACAAACACCGCCACATCTACTGGTGCAGTAGAGAGAATTTGACCGACTCTTCCACCTAAGCGATTAGTACTAAAAGCTGGGCGATGCCATCCCACTAAAATTAAATCAGCTTGCTCATTTTTGGCTATCTGTGCTGTTTCCCTAGCGACATTGCTCGATATCCCGACGATAGGATGCAGATGAGAGCGTATTGTCGGTGGTTCTAGAGTATTAATCACTTCTTCAAGCTGTTGCTGACGCTGGGTAATTAATCGGTCAACCTCAATAGGGGTACTCTCAAAGCCATAGTCTTCTTCAAATTCAATCAGACTGAGGGGATTAACAATGGTGGGTTGTCGGTAATTGAGAGAGATAGCTACTGCCAACTGTAGCAACCCTTTTTGCGTACTAGGATTAGCCACTGGTACCAAAATCCGGTAGGGACGAACGTAAGATTCACCAGCAGTGACCTCTGTAACCGTTTCTGCTTCTGAATCTGGTTCTACTACATCTAACCTGATCAGCTTTTTCGGATATGTCCATTCCAACAGTGGTGAAGTCATAAATGTGGTGACTAATGCCATGATCACCAGCATGGTAAATAGTAGGGGTGAAATTACTCCTAACTCCAAACCGATATTGAGTACGATCAACTCAGTCAAACCACGAGTATTCATTAACCAACCGAGTGCAGAGGCTTCCCGTTTATTAACGCCACCAACACGTGCTGCTACATAAGTACCAATATACTTGCCTGCGATCGCCACTCCTAACACCAATCCACACAACAGCCATAACTCAGGACGGTTCAGCAAGCCGATTTGCGTCCGCAATCCACTGTAGGCAAAGAATATTGGTAGCAAAAATATCAGGACAAAATCTTCGGTTTTGATCGCCAATTCCCGGACTAAATCTGCGTTCTTGGGCATAGCTGCGCCCAGTAAAAATGCCCCAAAAATCAGGTGAATGCCGATTAGTTCGGTGATTAAGGCAGAAGCAACCACTGCCATATAAATCCCAGCCAGAACAAATTGACTCAAGCGTCCAGTGCGGCGATGGTAAGTAGCAAGACGTTTGAGGAACCAGCGCCCTACGGTGAACATAAAGCCGATGTAGAGCAAGCTTGCAAGTATGGTGAGGACAGCTTGTTGATCGATGCTACCATTGCGAGCTACGGCGATCGCTATTGCTAACAAACACCAAGCCGTGACATCATCTACTGCTGCACAGGTTAACGCCAATGTTCCTAAGCGTGTCCCTTGCAAATTATTTTCCGTAATAATTCGTGCTAGCACGGGAAAAGCTGTAATCGACATCGCCGCCCCCAAAAATAGGGCAAAGGCGGTAAACGAGACAGTACCGTTGGAAACCAGAGGATAAAGCACTACTGCTAGCAGTGTTCCTAAGGAAAAGGGCACTAAAATACTGACATGAGAAGTCAAAATTGCTATTTCTAACTGCCCACCGAGATACTTTGGATTTAGTTCTAGCCCAATGAGGAACATGAAAAATATCAGTCCCACCTGAGACAAAACATTGAGATAAGGAATAGTTTCTGGTGGAAACAGGGTAACTGCTGCATGGGGGGCAATCAAACCAAATAGAGAAGGGCCGAGCATAATCCCGGCAACAATCTCACCAATTACCAATGGTTGCTTAATTGAGCGGAATGCCAGCCCTACTAGGCGTGACAGTCCAATCACAATCAGCACCTCAACCAGGACAAGAATAACTATGTGCATGATTTCCTCTAAAGCGACTACCCAGGTTATTTAAGATGATCCTTTAAATAACTGGAAAATATTAAGTTTATTAAACACACCCTAGGTTCGTTCGCACTCAGTTGTGATGTTAATTATTGTTAGTACCAAGATCAACCGTAAAAGATTAATTATTATGAATTTAATAGCTAACGGTAAAACAAATCAGGAATTAGCAATATCAAGCAATATTCAGGTAAACAGACCATAATTCTGATATTTTAGATTTGTAGTAGTGCCGCTTAAACAATACTACTACAAGGTAATTTTTAACAAAAACAAAACTCTAAGTATATTGATCTGCTAAAGCCCTACGTAATGAGTATCAAGCAGGTGATTGACAACTCAAGCCTCTGATTAAATTTGCTTAAACAGATGATTTTACATAGCTTGTACCTTGCAACAATAAGGCAACTAGCGGTGAAGCCATGAGTGTAGTAATGATAGCCATAATAACCATAATCGTGAATAAAGTTGGGGTGATTATGCCTTGCTCAAGACCAATATTGAGGATGATTAACTCCATTAAACCGCGAGCATTCATCAGAGCGCCAATAGTTGCAGATTCACGCCAATTTTCACCCGCCAATTTTGCTGCTAACATACAAGCGATACCTTTACCGAGAATAGCGATCGCTATAATTAAGATAGTAATTCCCCACAAAGTTGGTGTGTTGACTAATCCAATTTGAGTGTTAAGACCAGAAAACACAAAAAATATTGGTAGTAAAAATGCAGTAGTCAAATACTCAGTGCGTTCCTGTATTTGTTGGGCAAATTCACCCCGTGGCATCGCTGTACCCAAAATAAACGCACCAAACACTGCATAGATGCCCATTGCATCGGTAAACCAAGAACCTAACATCAAAACAATCAATACTAAAGTCAGGGTTTGAACCGTTACACCACCGTCACGGTTTGTCATCCGAGTAAAAATGGTAAATACCGGACGCCCGACAAAAATTGACAATAGCACATAGCCGATACCACCACCGATAGCAAAGATGGCAATACTGAGGTTCGCTTTCAGACTAGCTAGAACAATAGCCAGTAAACACCATGCAGTAGCATCATCCATCGAACCCGCAGCTAATGCCAAAGTTCCGAAGCTGGTTTTGGCAATACCACGCTCATACAGCATTCGGGCTAACATGGGAAAAGCAGTAATCGACATAGAAGCGCCTAGATATAAAGCCGCTGCCCAAGGAGTTACGCCAGGTTTGAACAGTTCAGCTTTGCCATACAATAAAAAAGCTGCTGCTGCACCTAAAGTAAATGGTGCAAGTATTCCCGCACCAGAAATCAAACCTGCACTTTTGATGCGCTGCTTAATCAAATCGGTATTAAATTCTAAGCCAATCAAGAACATATAAATTACTAACCCAATCTGACTGATGGCAAAGAGAATTGACATTGAGGGGTTAGGAATCTTTGCTCCCGTTGCCAGCAAGATTGGTGCATTGGGAAATATCCATTGCTGCAAGTCTGGGGCGATTAAGCCAAACAATGATGGACCCAACATGACACCGACGATCATTTCGCAAACTACGTCAGTTTGCTCAAAATAGCGCCGCCCGACAATAGTTATTAGCCGACAAACTACCAAAATGATAGTTAGTTGTAGTAATAGCTTCAGTACTAACTCAAAATTCGACATTTGAATTTCCCTATGCAGAAATAGCGAGATTTAGAAGTAAAGTATAAAGCTAAGTTTAATTAACTGTAGATTAGGTTAATACAGTGTAATGCACTCTAGGATGCTAGAATTTACTTTATAAATCATTTTTCCAGAAAGTAAACATAGCAATATTCAGTCAAGAGGAGAAAAAAATAATCAAAAATAGCTAAAATTGTAGAATTACAAAAAAAAATAAATCAGAATAATTTACTAGATAAAAATCCCTAAACACAAATTAGTGTTTGAAAATTTTTATTATTTCAATTAAGACTAATATATTGACCATAAATATAGTAATTAATTATATATTAATTTGTGAAAAAGCTTTATTTATGGAGCTTGTTAAAGTCATAAAAATGACATCATTTTTGACGCCTATCTCTTGCCGAAAATGATATCAGCCAGCATTACTATTGAGTTTACAGTTTTAGTTATTATAACCACTCACCACCCCGGAAGCGCCAACGGGGAAATATAATTCGCATGAGGCTTTGTGAAGTAATAAAAACTGTTAGCCAAACGACGCTGTAGTGCAGTATAAAAGCGTCTAGTGAGACTTCATCTTTGGGTAATGGTATTGGTAAAAAGCCAAAAAGTTTGACGCCACAAAAGACAAATACTAATTCCCAAATACCAGCTAAGAGTTGATAAGCTGCGGGCCAGTCTCTATCCCAGCGAAATTTTTGCAGATAGTCATAAAGCGTATCCCAGCCTAAACCAAAAATGGCGATATAGGCAAGTATCCAAAAATAAACTGAGTTAGCAGCAGGGCCAATCAAACCAGTTGCAAAAGGTAAAGATACTAATACACCGACAGTTGCAAGTAGTAATAATCGAGTTTGCCAACGACCAAATAAAGTTGGAGTCATGGAAGTGCATCCTTAAATACCAGGAGCGGAATTAGAGTTTTTATCAAGGGGTTTTCAAGCGAATTTACAACCACCTATATTTAAAAATCCATCAGCATTGTGACATTTTCCGTAAGGCTGGGCAATACATAAAAATTGGTGATTAAAAGAGTATGGATTCTGACTCAGCACTATGGCTTTAGCTGGTAATCAAATTTTGCATGGTAAGTGGAGATAGCTTGCCAATTGATCACGTCTTCTAACAACGCTTGATAGCCTAGGGTATTGGGGTGGAGACCATCTTCGCTCAAGTGTTTGTGCCGCCAAGCTTGACCGCGTTCCATCCATTGATCGAAAATATCCAGATAGGGTATCTGCCTTTTATGGCAAGCAATTCGAGTTGCTTCTTTGTAGCGGTACTGATCAGCATGATTGAAGTGGAAGCAATCTAGAAAAGGCATTTTGGCTTCATCTACAGGTACCATGCCGACAAATAGCACGGGGCAGAGTTGCTGTGCTTGTTCTAGTAGAGAAGCGATTTCTGATTCAAACACAGCAAAATCGGTGTAGTTTCTGCCATCAGCACGAGCTAACCGGGCTGAATCATTAACGCCAACTGACAAAATAATCAAGTCGGGGACGCGGTTTCGCAGTTCGCCCCGATGGCGAAATTCAACTTCTAGCCTTTGGGCGACTTGCTGGGTGCGATCGCCCCGCACACCCAAATTATAGAGTACATGACCAGCACTATCCGGTAGCATCCACCACCGCCGCAATTGCTCAACCCAGCCTCCCTTTTCCGGGTCGCCAAATCCATACACTAAGCTATCTCCCAGAGCGATAATCTTCAAAGGCTGACATTGGTTTGGTGGGGTAGACAGCTGCATTGAGGAAGAAGCTAAAAATGTTTGCATTTGATAAAGACTATATTTTATATCTTTACAAGATTCTATACATTTCTATACCATTAATGCGTATCTTTATGTTTTTCTTAAGTAGCTATTTTTTGTGGCGATTAATTACACTAATTAATATTTTTAAGTTAAATTACTTAAGTTTTGGCGAATGGTATATTTAAATTAAGTTCAATTTTATACTTTAAAATTAGTATGATTGCAGTTGGGTAGTAGGTAAGATTTTTATCCGACATTCGGCAGGTGCGATGTCCAAAGAGGCGTGCTGGAAGCATCGCCAAACGTCGGACTTTGAAACAAGCATAAATTTTGTCAAACGTCAGTCCAATAAGGGTTTCAGGCAGTATAGCCGAATTTTGTCCAGAGCAAAATCCCTCCT
This sequence comes from Cylindrospermum stagnale PCC 7417, assembly GCF_000317535.1. Lineage (NCBI taxonomy): Bacteria > Bacillati > Cyanobacteriota > Cyanophyceae > Nostocales > Nostocaceae > Cylindrospermum > Cylindrospermum stagnale. The sequence continues at coordinate 3,518,050 of NC_019757.1, forward strand.
TGGATTCATGAAAAATTAGATAAATTTTTCCAAGAATCAAGGGGTCAATTCGTCATTGCCCCAAAATTCATCCCAAGCTGCACTATGCCGACCGCATGCTACGCGAACGTGTCATAGGTGAGGCTTCTGTTGGTTTTAGCTAAATTTTCCCGAATTACACCAAAATCGCCATTCCAGAGGCAGGTAAATCAATCCTCACAGATGCCCGACCATCATTGTGATGTTGTACGGGTACAGTTTGGTTTTCCGGTGGATAACGTAACTCTGTATCATTCCAATCACTTTTATATAAAAAAGTCATTGTTGAGCCGTTTGGATGTATGGAAGAATCCACTGTCACCTCTGCACCCCGGTTTTCTAAACCATGAGTGTTCAACACCATCAAAACTTCTGTGTCAAATAAAATCTGTGACCAAGCAACCAATTCTCCTTGTCCGGGAATCGAGAATGGGTAGTTACAAAAGGATGTTTCGCGCAAATAGTGATGTCCACGGCGCAGGGCTTTGCCAATTTTATCGTGATTGTTGCGTAGGCGTGCGATCGCAGAAATCCGCAAATAGGTAGGATGGTCTGGATTGAAAAAATGACAGCCTGCTGTTTGAAATGCGCCAAAAGCACCACCGAACATGGCCTCTCTGATGTATCTATCTTCAGCAAAACGACCACCTTCTACGTTGTAGTCGTGATCAGCTTCATTGCCATCAAAAGCCTGTTCCGTTCCATAATATATAGCAGGAATTCCCGGCATAGTTAATTGCACACCGACAACATGGGCAACCTGTTGGTAGAGGTTAGGGACATCGCTGTGGGCGGCAAACCGCTGCTTGGTGGGGTGGTAGACCATATCATGATCATCCAAAACGGAGATATGATACAGCCCTATTTGCCGATATTGGCCTGCAAGATTATTTTCGCCATACAAATCGAAAAACTTTTTGGGATGTACTAATCCCTTCGCCATTGCCGCCAATTCATTAGGGGCTTGCATAATGTCTAGTCTAGCGCTAAGGTTACGGCCAATAACGTCAATGTATGCGCCAGCCATACTATCGGCAGTTATCTCTCCTGTGAGTAAAAAGTTATCCTTACTGATGGATTGGGCGTATTCGCGAATTGCAGTACAGAATTTACGGGAATGTTCGGGAGAAACATATTTGACTGCATCTATCCGAAAGCCATCACAGTCAGAGAGAGCAATCCAATACTGATAAACTTTTGCTAGAGCCGCAATTACTTCATTGTTGTCTAGGTTCAGGTCTTTGAGATCGTAGAAGTCACCACGCCGAAATTTTGCATAGGGACTGAGAGGATCTTCCCAATATGAAAAGTCCCAAGTGGCAATTTCTCCAGAACGGGTGTACCAGTTGAGATTTTGAAATTCCTCTGGCCAAACGCCATTGTCAAGGCTGGTGATTTCAGGGATACTTTCGCCTTGGCTAGAACACCAACCATGAACGGGATAGGGAGGCGATTCGCGGTAAGGCATGGTGTTTCTGGGACTACCATCGTTTTCATCTTTGTAGAACCAGTTATTACCACTACGGTTGTAGATTACATCCAAGATGACATACATCAGGCGATCGTGGGCAGCATCGATCAAATCTCTTAAATCTTGGCGAGTCCCAAAGCGGGGGTCAATATCCAAAAAGTTTTGAATACCGTAGCCGTGGTAGGTTTCTAGTTCAGGACGTTGTCGCCAAGGTGGGTTAATCAACAGCGTTGTTACGCCTAGGCGTTGCAAGTAGTCTAATTTATTCTTAATTCCCCTGAGAGTGCCACCGACAAACTTTGTACCTGCTGCCATCCAGTCTGCTTTGTGTTTAACCTTGTATCTTAAAGGGTTGGTGGGGTCAAAAAGTTCCCGTTCAGCTTCATTATCATCACTAAATCTATCTGGTATTAGCTGGTACAAAAATTGGTCTCGCCAACTAACAGGACTCAGTTGAACCCTCCCGCGCGGTTTTAGGTCGGCTTCGGAGAGTTTTCGGGGTGCAAATTCTTCAACTTTAGCCATGAGGACTTACACATTGATAAAAAACTAGAATCAGCACTATCAATTTTTGAAGAAACTAATTCCTGTTTTCATGAATCCCCAGAGGGATTTAGATGGACAGACAAGGCTTGCATGCCTGTCCTACGGGATGATTTATTCCTTGGTATTTCCTAAGGTGACTGATTTAACGCCCACTTCAACCACTGCCCAAAGGAACTTATAACATTTAAACGCTGGACTCCTGGCGCACGGGCGGTGGCGAGTCCATCGACGGCGACTAGGGCGGCATACTGCAAGCCGAGGAAACTATCAACGGCTGCATAGGGGCCACCGAGAGTAATTGCCCCGGCTGCATACATCTGCCCTTTACCACTACGCATTTCTGCTAATTCAAAATTGTTTGCTACTACTAACCGCCCTAGATAATTTAGGGGTAGGTTGTAATGTTTGACTAAGTCTAACAGTAGGGGACTGGCATCTACTTTGGCATCTAGTCCGGTGGCATCAATAATAAAGTCAGCGGCTAGATTCATTTCCCCAAAACCTTTTTCTTGGATACGGGTAATTGTGCGGTTTTGGGCATCTCGTTCTACTCCTAAGACCTCACCAAAAGCAATTTGATACCAGCCTTCTTTTAAACCTTGTTCGGTGATGCGTTGCCAGTCTTGACGGTCTGCTGTAGTTGTGCCGCCCCAGTCTGCTAGTAAGCTTTTGCGTTCTTCGGGAGTTGCTTTTTCTAACATTGCCCGGAGTTCACCACCCCAACAGGCTTTTGGCCAGTTGAAGGGTTGAAATTCGTAATGATTTTTGACTAGACGTTGGGCTTTTTGAAATTTGTTGCCTTGGGGTTTAGGCGATCGCATTAAATGCAAAACTGTAATCTGGCGGTTTTGTTGTCTAGCCTGATAAATCCGCTGGAAAATTCGCGAAGCCACAATACCCCGCCCCCGAATCAATACAGTCCCACCCTGTGCCTCTAATTGTTGATAAACATGATCGTGCGTTTCATAAGCATTGACAACGGTCTTAAAATCTTGATATTTTTCGCGATAAGCCTGCAAATCTGGGAGAAATTGAATTGCTGGATACCCGGTAGCTAAATGTAAATAACGAGTAACGACAAAAGCATGATTTCCGCCTCCCTGACGAGAATAGGCGACACAATACCTACCATCATCAGTTTTGCGAATTGATCTAACTCGCCCATAACGATAAATTTGATTCCAGCCAATGCGCTGCGCCTCTCGATCTATGGAATCAAAAACGTTAGCTGCACGGGGTGTATAAGTTTCGATAAAAGTTGGCTCAGAAAAAACTTGCCACAAATACTTAAACGCTGAGTTCATCTGACCTTTCGTGAAATCACGCCAAGATTCCCGCAAGGCATAACTAGGCCAGCCCCAAATATTATCAGGACAGGAGTCAGAATTAGAGCGCAATCTTTCCTGTAAGGGAATTTGCGAATTTAGACAAAGGCGCTTATAACGTGCATAAGGTTCCGCCTCTAATCCCATAGCCAAAATCTTGTCAGCACGGACGCCACTAATTCGCAGTAAATCAACCCAGACAAAACTACCAAGTCCCGCCCCAATTGCGAGATAATCACATTCATCCACGGGTAAGCCTGTAGCATGAAGCACTTGTACAGAGACATTTTCTGCCTGAAATGCTGGTGGGGGAAAATTGCCGCCTAGGGGCGTTGCTGGACGGGCTGGCGCTAAACTGGGGTCTGGGAGATTGGTATTGGGGTTAAACTGAATTATTGAGGGAGGGCTAATGGCTTGTGTGGCGGCGTTGACACCAAACGTCACCATGATTATGTAGGGGCCAATTTGTAACGTATCGCCATTAGCCAAAACACTGCGCGTTTGCCGTTGACCGTTGACAACTACACCATTAACACTACCTTGATCAATCACTATCGGCTGATTTTGTTCCCAGTCAATTAGGGCATGATAGCGAGAGACTTCGTTACTATTCAGCAGCATTCGCGAAACACGCTGTCCCCTGAGTTCAACGGGTAAACGGGCGAATTCTCGGCCAAATGCGATCGGCACACTCAAATTTGGTTCTCGCCGTTCTCCGGTTGCTGGATCTTCCCAACTTAATTGAATTTGGTTAGTCATTGGTCAAACAGGTCATTGGTTTTCAGCACTCAATTACTGGGTGCTACCAGTACACTGGCTGCTGCTGCTAAAGATGTACCACACCAAGTACAGCCTATTTGCAGATTTTCAGCCGGGGAAACTTTATGACATCTGGGACACTCTAAGGCATAAACTCCTCGCGGATGTGTTGGGGATGACTGTTGATGGTGGTGATGTCCTAGATTTATTTGCGGCTGAATCTGGGCTGCGGGTGACGGTGGTGTCAAAATTGTTGCCGGAATGCTGTTGATGGTCACAGCAGTAACTTGGAGTTTCATTTGTCCTAAATAGATTAAGCTGCCCTCACTAAGAGGTATTTCACCTTGGACTAGTTGCTTTCCATCTACAAGGGGGGGATTTGGCGATCGCAAATTTCTAATATAAAAGCATTGCTGTTGGTTGTGAAAAAAGATTTCCACATGCAGACCAGATACAGTCGGGTTAGTCACAACAATATCGCACTGTCGTGGATCACGACCGATGCGGACAGTGCCAAGATTTTTGCTTGGCTGTTGTTCGTATATATTCTGTATTTTATTTTGACCTGCATCGTGCCACTGTAAAGTTAGTGCGTTCATTCTTCTAACTATAGGTAAATCGTGTTTAGCTACTTCAACTCCTGTCTGTGCGATTCCTAACACGATTGAGCAGTGGCCAGCAAGTCTTGAGAAGAAACTTCAAAAAATAATTATCTCGCAGACGCTAATCTATCAGCAATACGCGTAGTTTCTGGCAGGCGATATTTTAGCGTGCAGCGCAATACGTAATCAATCGCCGTCGGTAGGCTGATTCGATGGCCACTAGAGACATACACAGGTTTCACCCCCGTGCGCGTCCGTAAAACTGCCCCAATCTTGTCACCTTGATGTATCAACGGTTGCCAGCTACCTTTCGTATCTGGTAATTCCTCATGCTTGCCAATTAGCAACGATTTTGCTACGCCAATTGTCGGCATATCCAGCAACAAACCTAGATGGCAAGCTATCCCAAATCTGCGGGGATGAGCAATTCCCTGACCATCACACAGAATAATATGTGGTGTAATTTTAATTTTTTCTAAAGCATCGAGAACAGCGGGGATTTCCCGAAAGGACAGGAAACCAGGAATGTAGGGAAAAGTTGTGGGACGGTATGCTAGGCTTGTCTCCACCACTTGCAAATCGGGAAAACTCAGCACTGCTACAGCTGCACGGCTAACTGTACCATCTTCGAGAAAACCCATATCCACACCGGCAACATACTGGACAGGTTCTTTCAGTTGATCTGTGGTGATTACCTGTGTTTGCAGGCTTTCTTGGATAGCTATGGCTTCCTGTAGTGTCGAGGGCCAAGCATGAGGTTGATAAATTTTCATGTTTAAATTGGGAATTAAAAAAATTCGGTTCCGAAATGGTTGCTGGTAACTGTGTAGCTACAGATATCTTTAATTTTAAAGACAATGTAACCCTTTGCTAACATACAAATACTAAATTTATTTGTAGTTTGCCCAATATTAGCAATCGGTTAACTATAGCTTACTTACAAAAATCTAAACATGCGTAACACCAGCATAAATTTTGGCAATAATTTTCAGTTCAGTTTTTATATCGTCGGGGGAATATTGTTAATATTTGCAATATTTCTCCGTCCCTTTACTATAGTTAACGCTGGGGAACGGGGCGTAATCATGAAATTTGGCAAAGTCCAGGATCAAGTTTTAGATGAAGGCATCCACCCAATTATGCCCATTGTCACATCGGTTAAAAAACTCAGTGTGCGTGTAAAACAAAATAGCTTTAATTCTGATGCTGCTTCCAAAGACCTCCAAAAAATCACAACAGAACTCGCTGTCAACTGGCACATTGATCCAATCGAGGTAAATAAGGTTTTTCAAAGAGTTGGAGATCAAGAACAAATCATTACAGGAATAATTACCCCTGCTGTATCTGAGGTTTTGAAAGCAGCAACCTCAAAACAAACAGCAGAAGAAATCATCACCAAGAGAACGGAACTCAAAGAAGAAATTGATAAGAATCTCAAAACCAGGTTAGCAGCTTACGGGTTGATAGTTGATGATGTTTCACTAGTAAATTTTGCCTTTTCTCCAGAGTTTGCTAAAGCAATTGAATCTAAACAAATAGCTGAACAAGAAGCAAAACAAGCAGGATTTATTGCTCAAAAAGCTACTCAAGAAGCTCAAGCAGATGTCAACCGAGCTAAAGGTCAAGCTGAAGCACAAAGATTACAGCGGCTAACTTTAACACCAGATTTATTGCAAAAGCAAGCAATAGAAAAATGGGATGGGCGCTTTCCAATGGTAATGGGTGGTAATGGCGCCGTACCATTGATTAATATTAATCCTGATAATTTAGCCAGTGCCGAAAAGAAAAATTAGTTTTTGGTAATGTAGCAGGGGTAATAATTTTCTATTTTGCCCATGTTATAGTAGCCCTGAATCACCCATGAAAATTTTTATTTTTTCTCTCTGTGTCCTCTGCATAGTTTAGGACAGTCAGTGAGATACACCGAGCTTCAACACTGGAGAATTCATTATGTTGCGGAAAATGTCGTCTGCTATAAGCGTAATTTCTAGCTCAATAGCAGTAGGATTTTTATTTAGTGCTAATGCGTACGGAAACCAACAATTAGTTAATACTCTTAATGCCGAAATTAACTCTGGCAATCAAGCTCTAGACTACTTAATTCAAGATGTGTGTGTGGACGCTTGAGACTATCCGGTTCTCGGAGACCCTGCGGTTTGCTCTGACCACAGGAATATTCAGATAGGTGAAAAGGTTCCTTATCTGATTACAGACAAGGATACAGCAAACGAAAACGCGACCTATCAGGCGCTTTTTAGCTACCCCGTGCCAGGAACTGATGGAGTCCTGAAAATCGTGGTCTCCAAAAACATGCAGGGTAACTTTAATCCATCTTTTCAATACAACTTTCTCCAGTCGCGCGACGGCTATGATTTAATCGACACTTCTGGATCATATATTTCGGCAATTAGAACGTCAGACCCTGGTTGCTACGAGCAAAAGTTCGCTCTTAATTCAGTCCAGCGAACAAATGGATGGATATTCTTTGCACCGGGTGGCGGTGCTGGAAGCAAGCTTCACAACATAATACTCACTAGGCTAGATCCCGCTCCGCCGTCTCCGTGTATTGCAGCTAATACAGTTAACGGAGTTTACCAATCCGTAAGCCAAGTGACGGACAATTCCGTTCAAGATATCTGGCATTCTCCAACGGCTATTTCATTTGAATCAGGAAAGCAGTTGCAATCAATCGTTACCTATCACGTGGCTAATTATGATCTGACCCGGCAGAATAATGCTATTGAGCGATTCTTTTTTACCCGTGAATATGGATTTACTCGATGGGAGGCATGGATTCCTCTTTCTCGCTGCACAAGCGAAAATGGGGCAAATTCCCCGGTATGTAATCCATACAGTCCGCAAAATTTACTCAAAGGGCGGTGTGAAGTGAGCAACCCTATTCCCGGAACTAGTATCTGGGGCAATCAGCAGTGGGTTCGCGTAGACTGTCGGGACAGCACTAACTATATCGCTCTTTCTAATCCCGTTATTCCGCTCACTTCCACAATGGCGCGAACGAATAATCTCCTGGACGTAGATTCCGACTCAGTCTTCGCAGCACAGCCTGTTGTTTCTTGGAACGTTCAAGGCGCGGGCAGCTATCACGTAGCAGGAAATGATAATTTCACGGGTTGGGAGATTGCTGCTAATAGTCAGTACAATGTACTCACCTATGGATCATATGTGCAGGGGTTGCCGGTTGGAACTTCGTATGCGCGATAGAGATGGTAATGATGACGACGTGCCACCGATAAAATATGCTTACTTACATTGCATAATCTTGCCGAGATGGGGTGATAAATCTATAAATAGATGCCCTCCGAGAAGTTGATATCCCCCTGACTACAGGGGGTTTTTACTAGATAAAACGGACGGAGGAACTGGGTTTATTGGCATAATGTCTAGCTAAATCTAGCGCTATAAAGTCTCTATTAGGATTTTTTCTTTGATGCTTCGGATTCTCGGCTCAATAATATCTGCGTTAACGCCGTAATTTTTAGCCGCTTGAGACATATTCAACTTTAACAAATTATCATCACCCAAATCTTGAATATTTTTAGGCTTAGATGGTGATATATGCAGAACTTTGATAATTTCTGATGCTATCGCTTTAGCTAATAACGGTGGCACAGAATTACCAATTTGGCGAAAACCATGCCATTTTGTCACATGAAATCTAAACCAGTCTGGATAAGAATGTAAACGCGCAGCTTCCCTGACAGTGATACATCTGGGAATATCTGGGTGAATCGGCCGAGGAGAAGTAAATGAGCCTCTATTACTAGCAGTTCCCGCTCTAAGTGTATTACAAATACCTTTAGGGTCAAGTTTATGTAAGCGGCTGATAGGTTCTATTTTACCAGGTAAAGTAGACGCGAATCTTTTAATTGATTCTTCAGTATGGAATGTTCTTAAACTAGATGTGAGGATTCTAGAATTAGATTGACGTTGATAAGAATAGTTATTGGATTTAAAGTAAATATTATTAATTTTTTTCACATAATTGCTTGGGTGACCAAAATCTGCAACTACCCAGTCTTGTTCATATAGTTCTGAATAATTTTCAATGACAGGCAGTCCTTGAAAAGCTTTGCTAACTGTAGGGCTTAATGGGAGGTTATTACTTTTAGCTATCTTTTTTTTAGCAGGTTTAGAAGTTGGTAAAGGATAATTTGGTAATTCTAAATCTTGACGACAAGCCAACAAAAATAATCGCTCACGATTTTGAGGTACTCCATATTCTGCTGCATTTAAAATTTTGTAATTTTTGAGAACTTGATAACCGTTTTCTTCAAATTTATAAATGATTTCTAAAATAAACTCCTGGTGTTTTCCTACAGTCATCCCTTTAACGTTTTCTAAAACTACAAACTTGGGTTGTAACTCTAGAACTAAACGGATATAATGATCAACTAAACCGTTTCGCGGATCATCCAAATTCCGTTTACCTATTAAGGAAAAACCTTGACATGGTGGTCCACCAAATACGACATCAATTTCTTGCTCGCCAATATCAGAGAAACTTCTAATTTCTTCGCTGGTAATTTCTACAATACTTTTACAAAAAATCTTCCAAAATGGAAAATTAAATTGGTGGGTTGCACAATGAATTGGGTCGATTTCAACAGATGCTAATACATCAAAACCCGCTTGCTCAAAACCGAGAGTCATTCCCCCAGCGCCGGCAAATAAATCGACGGCTATTGGTCTTTTCTGAGCATTATTTCGTCGTGATAAATTTGTGCCTTTTCCCAACTGCAAATCTAAAGGCTCTAACTGGGTAGCATTTGCAGAATTTCCTGGGCGGCGCGATCGCATACTCCTACTTCTCCCAAACACTGCCGCATTTCCTGATAATCTGCCAACGTTTGCTCTCTCCGACTGGGATTGAGTAGCAATTCCATTGCCGCTTGGGTAATATTTTCTGGTGTGGCTTGCTCTTGTAAGAACTCTGGCACAATTGGCCTCATCAGTACTAAATTGGGCGGTGAGGCAAAGGGAATAGAACCTTTGAGGATGTTACGGGCAAACCAAGCCGTAATTGGGCTTAGGCGGTAAACTACGACTTGGGGCACATTGAACAGAGCCAGTTCTAAGTTGACAGTACCAGATTTAGTAATGGCAAAATCAACAGCGGCAAAAACTTCTTTTTGTTGATCTAATATCACTGTAGCTCGTAGACCGTAATGCTGGATCGCCTCCTCAATTGGCTGTCTGTAGATTTCTAAAGATAGGGGAATCCAAAAATGAACTTCAGGTAATTTACTTTGAATAGTTTGGGCAGCTTGGAAAATTACTGGTAATAAATATTTTATTTCTTGGTGGCGAGAAGCGGGCAAAAGAGCGATCGCCATTTGGTCTGGCTCAATTCCCAATTGAGCGCGGGCTGCTTGACGACTGGGAGCTTTCTCCATCCGGTCAACAAGAGGATGTCCCACCCAACTAACATTAGCGCCATTTTTTTGATAATAACGGGCTTCTTCGGGAAAGATTGCCAACAACTTGTCTGTAAAACTGACAATGCGGGTAGTGTTATCTACATTCATCGACCAAACCCACTCTTGAGGCGCGATGTAATAGGCCACAGGCACTTGGGGCAAATGCCGTCGCATATAGTTGCCAATACCAATATTTGGCCCCATATAGTCAATTAGTACCACTAAATCAGGGGGATTTTGCTTTAGGGATGCGATCGCCACTCGTTGTACTTGGAGAGTTGGCAAAATATAAGGCAGGGATTCGATCAGACCCATTGAACCAATACCACTAGTATGACCCAAAATGGTTGCCCCCGCCTCTGCCATTTTGTCACCACCTAGAGCCACAATCTCTAACTCTAATCCAGCAGCTACAGCTTGACGCTGTAGCGCTGTAATTAGTAGCGACCCTTGCAAATCGCCAGAAACTTCGCCAGTGCTGATAAATATCCGCATTTACTCACAGAAAATAGAAAATAAGGAATAGGTAATGACGAATGAAGAATAGTAAATCAATTCAACATTCATAACTCATAATTCAAGACTCATCACTTACACCTTTTTTCCCCTTTCCGGGAACCAAACCACGCCTTCCTGGCATTTGGGATAGTAGCAGAAAGCGACGCAGATGCTGTAATTCTGTGGTATCCCCTAGCTGTTCCAGTTCTTCCAAAGCTTGCTTAAAAGTTAAGTTAGAGCGGTAGAGAATGCGGAAAGCTTTTTTCAGAATTTGGAAGTCCCCTGAGTCCATACCAGAGCGTTTAAGTCCCACCAAGTTGAGGGTTCTAATCAGCGCCGGATTTCCCTCCACTAGCATGTATGGGGGCACATCCCGGTCAATGCGTGCCATACCTCCCACCATTGCCATACCACCGATATGTACAAATTGATGGACACCTAAAACCCCACTCAGTCTAGCGCGTGACTCTATGTGAACATGACCCGCCAACGCCACAGAGTTGGCAATTACCACAGAGTCTTCAATCACGCAGTTATGGCCCACATGGACATAAGCCATCAACAAGTTACCGTCACCAATTACAGTCGCTTCACCGCCGCCAGTAGCGCGGTTAATGGTAACGTACTCACGAATCAAATTATTGTTGCCAATTTTGACCCAGGTAGGTTCTCCCACATATTTGAGATCCTGGGGTTCCATGCCGATAGCTGCACCCGGAAAAATCTGATTTCGCGCCCCAATTTCACACGGGCCTTCTAGCACGACGTGAGCACCAATTACAGTTTCAGAGCCGATTTTGACATGCGCTCCAATCACAGCATAGGCACCGACTTGCACTGTTGGATGGACTTCCGAGTTAGGATGAATTACAGCAGTTGGATGAATAAGCGTCTTCAAGGGTGAATCTCCAGAACTGTCTTGAGGGGCCAGTGCCGTGCTCATAGCGTGAGTTGAGGCGACTGGCATTGCTGTGTATTAAATATTCAGTGTCCGAAAGTGTCGGGCAAAGTAAGTGAGCGTGTGAGGGCGTCGAAAATCAAGAAATTATCAAATGCTCTTGTGGCTTGTTGGTTTTACTGCTATGTTTTGGCAGTCCATCGGTTGGGCTACTTCACGGCTATGCCCACACCACGCAAGCAAATTAATTATTAGCTAACTAGAGAAAACATAAGTTCGCCTTCAGCAGCTAGCTGACCATCAACTTCGGCGCGAGCTCGAATTTTACTGAAACGACGTTGTTTTATCCACAACAGTTCCACGGTCATCACTAGCTGATCTCCCGGTACCACTTGGCGACGGAAGCGGACTTTATCGATTCCGGCAAAAACGAACAGTCCACCTTCACTATCAGGCATTTGGATCATGACTATACCCCCGACTTGTGCCATTGCTTCGACAATTAGCACTCCCGGCATTAGTGGACGTCCTGGAAAATGCCCTTGAAAATGGGGTTCATTGAATGTGACATTTTTAATACCCACCGCTCGTTTACCGGGTACGTAATCAATAACCCGGTCTACAAGTAAAAAAGGGTATCGGTGGGGTAGGAGTTGCTGAATTTCTTCAGATGTGAAAGTCGTTTTAATTTCAGATATAAGCGTATTTTCATTATTTCCCTGAGGTGTAGTAGATTCTGGTGTAGTCTCGTCGATGGAATTGGCAGTGGGAATTGACATTGGTAGTGTAGTTGATTTGCAATCTGGAAATTGAGTAGGCTGGTGTTGAAACTGCTACAGGATATTAAATTTTAGATCGAATCTAAAATCTTTTGGGCTAGTTGAATGTGTAAATTGTGACTAGCCTTATACATTATGAAATGAGCTAGGGGGAAAGTTCCCAATAAACTCAAATCTCCTACTAAATCCAAGATTTTATGACGTACTGGCTCATTTGCAAATCTTAATGGCGGATTTAACCAACCTTCATTCCCACAAATGAGTGCATTATCCAAACTGCCACCTTTGATTAATCCTGACTGTTGCAGATATTCAATTTGGTGCAGTAAACCAAAAGTACGAGCGGGAGCAATGGACGCAGCAAAGCTAGCAGAGGTATTTTCTAAATCGCCAGTTAGTGACCAACTGTGCCATTGATTACCAATAGCGGATAACTCAAAGTCAATACCATAGCTAAAGCGGGTTTCTGGTGCTGGGAGGGCGCAGGCAAAAGCATCACCTTGATAGACCCATAAAGGCTGCTGAATAGCCAAAGGTACTTTGTCACTGGTGACTGGTTGTGAAACTAAGCCAACTTGGGCGATGCTGTCTGTCCAAAGCATTGCTGAACCGTCTAAAAGCGGCACTTCTGGCCCATCGATTTCAATGCGAGCGTTATCCACACCCATCCCTACCAGGGCCGCCAACAAATGCTCCACTGTACGAACGCAGACCTCACCTTTACCCAACTGAGTTGATAGAACAGTCTGACTAACCGCCGTGACTTGGGCGGGAATAATTGGCAAGTCTGGCAAATCCACCCGCACAAAGTAGCGCCCACTTCCCACGTAGGCTGGTAGTATCCGTACGTGGGTACTCACACCGCTATGCAGTCCCACGCCTGTTTGGGTGATTTCCGCAGCTAAGGTGTGCTGTTGCATAGGTGGAAATTCAAGATATTAAGGTTAGTATTGTTCATGTTCAGTTTTTGGTAAAAACCCTGATCTACCCTCAAAAATGTCACTAATCCCTTTATGGGAATAGTATTAGGGCAAAAGTAAAAATTAGCAAGTCAATAAGAAAATAGATTAGTCAAAAGTCAAGAGTACAAAGCGTTCGCGCAGCGTCTCAAGGAGAAGCGTTCTGACTAATGACTAACTTAAAACCTTTCGCCAATACCAAAATTAATGCGGCTGTCGCCATCGTCGTTAAGTCCGTAGTCTATGCGAATTGGCCCAAGCGGGGACTGCACGCGCACACCGAGACCATATCCGTAGCCACTACCGTTTTTGTTCAACACTTCGGCTGTTTTGGTACTAGTTCCTAGGTCACTACCAATATCAAAAAATAGTGCGCCGCTGACTACGGAGAAGACAGGGAAGCGATACTCAACAGATGCTTGCACATAACTGCGTCCACTGCCTAATCCTCCTTCTTCATAGCCCCGTACAGAATTGCTACCACCAATGGTGAAGGCTTCGTAGGGAGGTAAATCACCGAGGACAGTGCCCCCTTGCAAGTTAAAGGCTAGGGTTTGTGGTTTTTTCCCGATAAATTTTACGGGGAAATATTGGCTGTAGTTACCCCGTAATCTAGTCAGGAGAATATTACCTGTTCCTATGGGCACTGACTGATCGACTCCTAAGCGGAGGTAAGAACCGCTGGTTGGTTGCAAGGGGTTGTTACGGCGATCGCGCTGTGCCCCTAGTTGGAATAGTAGCAAATCATCTTCACCTTTCCCCGATTGGCTTAGGGGAATGAGTTCTCCTGGTACTCCATTTGTGAAGATTGTTCCCTCTTTTCTAATATCGCCATCGGCATCACGGGTAGAAACTCTTTGATACTGCAAGCCAGCTGAAGCAGTCCATTCAGATTCTTTGTAGGGATTGGCGGAAAGGGGACGGGTAAAGGTGACACCACCACCGAGACGGGTAATGCGGGGGCGATCGCCTTCTGTTGTACCCGCTTCAAAAGTCTCAATATCGTTATCCTTGCCATCAAAAATTAAAGAAATTGAACGACGGCGGAAAACATTGGCTGTGTAAGAAGTCCGATAGGGGTCTCCTGCTATCCAAGGATCTGTAAACCGGAGGTCAAATAGTAGTTCCCGTTGTCCCACTTGTACCTCGGCTCCCAGTTTTTGGTTTCTTCCCCCTAAGTTTTGCTGCTGATAGCTAACAGTACCAAACAGTCCACTAGAAGAACTAATCCCTGCCCCGGCGGCGATAGAGCCACTGCTGCGTTCAGCGACATTCACCACTACATCCACCTTGCTGGGGTCAGTACCAGGATCAAGAGAGACGTTTACATCTTCAAATAGACCAAGTCCAAATACGCGCTGTAGGTCTTTTTGTACTAGGTTCCGGTTGAATACTTGTCCTGGCTTTAACTCCAATTCCCGTTTAATAATATACTCCCGCGTCTGACCCCGAATCGGGTTTCCCTTGTCGTCTACCTCCTGACCCTCTTTATTGCGGAAGCGGACTTTAACGTTCTCCACAACCCCTTCTGCTACTTTGAGGGTGACAACTCCATTTTCTGCGACTTGCGGCGCTCCAATCACGTTCGCTAGCACATAACCTTGGTCTTGATATCGCTTGGTTAACTGCTTCACCCCTTCCTGCAAGTCACGCAAGTTGAGGATTTTGCCGTACTGTTCGCGAAAGATTTCATCTACAGTATTGTTCGGGAGTACGGAGGCAACACCAGTGCCAGGATTGGCTTGCACCTCTACCTTACTCAGGACGGGGTTAGGCTGTACTACAAAGCTCACCCGCACGCCCAATGGTGTATCTTCTGGCACTGCTTGGACGTTGGCAAAAAAGCCTGTACCAAAGATGGCATTAATATCTTCTTGTAGTTGGGAGCGGGTTGTTGTCTGTCCTGGTTGGGTACGAATTACTTTGTAAACTTGGTCTTCCAGTTCCGAGGAAATTTGCCCTGTTTCCGATTGGACTAATACTTCCGACACCAGCACGCGGGGTTCAGCCGCTTCGGGCGTCGTCGGAAAAACAGGTGGCGCTGTTGGTGGATTAATGTCCTCTTGAGTGGGATTAGTCTGAGAATCTGGAGCAGGCGTTGGTTGAGGAGTAGAGTTTGGAGTGCTTTGCGGGATTTGTGCCGTGATTGGGGCGATCGCCGTTGGTAATTTCACCTCTGTTGTCCCTAGTGCTGTTGTGTTGGCGGTTAGGGTGATTGGGGTGATCGCCGTTGGTAATTTCACCTCTGTTGTCCCTAGTGCGGCTGCGTTCGAGGTTGGGGTTATTGGCGTTGACAAGGTTGGGACTATAACCTCTGGCGTCCCCATCGCTGCTGAGTTACCTGTTGAGACTTTGACAACTGGGGACTGGTAAGGCTCTGTCTCCACAACTACTGCTGTTAGCTTGGGGTGAGATTCTCGACTTTCACTAGCGTGACTTTTTCCGATATCTGTTTCTGGCTGCTGATTTGTTTCTGTTGTGAAAACCTCTGTTGTCTGCTTGAAAGAGTTAGCGGTTTGTGCATTTGCGCTCAGAGAGCCGCCCAAAGGGGTTGCAATGGCTACCGCTACTATCAATCCGGGAGATAAACGCATTTTATTTATATTCCTCTTCACTACCACACACCATTACAAGGCAATCATGCTCTCAGGCAAAAGGTAAAAGTAAACACATAGTTTATTACTTTTGCCTTTTTACTGTACAAGGCACAAGGCAAAACTAAAAAGAAAGCCTTTTTACTTTTTATAGTTTTTACCTGTTTAATTTGTAGCTTCTACTACTTTTAACACTCGTCGTAAAACCTCCTGGTAGGCATCCTCTACATTTCCTAAATCACGGCGGAAGCGGTCTTTGTCCATTACCCGGCGGTTAGGATCTCCTTCAGATGCATCCCATAATCGGCAGGTGTCAGGGCTAATTTCATCTGCCAAAAGCACCTGCTGTTGCGAGTCCAAACCAAATTCGAGTTTGAAGTCCACTAGGGTAATACCACACCGCTGCCAGAAGCCGATGAGAAAATCGTTGATTTGCAATGCTAGATGGGTAATGGTGTCGACTTGTTCCACAGTGGCTAGTGCGAGCAGGAACAAGCGATCGCGTGTCAGTAGAGGATCACCCAATTGGTCGTTTTTGTAATAGAACTCTACTAAAGGCGGTTGGAGTACAGTACCCAGTGGTAGCCCTGTCTGCTGACAAAGACTACCAGCGGCAATATTTCTGACAACTACTTCTAAGGGCAAAATTTTTACCGCCCTCACCCGCATTTGATTTGGGGCTGGACTATCAATAAAGTGAGTCTTAATGCCAATAGCTTCCAACTGTTGAAACAGCTTGCTGGAAATGCTACAGTTTATAGTTCCTTTTTCCTTAATACTGCCACGTTTTTGGGCGTTAAATGCAGTGGCATCGTCTTTGAAATCAGCCAACAAGACTTCGGGATCGTCCGTTGTGTAGAGAATTTTCGCTTTGCCTTCGTATAGCTTAGAATTAACAGGCATGGTTACGGGTAAAGTCCTAGGCGATGGGCAGATGTTGTCGTTACAGGCTTAACTATTTTATAAGAAATCTGCCTGAAAACCCTTGACTTCAGTCTAGAGGTCAAAGGCGCAAGCAGGTTTTAAACTGTGACGATTCTCTTAATTCCCTCAGAGATGACGGGAAGAGCAAAACCCTGCAAGTCCTTGCCTTGTATCTCCCGCAAGTCCTCCGTGGGCAATGACCAAAAAATACACTCGCCAGCGGTTCAAGAATAATTCTCTTTGGCTCTGGTTAAACCTTGCATAAAACTATATTCTTTCACAGTTAATTTAGTCAGGTTTTTGCGGGAATAAAATTTTGAGCTTGAAAAAATGGTATATATTAATACATTTTACTGTCCGATCAGGTGAAGTTGATTAAAATCCAAATTTCCCGAATCATAGAATAAGATCAAATAAATTGGTAACTTGGCTAAAAGTAAAGTAACCTCTGTTGCAACTTTGGCATAATTTTCGTGTGTAATACTTGCTGTTCAACGATTTCAAGCTTTATTATCTTTTGTCAAAGCCGGAATTGACTTATTCCCCCATAACCAAGTCACCAATGGGGTGGAATAATTTGATTCATATCTGACATAAATAGAGATGAGGACTAATCAACGGTGACTAGTGATTCAGCTTCAGAGATGAAAATAGGAGAGGGCTTGAATAAATGGAGAAAAAAATGGTGAGCAAAGATGATTTTCTCTACCCTCGTGGTCGCTACTATGGTCATATAAAACCGGAAAACTTGGTTTTTAATGCCAATCTACAGGAATTCGCCCAACGAGTTAGCTACGTCTGCAACTTAGAAACGGGTGGAAAACTGCCGCCAGATGAAGCTTATAAACAAATAAAAGCGCTATGGAAGCAGTTAAAACGCACGAAAAAACAACTGAAAATTGGTGAAGACCCCTTTCAAAACGATAGCTCTGATGCTGAAGGCTGAAGCAAGGAGAGCAGGGGTAGAATTCAAACCTCAAAAATAAAAAGTAAACATAAATCAAAAAAGGACTTTACCTTTTAACTTGTATTTTCCCCGCTTTCTGCCCAAATCATGTGAGCGATTGCCTATTTGGCAGTCATTGTCCAAACACCATCCCAGGAATCTAGAGGTGGTGTCTGTTGGTAATTCCGAGGGCGCTCTAGGTGGATATTAACAGCTCGGTCTGCGGGCTGGATGCGTTTGGCAACTTCAAAGTAGGCGATCGCACTTGGGACGTTGCGCCCTAAATAAGCAGTGATACCACCTCAGCCGCTCCCAGGTTTTCCGTTAAGGTTGTATAGCACCGGATATCAGAAAACAAGATAGTGACATCCTTGCGCTCTAGTCAGGGGATTGACGGCAAGATTAGTGCTGTGCTCTAATTTTTGCACCACATCAGCACTGAGAAACTCGTTCAGAAAAGATTACCTTGTGATAATAATTTTGTAGCTGGCGTGTGGCAGCTGCCCATCCCCAACTTTCTGCTTCCTTCCGAGCATTTTGACGGATAATCGCTCGTTCTTGTTTGTGCTGTAAGAGACTAACAGTAGCGGCGATCGCAAATTGGATATCTGCTGTAGGCTCAAACAGATATCCATTTACCCCATCTGTGACAATATCAGGTATTCCCCCAGAACGGCATGCTACGACTGGACATCCCCCAGCCATCGCTTCTAGCAGCACTAATCCTAGCGTCTCTGTTCGGGAAGGAAAGATAAAGGCATCAGCGCTAGCAAAGGCAGATCCTAACTCCTGTCCCATGAGATAACCTACAAAATGGGTGTTTGTACCTGCGAAGTGTTTTTGCAGTGCTTGACGGTGGGGACCATCTCCTACTAGTGCCAACCGGGAATCGGGGATGGCTTCTAAAATTGGTTTGATGCGCTCAATTTCTTTTTCAGCAGAAAGACGCCCGACGTAAAGTAGTAAGGGACTTTCAGGATGATTTTCCGACAAACGCGATCGCATTTCTACACTAGCCAAATCCGGGTGAAATAACTCTGTATCCACCCCACGCTGCCACAAATCTACTCGTTCAATACCATGTGCCGTTAATTCGTCGACCATTGCTGTCGAGGTACACAGATTTAATGCCGCTTGATTATGAGCACCCTTGAGCAATTCCCAGAGTAACCCTTCTAGCATCCCCAACCCGTAATGTTGGAGATATTGGGGTAAATGGGTATGATAGGACGCCACCAGGGGAATTTTCAGAACTTTGCTATAAAAAATCCCGGACAATCCCAAAACTGCTGGATTCACAACATGAATAATATCTGGCTGAAACTCTTCTAAGGCATAACCAATGGCTGGGCGGGGCAATGCCATTTTTAACTCTGGATACAATGGTAGGGGAAAGCCAGTAACGCCGTAAACTCTCGCTCCTTTGTGTTCAGTGATGCCACCTTCAGGGGCAATCACCAAAACTTGATCTCCATTGCGTTGTAGATGGTCAACAGTGTGGCGCAGGCGCGTTACAATGCCGTCAACCTTGGGCAAAAAGGTTTCAGTGAATAGGGCAATTCTCATAAAAAACTATTCAGTACAGGCAGATCATCCCAGCTTTTCTGACTTTTCGCTAGACTCTGCCCCTGCAAGTCCACCTTTGGGAACCCAAAGCCTGGATGCTCAAAACTGAATGGTCGCCCTACTCTGCTTCAGTAAGACGACCAATTTTAGGCATATCTGACCCTAATTTCTGTGCCAAGAGACTTTGGGCAGAATTTGTGTGTTATCAACTCGTTTTTGATACTTGATGGCAAAGTTCAACAAAGAATCGAGTAGAGAATCAGATAGATAGTGGGGATTTAAACCTAAATCAAGCAATTTGGTGTTTTTCGCGTTGAAGTAATGTTCTTCTTTTTCAACTCTGGGGTTATCCAGGTGATCGATTTCCACATTCAGTCCGATCGCAATTCCAGCGTTTTTCACCATCATTGCCAAGTCGCCAACGCTGTATTGTTCGGTAAATTGGTTAAATACGCGAAATTCACCGGAGGCGGCAGGATTCGCGATCGCCAATTCCACACATCTCACCGTATCCCGAATATCTAAAAATCCGCGGGTTTGTCCGCCCTTACCATAAACCGTCAGGGGATGCCCAATGGCGGCTTGAATGCAAAAGCGGTTGAGGGCTGTACCAAACACGCCATCATAATCAAGGCGGTTAATTAACAGTTCGTCCATCCCTGTTTCTTCGGTTAAGACGCCGTAAACTATACCTTGATTTAAGTCTGTAGCCCGCAATCCCCAAATCCGACAAGCAAAGTGGATATTATGGCTATCATGGACTTTGCTTAAGTGATACATTGAACCGGGCTGTTTGGGATAAGGCAAGGTATCCTTACGCCCGTTGTGTTCAATAGTGATGTACCCTTCTTCAATATCGATATTGGGTGTACCGTATTCACCCATTGTCCCCAGCTTTACCAAGTGGCAGTCTGGGAAATCTTCCCGGATCGCATACAGTAAGTTCAAAGTACCGACCACATTATTCACTTGGGTCAGAACTGCATGTTCACGGTCAATCATGGAAAATGGTGCCGAACGCTGTTCACCAAAATGTACTAGGGCGTTTGGCTGAAATTTGTGCAGCGCTTTGGTGAGAAACTCGTAATTAGTAATATCACCGATATACAGGTCAATAGATTTACCTGTTAAATCTTTCCAGCGCTGGAGGCGTTGCTGAATTGGTGCGATCGGGGTAAGAGTTTCGACACCCAGTTCATTATCCCAGTGCCGTCGCACCAAACTATCTAAAATTCCAACTTCATAACCTCGACTAGAAAGGTAAAGTGCGGTTGCCCAACCGCAATACCCATCGCCACCAATAACCAGAACTTTCATCTTAACCCTCCAGGAGATCCCCACCATAGCTGTACTCAGCTTGGTGGTGGGAGGAATGGAGGGTAAATTGTGGAACGCCCCCTAACTGTTTTTTTGCGTGAGCAAAAACAAGGCAGGGGACAGTTGAACAATTTACAAATCTTTGGTTAGGCATAAAATAGTGATTGATTTGACTAGTACAAGCCCCTTGCGGGGTTGGGTAAGTAGAGGCGTAGTACTTGCCCATTTCTCTGTATTGCCGAGAATCGCCTTGCTACGCCAGTAATGTTAGCCTGGACAATGTTTAAGGTCGGTACCCTTGCGGGTTCGATAGAAGATTCCGACGCGAGGCGACAGAAACGAACTATCTCACTATCCAGAAGACACCAGCTTAACCCTCTAAGCCTGTTTAATCCCCCAGTTCTAGTGCCTGGAACTGGCTACGCATTCCAGGGTAGGTCTTGAACTCTTGCCTTAAACGTAGTACGCACGGTACTTAGTCGGGTCAACTAGGGCAGTCGTTTGCCCCCACTGTGCCCAAAGGGTTGGTGGTGGGTTGTTGACCTTTACAAGTTTTTACTCACTGATAGCTAAATCTACCAGGTTTCTGCCCCCTCGCCATCATCATTCTGAGAGAGGCGCGTGATAGTTAATAGTTTTTCCAATTACCTTTTTCCCAATTACCTATTCCCGAATTCTGTATTGCTGAGCAATGTAGTAAAACAAACGATAGTAATTTTGAAATTCTTGGCTGTTGCTTTGTCCCTGCCAGTAGTATTTCACTTCACCCTGAGTTAGTGTCAGTTTCATCAAACTTACTTTTTGACCAACTTCGACAACCAGCACTCCAGAAACTCCTTGGACAGTTTGAAAGTTTTCGTTGATTGTTTTCATCCCTTCCCGGTTCTGGGTACTCGACCCTGGTAACTGATGACCTGCCCACCCTCGAATCTCTACAGAGTTGTTATTTGGTGAAACTAAGGCAATACCATCATTATTTTCTGGGGTGGCCAACGAAGTCCAGTTGCTGGGATATGGAAATTCAAAGCCATAACGGGAATTGCTGTAAGTCTTCCATGCGAGGTCAGAGTCTCTGAAATTAGATGTGCTACACCCCCAAAAGGCGATCGCTGTGCCAACACCAAAGGCGAAAGTATAAATTATTCGCCCCAAACTACAGGTTTTAACAGCAATAGACATCATTACACCCTTTGCCAAACTTACAGATCACAGAGTGGGGCGGCTTTTATTCCATCCCACCGCCCTTTGGTAAAAACTGGGCAACCGTTTCATAAATAACTTACGTTGATGACGATGTCACTAACTGCAAACAACAGTCAAGGAAACTTTATTAACAAATGTAACAAAATAGCTGTCAAAACGCTTTGCCATCTTGACAACAAACAAAGAAGTCGATAACTTAGTTACATACCCGGGTAAGACCGTTAAAGAGTTATATGCAAACTAAGCAAAAGGTCACTTTGTATTTGTCGCCGGAACTGCACAAAAAACTAAAGATTCGTTCAGCAGTCGATTCCGAACCAATGTCCGAACTTGCGGAACGTGCCCTATTTTTCTACCTCACAAATTCAGAATTGGTGGAAGAAGTTGAAGCTTCTTCCCTCGGTCGAACTCATAGAGTTTATTCTTGTCCCACTTGTGAAAGTTCACTGGTCTTGCGCGATGGGGAGTTATTGACCCTAGGTAACCAACCAGGGGTAATTGGTCAAGAACATCTTCCCATAGATGAGATGAAGCAAAGTGAAACCCATCCTAAGGGTGAAGAAGAATTGGTTCCTTGCTAGATAGGAATTATGAATGACTAATTCATAGTTCGGTTGTCTTTACCAAAAGTAATGGCTGTACTGTCTGTTATAAGGTCTCGTGTAGGTCGATAGATATGAAAGAAGAGCTCAATATACTCATTCAAGCTCAATACCCTCTAATCTACCTTGTGACCTCCGAGGAAGAGCGGGCTGAGCAGGCAATTTCTACCATCGCCCAATTATTGAAGCCCCTACGTCGAGTATACATTTGGACAGTTACTCACGGCATAGTGGAGTACGGTCAACCCCGGAATGTGACCCAGCACAACACCGTGTCTCCAGAGGCAGCGATTGAGTGGATCATCAGGCAGAAAGAACCCAGTATATTTATTCTTAAAGATTTACATCCATTTATTGATGCGCCGCCCACAACCAGATCGCTGCGGGATGCGATCGCCAGTTTCAAGGGAATGCAAAAGAACATCATTTTGATGTCTCCCATGCAGCAAGTTCCCATCGAACTAGAAAAAGAAGTTGTCGTCCTCGACTTTCAATTGCCAGACATGGCTGAGTTGAATAAAGTTTTAACCCACCATTTAGAGCAAAATCGCGGTCGGCGATTGACTACAGAGGCGCGAGAAAAACTTATAAGAGCAGCTTTGGGTCTAACTAAAGACGAAGCTGAAAAAGTATATCGTAAGGCGCAGGTAACTACAGGGCGTTTGACGGAAGATGAAGTAGATATAGTTTTATCTGAGAAGAAGCAGCTAATTCGGCGCAATGGCATCCTAGAGTACATCGAGGAAGATGAAACCATTGATGCTGTAGGCGGCTTAGAAGAGTTAAAAAAATGGCTCAAGCAACGCTCCAACGCCTTTACAGAAAAAGCGCGGGAGTACGGGTTGCCTCAACCAAAAGGGATGCTGATTCTGGGAGTTCCCGGTTGTGGTAAGTCGCTAATTGCCAAAACTACTTCCCGGCTGTGGGGTTTACCAATCCTGCGCTTGGATATGGGGCGAGTATACGACGGCTCAATGGTGGGTCGAAGCGAAGCAAATCTGCGGAACGCCCTAAAAACAGCAGAATCAATTTCGCCAACGATTCTGTTTATCGATGAGTTAGACAAATCCTTTGCTGGTAGTGCAGGTTCCGGCGACTCTGATGGCGGAACTTCCAGTAGAATATTTGGTTCTTTTCTCACATGGATGCAAGAGAAGAAATCTCCAGTGTTTGTAATGGCAACGGCTAACCGTGTAGAGCGATTACCTGGGGAGTTTTTAAGGAAAGGTCGGTTTGACGAAATTTTCTTTGTGGATCTGCCGACTCCAGAAGAACGGCAAGATATTTACAACATCCACCTGACCAAGCGCCGGGAAGACATTGCTCGATTTGACCTTGAGCAATTAGCAAAAATGTCTGACGGCTTTTCTGGAGCAGAAATTGAACAAGCGATCGTCGCGGCAATGTATGAAGCTTTTGCCCAAGATCGGGAGTTCACCCAATTAGATATTATCGCTGCACTGAAAGCGACCCTGCCACTGTCTCGCACGATGCAAGAACAGGTCACAGCTCTTAGAGACTGGGCCAGACAGCGCGCACGACCCGCCGCAGCCTCCGTTGCTGAATATCAGCGAATGGAGTTTTAAAAGCTTTCCTCTGCTAATCCCAGAGGGGAAAGGCTAGCTGACAAGGCTAGCAGTTTTGAAAAAAAGCCGCCCCCCATAAGCGCGGCTTCGCCGAAAAGAAACCGTTGTCGTTTTTCTCACTCTTCTCTTTTGGAGGAAACCCACATGTCTCATTTTAGCACTCTGCGTACCAAAATCACCGATGCCGAAATCCTCAAAGCTTCTTTGCGCGACTTAGGTATTAGCGTAAAGACTGAAGCAGATGTCCGTGGTTATAACGGTCAGCGCGTACGTTCCGACATCGTTGCTACATTGGAAGGCGAATATGATTTAGGTTGGTCTCGCAATAGCGATGGTTCTTTTGACCTCATCGCTGACCTGTGGGGCGTTGCTAAAAAGCACAACCAAACCGAGTTGATTAACTCCATCAACCAAAAGTATGCCGTTAACAAAACTTTGGCTGAAGTAAAACAACGCGGCCTGCAAAACGCCAATGTCAAGTTGGTACTGCAATAATAATTTCTCTGCGCGTTCCCAAAGCTCGACGGGCTAACCATGTAATAGCGGTTAGCCCGCTTTTTTATGAGGCTGGGATTTATGGCTGCAAATCTTCACGCCGCGTAAAAATAATTTGCTCATCAGCTTGCCTAAATTCAATATTAAACTTATCAAATACAACTTCTCGCCCTAAAAGCAACTGTTCTCCACCTGTATTAGTTTGTAACCATGCTACAGGGGCAATAAAATTGTGTTCATCAATTGTCATTTCCACATTGCGTAAAACATATTCAACTCTGCCACCTATGGTTTCAGCTAATAACTTTGATTCTGCATCAGCTAAAGCATAGCCTAAATCTTGTCCGACTTTAAATGAAATTAAACTCAATTCAGCGCCAGAATCTACTAACATTGTTGTAGAAATTTCTATATCTCTGTGCTTTAAATTTACACTATAATTTGGCTGCCAATCATGGCGAGCAACTGTGCGAAAGCGAATTGGTAAAATTTCTACAGAAGCAGTGCGGCGGGGAACCAAGTAAATTAAAAAAGGCTGTTTTGCAGCATTTGCTAATTCTAAAACTTCACGTAAGTTCTCGGTGTGAGCAATTATTCCATTGGAATTGTAAGCGACATATTGATTTTTATATAAATCTAATAACATCTGGCGGTTGCGGTTCAACCACTTGAGCATCTCATCAGTTTCGCTTTTAGAAGGTGTTGTGTTCATCCTGGTTACCGTTCCTCAAGCCGATCGCACCTTCAGTATAGATCATGGAATAGCGATCGCTTGTTGATTAGTGAGATGACAAGTTACGATTAATCCCAAAGATGATACGACTACAGTGATTAGTGTCTAGAAGATACATCAGAATTCAGCTTCGGAACGGGTATCGTAAACAAGCTGAAGACATTTCTCGAAGTCGTCACCTTGCCAAGTTCCAGCAAATTTTAGCAAATCTTTAGCTTTAGAGCCACGTAATATCGGTTCTCCATCTTTTACAGGAACACTGCTTGATTTAATAGCAGAAGCATTTATTTTAGTTTTGAGATATTCGAGATAGTCGAGGGTTTGTTCCAGAATCGGTTCTGGAGTGTTTTCCATGGCCGCAATTAGTTGTTCCTTAATAGTAGTCATGAGGGGTACTGGAGGGACTATGGAAATAACATCTCATCTCTTTCGCTTTTAGAAGGTGTTGTATTCATCTTGGTTACCGTTCCTCAAGCCGATCGCACCTTCAGTATAGATCATGGAATAGCGATCGCTTGTTGATTAGTGAGATGACAAGTTAAAACAATTAATGAACCGAGAAGGCGAAAAGATCGCGAATGAAGAAGGGAAGAGAAGAAGAAAAGAAATTTTAAGTCGGTTTGTGTTGTTGCTCTACCTAACTTATGAAGTTTTATTATTTCATGTTACAAAATTTAACGATTTAACCAAGTAATAGCGGTCAGCCCGCTTTTTTTATGGGCTATACTTTTTCTCAGTTCTGATTTATTTCTGCTTCATTTTTTTGTAAGCATTGGCGAAGCTTATTGGGTAAAATATTCACAAATACTAATGCATCCCTGTATAGTTGATATATCTCATCAGACGTTTTTTCTAGTGAAAATGTACCATAATCTTGATGAACTAATCGATTCCTTTCAAGTCCTATTTCAAGAAATGCCTTAATGGAAGAGTTAAGTGCTTCACTATTTTTCACCTCTTGTTTGATAAAACTTGAAAATATGCTGCCAAATAGATTAAAAAAAGTATTTGCATTTGTACCTTTCCAATCAAAATAGCTATGATACTGCCTGCTGATAGCCTTATTCTTGACAAATGAAACTAAAAGCTCGTTTTTATTTGATATTTCCCCTATGTATTCAAGAACATCATTGGTTATACGATGTTCAAAATAACTTGCTGCTGCCAAAAGTAAAGCTTTCCTGAAATTTTCATCTACTGTATTTCGGAGCGATATTTCATTTCCCTGATCAATGTATTCTATTAAAGTTTTAAACTCTTTATAGAGTCTATCAACGCACGTTTCTTCTTGCACTTTTCTACCCTTAAACACCTAAAATTTCTTTAGCTCGTTGCAAACGAATTTCTACATTTGATTTCTTGGTTGTTCCTTCTGAAGAAGCTTTAACAAATTTTGTATCGTTCTCTATCTGCCTGATTTTACTAATCTCCAGAGGAGAATCTAGCAACTGACGCTGGAGAAAAATTGGCTTACATACTGCGGTAAATACAGCCTCAAAAAGTGCTATATGAAATCGTTTGTTACGGTTTCCAATAAATGGATCTTGTTCTAAATACTCACATTGCTTCAGAAAAGTTTTAAACAAGTTCTCAAGATAGTTATTTAGCTCTTGACTGTTTTTTCTACTTTTTTTGGAAAACCTATTTAGAAATTTTGGTAGCGAAGGGGCATATTCTTCTTCATCAATAAGCATGGCAAAAGCTCGAAGTAAAAGCTCAACATCTTTCATATGAATATCTGGCTCATCCATTTGTAATAGATTTCGCCATCCCCTCTCCATATTTATACGATTCAGCATTTCGTAAAAAGGAGAATGATATAAACTAGCTCTGATCTCTTGTGGGGTTAAATTAACACCACCCGAATTCAAACGATTAAATATTTCATATATGGAAGAGTCATCATCTTTAGGGGAGTTCTGTTTAACTATTACATTCCGAATTGGTCTAAGTTCAAACTGTGTTTTATAGTCACCTAAAGTAAAGTAATTAAGTCCCTTAAATTTGTTGGGCTGTTCTGGTAGTTTTTGTGGAAGGCTTAGGTCAAAATTGCTAAAGTACTTATCGTTGTTTAATATTTCATCAGGAATACAACTATTTATTTCAAATATTCTTCTTAGCTCAACACGTTTATCTTTAAGAGGAAACCTACGTTTCATAAAATAGTATATAGACATTAGACGTTGTTGTCCGTCAATAATCAAGAATTTATTTCTTGATTCTTCGTAGAGAAAAATTTGTGGGATTGGCAACCCTAAAATTATTGATTCAATCAACTTAGATGCTCTGTTTATATCCCAAACATAATTCCTTTGAAAGCCTGGTATTTTAACGGCACCGGATTCCATAAAATTGTAAATTGTTATTACATTGAAATCATTTGGTGTAGAAGTTAAATCATATTCATCAATTTGAAAATCGTCCTCTTCGTCAGCATAATCATCAAACCTACTTTGTTCTTCATCAAAAGAGTAGTTACTATCCATAATGATACTGTGGTTTTTACTATGAAACAGTGGTGCCTTAGCACTATATTATACTCTCATATAAGATATTCAAGAAATAAATAATCATTAAAAATATGTTAAACTTGATTAAGAAGCTTCAGCTTTAGTTGTTTTAAATTTGGTAATTGTCGTATATGGACAGAAAATTTGTCTCTACTTCTTGAATTGAGAATTAATTCTAAACTACAGCACCTACTAAACCTGACTTAAATCCAGAACGAACCCATGTAATAACGTTTTACCTATGCACAAAAATTCAGTTTACTTTTAGTGTTGCTAAATATACAGATTTATTAAAATAGAAAAGCTTCAGATACCCGATTTATTTAATAAATCGGGTATCTTCTTTTTAATAAATCTAGATTTGTGTTCTCAATTACTTCATGAGTTATTTTTTCAGATATAAAATGTGTTTCTAAGCAGTTCGTAACAACAGGCAAATCTATTTTTAATGATTGTGTAGCTAAAGTTTCAAAACAAACTTAATTCTCCAGGCTATTTTTTCACCATCATAGGTATTTATATGACTTACAATTCAGATGAAATGCAACGGATTCTTCAAATTGCTTTTGCTCGTAAGCAGCAGGGAGAGGTTTCACGGGAACAGATTATAGAGATAGCCTCAGAACTGGGTGTTTCGGCTGCATCGCTGCAAGCTGCTGAACAAGAATGGTTGATACAGGAAGTAGAAGCGAAAAAGCGGCAGATGTTTAACGCCCAGCGACGGAGGGAGTTAAAATCACACGTGGTTTCTTTTATTGGGGTAAATGGGTTTTTGATTTTGTTAAATCTGTTCACAAGTCCTTCGTATTTCTGGGCAATTTTTCCACTCTTGGCTTGGGGATTAGGTTTGTTCTTACATTGGATGAAGGCTTATAAGACTACAGGGGAATCATATGAACATGATTTTCAAGAATGGTGTAAGGGACTGCCAAAAAAATAAATTATATTATGTTGGTGTCATTACCCAGAAAACCCGGAACCCCACCCCTAGCCCCTCCCCGCAAGCGAGGAGGGGAGTTTAAAGGCACTTTTGATGGTGTGGGACATGATGTTACCGAAAAATAACTAAAAAAATTTTAGGGATGGTTAAGAAACCACCCCTATATTCCCCTCATATTTAGAATTTACGTGCGATACCCTTATTGGGAAGTTTATTTACTCTGAAATTTTAACTAAACTATCAACCTGGGAAGAAGCTAAGGTTGGTGCTGTAGAAACACGGGAGTAGAGGCTTGTTGGTTCTTGGTGAGCAACAACTGAGAGAACTTGACGGGCATGGGCTGCTAGTTCTACTGTTTTTACATCATAAGTCTGCGTTGCTAATTTGGGATAGAAGCCAATACCGATGATGGGAAGCAACAAACAAGCGGTGATAAACAATTCGCGGGGCTTAACATCAGAGATGGCTGCATCTAAATGTAACTCTTCGCTTTGGTTACCGTAGAAGACTTGACGCAACATCGAGAGGAGATAAATCGGTGTGAGAATTACGCCAACTGCTGACAGGAAGATAACTACAATTTTGAAGCTGGAACTGTAAACATCACTGCTGGCGATTCCGAGGAATACCATCAACTCTCCGACAAAGCCACTCATGCCTGGTAAGGCGAGAGAAGCCATTGAACCAATTGTAAAGAGGGCGAAGGTTCTGGGCATTACTTTAGCCATGCCGCCCATTTTATCCATCATCAAGGTGTGGGTGCGTTCGTAGGTGACACCAGAGAGGAAGAATAAGCTAGCAGCAATCAAACCGTGGGAAACCATTTGTAGGACTGCGCCGCTGATGCCGATTTCTGTGTAGGAGGCAATCCCAATCAACACAAACCCCATGTGGGCAATTGAAGAGTAAGCCAAGCGGCGTTTGAGGTTGGTTTGGGCAAAGGCGCAGCAAGCACCGTAGACTATATTCACTACACCCAAAATTGCTAAGACTGGGGCAAAAGTGACATGGGCGTTGGGCAACATTTCGACGTTGAAGCGGATGAGGGCATAACCACCCATTTTCAGCAATACACCTGCCAAAATCATGGAACCGGGGGCAGATGCTTCACCGTGGGCGTCAGGTAACCATGTGTGTAGAGGGAAAATTGGCAGTTTGACGCCGAAGGCAATTAAGAATCCTGCATAAACTAACAGTTCAAAGGCTTTGGAATATTCTTTCATTCCCAAGGCTTTCATGTTGAAGGTGACAGTATCGCCGGAGAATGCCATTGCAAAGCCAGCTACCAAGATAAATATAGATGCAGCGGCGGTGTAAATAATGAATTTGGTAGCTGCATAGCGGCGGTTTTGTCCTCCCCAGATGGAAATTAGCAGGTAAACCGGGACTAATTCGATTTCCCACATTAAGAAGAACAACAGTAAATCTTGGGCGAGAAATACGCCTAACTGGGCGCTGTACATCACCAGCATCAACCCAAAAAATAATCGCGGCTTGTTGGTAACTTTCCAAGCCGCGAATACTGCGAGTGTGTTGATTAAGCCTGTTAGTAGCACTAGGGGCATCGACAAACCATCAACCCCTACAGCCCAATGCATTCCTAACTGCGGTACCCAAGGGTAGTTTTCGACAAATTGGAGTGCTGAGTTTTGGAAATCGTAGTTATGCCAAAAGGCATAAATCATGAGTGCAAAGTCTGCAAAAGCTACTCCCAGTGTGTACCAGCGGACAGTTTTTCCCTCTTTATCGGGGATTAAGGGAACGGCTAGGGCTGCCACTAGGGGGAAAAGAATTATGGTTGTTAACCAAGGAACTTGAATAGCATTCATCACTGCTGACAATCGTTTTTCGGTTTCGCTTTTAATTACATTATATTAAGGAATTCTTACTTTTGTAAATGTTTTTTCTTTTGGGAATTCCTATTTAGGGGCTAAATAGTAAGAAATACTTATTATTTTCTCCTGCCGTCCATTCTAGAAGTAAATTTTTGCAACGTCAATAAAAGAACGGCGACTCATGCCACCGTTATCAGTTATAATTCCGCGTTTATAGTGTGAATAGTTACTGAATGTTACGTTGACTTGCGTCTAATTAAACAATACGGTTGACAATTGTCCAAACTTCCCCATCTGAGCGGACGTAGGGAACGGAGATTGTCTTAAAGCCGGTGATGAAAGGCTTGTAGTAAATCTGCCAATATATTGGACTAAGATGATCGGCGCAAGCTTTCAGCAGGCGGATTTCGGCTGTAAGATCCGCCGCTAGTTGATTAATCCGCTCGGCGTGAAGTTGAGCTATTCTTTTTGCTTCCTCTAGCTCCTGTTCTTGGGAAATTCGTCTGGACTCAATTTTCCAACGGGCTAATTCAGCTTGTTTGTGATTTAGCTCAAATTCTAGGGCGGCGATCGCATTATCTATGCCTTGGAGTTCGGTAGACAATTGGGGATTTTCTCGAGCATGGCGGCGGTAAGCCTCAACTATGGCGAGGGGTGAATTATGATCTCCAGATTTGACATGATTAATATTGAGGGCAGTGCGTTCTTGCTGGAGAGCTTGAATTTGCGAGTGCAGCGCCGCTATTTCTGCCTGAATTTGCTCCATGATTGCTGTTTATCCTTGCTGAGAGATAGTTGCGCCTTGGGTATCGAGAGGAAGCGATCGCACAATTGAGGTAATTCCCTGTTGCTTCCAAGCATCTGCCATCGCTGTTTCAACTGCTTTGGCGTGCAACTTATCAACCATTGCTAATAGCGTTGGCCCCGCACCACTAATCACCATGCCATAAGCACCAGCAGCGACAGCAGCTGCATTCACAGTATCGTAACCAGGAATCAACGCTTTGCGATAAGGCTGATGCAACTTATCTTGTAAAGCTGCGCTTAACCATTCTCCTTTACCAGTTTCCAAGCCGCGCAACAATAATCCCAAATGGGCAGTATTGAAAATTGCATCTGCACGACTGTATTCTGTGGGTAAAACTCGCCGTGCTTCTGAGGTGGAAAGCTCAAAATCAGGAATGGCGACTACTGGGGTAATATTTTCATGCCAAGGAAGATCGCAAATTTCCCAACCTGCGCTGCTGGTGGCTGCGAGACGACATCCGCCAATTAGGGCTGGTACTACATTATCAGGATGTCCTTCGATGGCGATCGCTAATTCCATCACCTGCAACTCAGACAAAGGTACACCCGCCAGTTGATTTGCAGCAACCAACCCCCCGACAATAGCAGTCGCTGAACTACCCAACCCTCTCGCCAGAGGTACACCCATCTGAATCTCTATTTTTACAGGTGGCGGTGTCTGCTCTATATATTGATATAACCTGACAAACGCCTGATACAGCATATTACTTTCATCAGTTTGCACCCGTTCAGCTTCCGCACCTGTGACATGAATAATTAACCCACCTTCATCGAGGCGAGTAAACTTAAACTCGTTGTATAGTCCTAAAGCTGCACCAATGCAATCAAAACCAGGCCCTAAATTAGCGGTGGTTGCGGGAACTGTAACAATGACAGTAGAAACCAGAGACATTTGCAAATACTCACCAATCGATCAACCAGCATCTCATGGAAAGGGTGCGTTAGCGCAGTCTGCCGCAGGCATTGCTTGTTTCATCTTTTCCAATAAGTCATCTACAGGTATAGCACCCAATTCGCCAGCTATTATTCTTAATAATTATTTTAAATTTTATTGCCTGAAGTACTGGTAAACCTATGATATCATGAATGCATATAGCTAATTTTTATTAAAAATTTTTAAAATGAAATATTTGCAACGTTGGGAGCAATATGCTCCTGAAGCGTATGATGCTATTCGTCGGAATGCTGATGATGTAGCAGAAATTTCCAGAAGCACGGGTTGGAGAGAGTTTCCTATTAAACGAATTAAAGACCACCTTTTCTACCGTCAGCACTTGCTAGATGATAGAGTTGATTTCTTTGACCCTCATCCAGAGATAGCAGATGCTTGGATTAGGTTACAGCAAGGTAATTTTAACTCTGAAGATTTGCGACTACTTGAACATGAATACTTTGAGTCTCGGTTTGAGGCTATATTCCATACTAACTACCGTACTGCTCATGAGGCAACTGAACGCTCTGGCCGCGTATGGAGTCCACCTCTAACATAACTAGAGATCAAATGAGTTAAAACTGAAGTATCCAACACTTACAGACCAGATGATGTTTTATGGCTTTTTATGTATTGATTTTAAAAGACAGGGAGGATGAAACCAGCGTTACTTATCGCTTCGGACCAAACGAAGATCATTTAGGATCTTTGTGGCTAGATAAATCTAGTGGTGAAGTTAAGGAACTTCAAGAAACACCTGCTCAAAACCCGCAGGCATTTTTCCAAGGCGCATCTGTCAAAATTCGGCAACACTGGAAAAAAGGATGGTTTCCTGAAAAAACGTGCTGGGCATCTTGAGAAGAGTTTGGCATTGATAGTCTATTTATGAGGCTAGATTATCAATGCTCTATTCTTTCTCAGGAAGATAGCTAGAAATTCTCAAACTTAGCGATCGCAATTTTCCGCCAAATCAGGCTTACTTCAAAGTTCCTAAAACAGGCGCTACCTCAGCCTTTTGAACTTTAGGAGCCAAGAATCCCTCAGCATAGATGCGGGGATTGGATTGGGCGACTACAGTATAAGATTGACGAACCTGAGCATTTATCGCCACAGTTTTCACATCGTACATCTGCATAGCCACCTTGGGGTAGAAACCGATGCCAATAATCAAAACAAGAAAACAGGCAGCAATAAAGACTTCACGGGGTCGAGCATCACTATAAACTGTTTCAGTTGGCAAGAGACAGTCTGTACCAAAACAAGCTGTTCCCTCATCTTCCAGATTTTCCGAGGCTACATTGTTAATGTCGCAGATTAGTGCTGCGCCAGAACCGTAAAACACCTGTCGCAACATCGAAAGTAGATAGATTGGTGTGAGGATGACTCCCACAGCGGCGAGGAAAACTGTCACAGTGCAGAAGGTTGAACTATAGACATCGCTGGTTGTCAAACCGACAAAAACCGAGAGTTCACCGACAAAACCACTCATACCAGGGAGAGCTAAGGACGCCATCGCACTGATTGTAAATAGGGCAAATACTTTAGGCATTGCTTGACCAATACCGCCCATGTCTGCCATTACCATTGTCCGGGAGCGATCGTAGGTGACACCTGCCAAGAAGAAGAGCACCGATGCGATTAAACCATGCGATAGCATCTGCAACATCGCGCCGTTGATTCCCAAATCTGTGAAAGACGCAATACCCAGCAACACAAACCCCATATGAGAAATTGACGAATAAGCCAAACGCCGCTTCATATTCGTCTGAGCAAAGGAGTTTAATGCACCATAGATAATGTTGACAACACCTAGAATAGCTATAACTGGTGCAAAGTAAATATGTGCATCAGAAAGAAGTTCAAGATTGAGGCGAATCAGCCCGTATCCACCCATCTTCAGCAGCACACCAGCTAGTATCATTGATACTGGAGATGATGCCTCGCCGTGGGCGTCGGGTAACCAAGTATGAAGGGGAAAAATAGCCAGCTTGACACCAAAGGCAATCAGCAATCCTGCATAAAGCAGCAGTTGTAGACCAAGGGGATATTCCTTCATGGCGAGGGCAGCTATATCAAAGGTCACATCACCGCCGCCGTATAGCCCCATTGCCAGCGCTGCTACCAATATAAATATAGAAGCTGCCGCGGTATAAAGTAAGAATTTTGTAGCTGCGTAGCGACGGTTTTTCCCGCCCCAAATGCAAATAAGTAGGTATACGGGAATTAGTTCCACTTCCCACATTATGAAAAATAGCAGCAAGTCTTGGGCGACAAATACCCCTACCTGTGCGGAATACAGCACCAGCATCAGGAAATAGAAGAGACGGGGACGGCGATCAACTTGCCATGCTGAAAAAATCGAGAGTGTGGTGACAAATCCCGCTAGAAGCACAAGGGGGGCTGAAAGTCCATCAACTGATACTGCCCAGTTTAGTCCTAACTGAGGCATCCAGGTATAATTCTCAACGAGTTGAAAACTATCACTGCTGGCATCGTAATGTTTCCAAAAGGCATAGCACATTAAGGCAAAGTCTGCGATCCCTACACCGAGTGCATACCAACGTACAAGCTTGCCATCTTTATCGGGCAGCACAGGGATGAGTAGGGAAGCAACGAGTGGTAGCAAGACAATCGCGGTAAGCCAGGGAAATTGATCCGCTGTCATGTATATAAGAAAAAATACTTATCTGTGAATGATGTCATTCTACTAAAGTTTGTAACAATTTCTTTAGAATCTTTATTCCAGCTATACCCTATGTATGCCTCTGCGTTGAAAAAAAATCCCCCTTGCCACCAACAGCAAGGGATGTAGGGTGTATATTAAAGGGCGATAGGTGAGATTAAGCCTACCGCTAGTGGGAATTACCCAGGCTATCGTTTGCTAGAAGTTGTCGAAGTTAGCGATCGCCACTTTCATCTTCTCCAACACCTCATCCACAGCTATAGCGCCCAACTCCCCGGAAGCGCGGGTGCGGATACTCAAGCTGTTGCTTTCCACTTCCTTGGCTCCCACCACAGCCATCACAGGTATTTTGTCTTTTTCCCCATTGCGAATTAGTTTACCCAAGCGATCGCCACTGCTGTCAACTTCCGCACGAATTCCCGAAGCTCTAAACTTCGCCGCCACATCCTTAGTAAAATCTAGCTGTGCTTCACCCACCGGCAGCAATCTAAATTGCACCGGTGCCAACCACAAGGGGAAATCACCCGCATACTCTTCAATCAAAATCCCAATCAATCGTTCCAGCGAACCAAACGGCGCACGGTGAATCATTACCGGACGTTTGCGGGAACCATCTTCAGCAACATATTCTAAATCAAAACGTTCAGGCAAATTGTAATCTACCTGCACCGTTCCCAACTGCCATTCTCGCTCTAGCGCATCACTGAAGATAAAATCTAACTTAGGTCCATAAAACGCTGCTTCCCCAATCCCCTCAAAATATTCCATTCCCAACTTTTCCACAGCGCGGCGAATCGCACCTTCGGCTTTATCCCAAACTTCATCGGAACCGATGTATTTATCACTAGCAGGATCGCGGAAACTGAGTCTAGCTTTAAAGTTCTTCAGTTGCAAACTATTGAACACTGACAAAATCAAATCTACAACACTGAGGAATTCGCTGTCTAGTTGTTCTGGAGTCACAAATAAGTGAGAATCATCCACCGTAAAACCGCGCACCCTTGTTAAACCGCCCAATTCCCCTGATTGTTCATAGCGGTAAACAGTGCCAAATTCTGCCAAGCGCATTGGTAGTTCCCGATAAGAACGCAATTCGCTCTTATATATTTGGATGTGGAAAGGGCAATTCATCGGCTTGAGAACAAAACCCTGTTCTAAAACTGCTGCTTCCTCATCCTCCGCCATTAAGGGAAACATATCTTCTTTATATTTCTGCCAATGTCCAGAGGTTTTAAATAAATCCACTCTGGAAATATGGGGCGTTACCACAGGCAAATAACCGCGTTTAACTTGCTCCTGCTTGAGGAAATCTTCTAAAGTACTTCTTAACAAAGTGCCTTTGGGCGTCCACAAAGGTAAACCCGGCCCCACTTGGTCAGAAAAAATAAATAATCCCAGTTCCTTACCAAGTTTACGGTGATCTCGCCGTAGCGCTTCTTCTTTACGCCGCTTGTATTCAACTAGTTGTTCTGGAGTTTCCCAAGCGGTAGCGTAGATGCGTTGTAATTGCGCCTTGGTTTCATCCCCACGCCAATAAGCACCCGCAACGCTTTCTAATTCAATTGCTTTGGCGTTAATTTCGCTGGTGTTTTCCAGATGAGGCCCGGCGCACAAATCCCACCATTCATTACCCAAGTGGTAAATTGTGATTGGTTCAGATTTAATATCAGCCAGGATTTCTAACTTATAAGGTTCTTTAATTTCCTGAATCCGGCGTTCAGCTTCTTCTCGGCTGACTTCTTCCCGTAATACTGGCAGTTTGCGGTTGATAATCTTCACCATCTCTTTCTGGATGGCTTTTAGATCCTTGTCGCTAAATGGTTCTGGACTATCAAAGTCATAGTAAAATCCGTTTTCAATCCAGGGGCCAATTGTAACTTGCGCCTTGGGAAACAGCTTTTGTACTGCCATCGCCATCACATGAGAAGCTGTGTGGCGAATTTTTTTTAACTTCTCCGATTCGCTGGTACGCGGTAAGTAAATTTTTTCTGGTTGTTCTGATTGATTGGGAGCTTGATTAGGCGACATTGGCTGCTGAACCATTGGCGAAGTGATTTCAAATGAAGTTCTGAAAAATTTACCCTATGAGGCAATAGTCCACTTGATGATGACGCCGCCGCCACCAGTGGATTCTCCTATAATAGCGGCCCAAGTTCAAACGCAGTTGCCCAAAGAAGCAGCGCCCAGGAGTTCTTCACACTGTGTATTCCTAGGATTAATTTATAGTTTTTGATTGCTATCTGATCTGATCTATGCCTTTGGATTTAGAGACACACCCCCAAAGGTAACTGTACAAACCTTTAGCCAGCCTATATAATAAAAACTGTAGCTTATGCTACAAATTGTTTTGATGACTAACTGAATAGATCTATCTGAGAAAATTGTTAAGAATATTGAATAATGTTAATCTTTAGTAAGAAAGTTTGAAGTATCATCTCAATTTATGCGAGACTCTAATTTACCAGGGACTGAGTTGCTGAAAACAGTGTTAGAACCGCTGTTAGAGGATTTTCAATATTGGTTTTCGCGATCGCGCCAAATGCTGGAAACCGAGCAACTCTCATTTATGAGTGACCAAGAGCAAACTGACTTGCTCATGCGGATTAACCAAGCACAGGCAGAACTCACCACAGCAAAGGTGCTGTTTGCAGCAACTGGAGAACAAGTCGGTATTGATATAGCAACTTTAAAGCCTTGGCATCAATTGGTAACAGAATGCTGGAATGTGGCAAGGCGCTCCCGTGAAGCGCGAGAAGTCTGATCTATCCGATCTATCTGTGGCAGACTGCTAGGCAACAGCAAGATGAATATTAAAGTCGAACAGATAGCAAAAAATCCTTAACATTATTTTTATTCACAAAATAATGTATCCCATGCTACGTTAATTTAAATAAAGGTTAACAAATCGCCCCATATAAATAGGCGCACAGAGAGTGCATAAAATACTTGCCTTAGCTGTGAACTACGAGATCACAGAAGAGAAGCGCTACAAAATAAGATTTTAAAACTTGCTGCCCCTGGAGGAAAATCCGATGTTACACCTACTTTACATTCTTGCTTTTACTATTCTTGCATTTATAGCTGTTGCTAACTTAATTCGCAATCTGGTCATGTTTAGTTTTGATCGTGAGCGGACTTATCCTACGAAAGCTTCGTCAATAGGCAATCAAGGCAATTTTGGCTACTATGGAGCAAAAAAACAGTTTATACCCCATCCAGAGCTATTAGATAGCGCAGGTAATTTAATTAAAGAACCATTGTTGGTGATGCGTTCGATTAACGTGGAAGATGCCCGCCAACAGTTAGATGCTCTTTATGAAGCTTCTCCAGGAAAAAAAATCGAAAATCACGAAGAAGGGTAACTCATAATTTATCGAGCAAATGCTGACAACCCCCTGCTCTTAAGCCGGGGATGAAAGCTAATTACAGGATTTACCCCGCCTAAATGTTTTTTGGTATTCAATGTAACGCTTACAGGAGCGATTAAGTCGCCTCACAACTCAATAGACGCTGATTAAATTTGATTCCTGACAGACTCAAATTTTATAATCTCTGTGTAAAAGCTCAAACAAGTTAATAAACTAAGGTATCTACCTGCTGAAGCCAGCTTATTCTATTTTTGGTGAAGTGCTTGAGCAGGGTTTTGATTTGAATACTTGGTTACAAAAAAGCTACCACATCAGTATCTTAACCAAAAACAGAGAGCGCTATCGTTACTTTGGCGGGCAATGTTCGGTAAACTGCCGCGTAGATGTATCGGACAGCGTCTCACTTTTATAAACCTCTTGTAAAGATATCTACAGTCCTGTTGACTAGGTTTCGCAGCAGCTACACATATTTATGTAGCCGCGATTTCTAATACCTGGCAAACGTGAGATCCTGCCAGACAAGAATAAGTCCAGGGAATATGACGCTAGGGCTAAAAATAAACTTTTGATGAAGTAGTTCTCTCGGACTTGCTTATTTTAAAATTCTCTGTATTAATAGAAACAGGTATTCTTGGATAATTATACCAGCAACAAAAATCAGTTTAGTTTGTGCAAGAGAAAGACTGAAATTCTGAACACAAATGTATACATTCAGAACTATGTTGCTCTTGATCACTCTAGTATCAAAGACAAATTTACCCTCATTACACAACGTCAAAAATGAAAACCATCACCAAAACTCGTACATTCACTAACAAACTTGCTGCGGGAGTTTCCGCCCTTAGTCTTCTGGCGGGTGTCAGCATGGCAGCTGCTCCTGCTCAAGCGGGGACTTTATACGGGTCTCTGGGTCTGTCTGGAAACGCTACAGTAAGCGGTACTACGAGCGATCCCATATTCACATTCTCGCCTGGCGCTATCAGCCCAGGTGATTTTACTGGTCAATTTGCAGGCGCTACGGCTGTGGTTGGACCAACGCCATTTACTCTTAAGCGTGTAGGCGCTACAAACCAGTACAACCTTGTTAACGATGTTGTTGACTTCTTAAAGATTACGCTAAGCGACTCAACCACAGTGAAAGTTAATCTGCTTAAAGCAAGCCCCGCTTTCAGTCGGTTACCTAATAATCCTCTAAGTACAAACTTTCAATTCCAGATCATTGATTTCCTAGATGCCGACTTTATCGAGCCGGACAACACAGTTACTAAAGGAACTCTAGCTCTTAATCTCTCCAAAAGTGGTCAGAGTACTACTTTCCAACTCACTGCAGATAAGCCTAAGGTGGATATTCCTGAACCTTCTGCCTTGCTAGGACTAGGAGGCTTAGGCGCATTCGCCTTCAGCACTGGGTTAAAACGCAAAAGACTAGTACAAGCCTAAAAGAAAAGTCTTGAAACTATAAGTCTTTTAGGGAATGAAACAGTGCAGGAAAAAGAATGGGGATTAAGTTCTCAATATCCCCATTCCTCCCTCTGTCACCTATTGCCGGTTAGGCTTCGATAACTACGCGGAGATTGCCGCGTTTTTTAATGACTCGACAAGCCGTAGTGCTGCCAGAACGCTCGAATTCTAGATCTAGGATGGTGGGGCCAACTCGCAAATTGTGTAATGACAGGCGATTAATCGACTCTGGCAAAGCAGGATCGATAATTCGCAAGCAGTTATTTTGAGCGTCAGGCACCAAGTTGACGACCATTTGCAGCAGTTGAAAGATACTACCAGTAGCCCAAGCTTGAGGGGTACAGGCAACAGGATAATGCACAGGGGCGTTATCACCGTTCAATTCGTAACCACAAAAGAGTTCCGGAGGACGTTGATAGGGCTGCTGATTAGTCATATCGAATAAACCTTGGAAAAGTTCCAGGGCTTGATCGATCAAACCAAGCGATCGCAATCCAATCGCAATCAGAGAGTTATCATGGGGCCAAACTGAACCAATGTGATATCCCATCGGATTGTAAGCAGGTGACAAACTGCTCAAGGTGCGAATCCCCCACCCATTAAACATATCTGGCGCCCGTAACCGTTCTGCCACACTGTAGGCTTTTTCAGGCGTAAAAATGCCCAAATGCAGACAATGGCCGGGATTAGAAGTAATACTATCTGCTTGATTGCCCTCGCCATCTAAAGCTAGGGCGCAGAAGTCTTGGTCTTCTATCCAAAAATCTTTATTAAAACGAACCTTCAGTTCTCTAGCTTCTTCTTGCCAGCGTTCTACCAGATCAAGACGCTTCCTCATTCTGGCAATTTCTGCAAGGCGAGTTTTTGCCGCATAGACATAAGCTTGCACTTCACAAAGGGCAATTGAACCGTGGGCGAGGTTGCCTTTCGAGTCTACAATACAGTCACCAGAGTCTTTCCAGCCTTGGTTTGTTAGACCGCGTTTAGATTTACGGTAGTAACTTAGATAACCAGTTTCTTTGGTGTGGTGATCAATCCACTCCATTGCTGCTAGGGCATTGGGCCAAAGTTGCTCTATGGTTTCTTTATCATTCGTCCAAGCGTAGTATTCAGCATACAACATCAACCACAGGGGAGTGGCATCGACTGTACCGTAGTAAGGTGTATGGGGAATTTCCTGACAACGAGCCATTTCCCCCAACCGCAACTCATGCAAAATCTTGCCCGGTTCCTCTTCGCGCCACTCATCCTCAGCTTTTCCTTGAAATGCCGCCAGTAAAGTCAGAGTTTCTTTAGCAATTTGCGGATTTAACATCAAGGTTTGGGAAGCTGTAATCAGGGAATCTCGCCCAAACAGAGTCGAGAACCAAGGTACCCCAGCCGAAACAGTCTTATGTTTACCAAAAGACTGGCGCAACAAATACATATCTTGTTCAGCTCGTTCAACCACGCGATTGAAAATGCTTTTATCTGAGCTAATGCGTGTAATTTGTTGTACCCAGTGTTGCTCTTCCATCAACTCAGCAGCTTTTGCCTGTACTAAGGTGACAGCTGCATTCACAGTAGAACTTGACTTGTTGTTTGTCAGCATATTCACCCGGTAACCCAGCTTTTGGGTTTCGTGAGAAGCCAACTCTAACTGCCAAACTGCTGTATAACCCTTGAAATAGTCTGGTTGGCGATACTGGAATTGGATCCGGGATTCCATCACCAAGCCATCTAAACCTTGATAAGCCAGTGTTAGGGATTCTTCTCTAGAAGATTGAACCTCGGAGAGTTTAGCGCCATCGACGACAGTAGATGGAACATCCTCATGGGTGGATTCCAATAGGCGTAAGATTTTCCCCCGTTTTTCTCTGCCAAAGCCCCGAACTTCAAATAAATCAACATAATCTGCATCAAAGCTGAGGCTGAGTTCAAAACTAACGGTTGTCGTACTGAAGTTAGACACTTCTAATTCTTCAAAAAGTGCCCCATTGAGTACAAGTTCCCGGCGAATCCCCACACTATCAGCTTTCAGACGCTCTTCAACTCTGGGATTAGTACACAAAACTGAGAGGGAAAACCCTTTTTCAGCGGTACTGCTGAGGAGAACCGGCGATCGCCCATCAATCTGCAACTCCAGACGGCTGAGAAACCGAGTATCACAGCAAAATAGTCCCATACTGGGGCTGCCATCATTCAGGGAACAACCGGAAATGTTCCCCATCGTGTCTGTCACCAAAAATAAATCATCATCTTTAACCGTGAGAGTTGGCTGTTGTCTTTCACTGACAACACAAGGCCATTCCGGGATAGGTAACTGTTCTGCGGGAATAAAAGTTTTTCCGTCCAAGAAAATCTTTTCCGGTGTGATTAGTGTATCCGGTGTCATGGGGCAAAGTTCCGTGTACAGGGCTAGATTTGCGCGATCGTATTCGGGTAAATAAAAGATTAGTCCGAGGTTCAGTCTCTATCCTAGTCGCCTCGAGGGCGGCTTGTGGGAGACATCAGAACTTCAGTAAAAAGACGTTCTCGAAAAATCATTTGAGCCATTAACGCCAAAATAATCCTCACACACTGGTTTTATCAAGGCAGGCATCAAACTGATATCGACAAATCCTTCTTAATGTATATTTTTTATATCTGAAGTCAAGGCTGGAAATTGGGTATTTTTAGCTGATTTAATGCTTGCTGAACATTCAGAGAGATTAGACATAGGGAATACTCAGCTTATTCCACTTTCTCGCTTCGGCAGCAGAAGTTCTTCACACCAATCTGATTCAGCTTGATTCACAAACCTTGATGGGCTTGATTTAGACGGAAACAAATTATAGACTGGGGTATGTAGATATTTAAAAAATCAAGCAAAAAGATACTAAGCTTTGACTGTAGTTGCCTAAATCCTGCGCTTCACTTAGGTTAAGTATACCAAGTTTCCCATCGAGGACTAACTGCCAGCAATTACAAAGAAATAGACTATCCATTGAGCATTCTTTACATATCGCAACTTTCAGTTTAACTTGTGAGTCCGTTGTAATTTGTACAATGCAGTTGTGAGGTGGATCTTTTCCAGATTGGGCGTTTAACGATATTCATGAGTATTTCGACTTCTGTGCTGAGTGATCTGCTAAAGTCACTACCCTACCTGCGGCCCCAGCTATATTTCAAGGCTTCACTAACGGCGCTCTCCCATGCGATGGAAGATCAGGTTTTGGCTGCGACTTTAGTCCAGCCCCTGGTAATTGCTAGTTTCCAACGAGAGCGATTTTACCGCCAAGAAGCTCATCGTTACCAACGGCTTTCCCAGCGAAGTAATCAAATATATGTATTATCTGCACCGGAAACGGATTTCACCAATAGCTCGGAATACTATGAAAAAGTAGCCTTTGAGCCAGAGGATGGCTTAAGTCAAGAGTGGCATTTGGTGGTGATTGCGGATAATTATGCTACTTGTTTGGTTTGCCGGGAAAGCCTCGGCTCCATTGCTAAAAATAAGCAACTTCCGGAGATCAGCCCTAGTTTGGATACGGACACAGGGCGAAGATTTGAAGGGATTTGGACATCAGAGCGGGGTGTCAGTCTAAAAGCAGCCCAATTGCTATTAGATAGGATTGTTGTTTATAGACCAGTCTTGGCAGAAAAAATTGAGGAGGCACGCCAGCGGTTTGGCATCGGGGAGCCTAGAAGTAACTCTGGAGGCGCAGCCCTCAATGAGTATGCTTGTGATATTGATACTGACCCCTTTGTGCAGCGCTTAGTGACTTACCTGCAAGCTAGTCAGTACAAATTACACAAAGCCTACCGTTCTATTACTGCCCAAGCCCGCAAGGAACGCTTGGTTAACTCAATTAGCACCGCTATTCGCCGATCTCTTGATCCCCGCGAAGTTCTCAATGTGGCAGCCCAAGAATTGGGGCAGCATTTGGGAACTTGCCGCTGTTTAATTTATCGCGCTCAAGCCACGGATGCCCAAGCCATTATTGAACATGAGTTTTTGACTCCTGGCATTGTCTCTGTGCGCGGGCAAACCTGGGAATTAGAGAGCAATCCGCTTTTTCGGGAAATCATCCAACAGGGTGAGGGTGTTTGTGTGGCTGATACGCTGATTGACTATCGTGTTACCAATTCGGCGGCGCTTTCCTTAATTGCCAAAAAGTTCGCCATTCGTTCTTGGCTGATGGAACCAGTGTTTTATCAGGGGCGATTGTTGGGGATTGTGGAGTTACACTATTGCCGTCTGCCACCCCACGAGTGGCAATCTGGGGAGTTGGATTTGGTAAAAGCGATCGCTACTCAAGTGGGGGCAGCGCTGATCCAAGCAGAAGCCTTCGCTAACCTAGAAGAACTTAACAAGCAGCTAGAAGCCCTAGACCGCACCCGCAGTAACTTGATAGCTATCACTGGACATGAACTCCGTACCCCCCTATCTACTATTCAAGTGTGTCTGGAAAGTCTGGCCAGCGAACCAGATATGCCTCTAGAGTTGCAGCAAGTGATGTTGAGTACGGCTCTTTCTGACTCAGAACGGATGCGGAAACTGGTGCAAGATTTCCTGACGCTTTCCAACTTAGAAAGTGGTCGAGTGGAATGGCATCCAGAATCCCTTAGCTTGCAAGAATGTGTAGATTTAGCTCTCAGCCGACTGCGATCGCGCACATCAGAGGATAAACCGCCCCAAGTCAAAACTCAAATTGCCGAAAACCTGCCTTTGGTTAGGGCTGATG
Source organism: Cylindrospermum stagnale PCC 7417 (assembly GCF_000317535.1). Taxonomy (NCBI): domain Bacteria; kingdom Bacillati; phylum Cyanobacteriota; class Cyanophyceae; order Nostocales; family Nostocaceae; genus Cylindrospermum; species Cylindrospermum stagnale. The sequence continues at coordinate 3,562,550 of NC_019757.1, forward strand.
GTGATTGGCTGGTGGAGGTACTGGCAAAACTCATAGACAATGCTTGCAAATTTACACCGTCATTCGGAGAGATCACCATTAAAGCTGAACGCAACAGCAATCAGATGGTTGAAGTCACCGTGGCTGACACGGGACGAGGCATTGAACCCAATCGTCTGGAAATAGTTTTTGACCGCTTCTATCAAGAAGAGGGAGCACTGCGCCGTACCACCGGTGGCACTGGTCTGGGATTAGCAATTTCTCGCCAAATTGTCAATGGCTGGGGGGGTGAGATTTGGGCCAAGTCAACGGGCAAAGACCAAGGCAGTCAGTTTCATTTCACCATCCCCATAGTTCAAGGCACTACTGGGGACTAGGGACGAGAAACTGGGAACTGGGGACTGGGAACTGGGAACTGGGAACTGGGAACTGGGGACTGGGGACTGGGGACTGGGGACTGGGAAACAACTCTTAAATCTAATGACTAATGACTAATGACCAATGACTAATGACCAATGACCAATGACTAATGACCAATAACTGTTACAGTCTATGACGCGATCGCAATATGATCCAAGTAGCGGTGTTACGATGCCGTAAAAACGTTAAACGTTGAGAGAATAGTTTATGGCAGAAAAGCTATCTGGACAAACGCCGCTCTATGGTGGCAGCACTGGTGGACTCCTGAGCAAAGCAGAACAAGAAGAAAAGTACGCTATCACTTGGACTAGCGCCAAAGAGCAGGTATTTGAATTGCCTACAGGTGGCGCTGCTACTATGCGAAAGGGCGAAAACCTCTTGTACTTAGCGCGGAAAGAACAAGGCATCGCCTTGGGTGGTCAACTCCGGAAATTCAAAATCACAGACTACAAAATTTACCGGATTTTACCCAAAGGGGAAACCACTTTAATTCACCCGGCTGATGGTGTCTTCCCTGAAAAAGTTAACCCAGGTCGTGACAAAGTGCGTTATGTACCACGCCGCATCGGCCAAAACCCCAGTCCAGCACAACTCAAGTTTAGTGGTAAAGCTACCCACGACGCATAGGGGCTAGGTAATTGGTGATTGGTAATTGGTAAAGAGGAAAAACTCTTACCAATTACCGATTACCGATTAGCGATTACCTAATACCAAATTCCTTAGTAGTTTATGATCTCCCCCAATTTTTCTCATTTTTCCCAGCTAGCTTTAGAAGGCAACTTTGTGCCAGTGTATCAGGAATGGATCGCCGACCTGGATACGCCTGTATCTGCTTGGTATAAAGTTTGTGCAGATCAGCCCTATAGCTTTTTGTTGGAATCGGTGGAAGGTGGAGAAAAACTCGGACGTTATAGTTTATTGGGTGGTGATCCGCAGTGGATTTTGGAAGCAAGGGGCGATCGCACGATTCAAACACAGCGGGATGGTTCCCAGGTTGTGTTTACAGGTGATCCCTTTACAGCATTAGACAAATGTCTCGCACCATATTACCCAGTCAAGTTACCGCAACTACCTTCAGGAATTGGTGGTTTGTTTGGGTTTTGGGGTTATGAATTAATTCACTGGATTGAGCCGCGAGTGCCAGTTTATCCACCGGATGAAAGAAATATCCCGGATGGATTGTGGATGCAGGTAGACCACCTGTTAGTTTTTGACCAAGTGAAACGGAAAATTTGGGCGATCGCTTATGCTGATTTACGTGACAAAGAAGTTAGTTTAGAAGCGGCATATCAACAAGCATGCGATCGCGTTACCCAGATGGTAAGCAAGCTATCTCAACCCCTATCGCCACAAAATACCAAATTGACCTGGACACCACCAGGAACGAGGGAAAAAGCGGGAACAGATGAATACACCAGCAACACCACCCGCCCAGATTTCTGCGCCAGCGTCGAAAAAGCCAAAGAATATATTAAAGCTGGCGACATCTTCCAAGTCGTAATTTCCCAGCGATTATCAACAGCATACACAGGCGATCCTTTTGCCCTTTACCGTTCGCTGCGCCAGATTAATCCTTCGCCTTACATGGCTTACTTTAACTTTAAAGATTGGCAAATTATTGGTTCCAGTCCGGAAGTGATGGTGAAAGCAGAACGCGATCCTGATGGTGGGACAATAGCAACAGTCCGCCCGATAGCGGGGACACGTCCACGGGGTAAGACATATCAAGAAGATATCGCCTTAGCCGAAGATTTACTCCAAGACCCCAAAGAAATCGCTGAACACGTCATGCTGGTTGATTTAGGACGGAATGACTTAGGGCGTGTTTGCCAAAGCGGTAGCGTTAGAGTGGATGAATTAATGGTAGTTGAGCGCTACTCTCATGTGATGCACATTGTGAGTAATGTGGTGGGTAAATTAGCCCCTGATAAGAATGCCTGGGATTTACTCAAGGCTAGCTTCCCAGCGGGAACAGTTAGCGGCGCACCCAAAATCAGGGCGATGGAAATTATCCATGAGTTAGAACCTAGCCGTCGGGGTGTTTATTCCGGTGTTTATGGCTATTACGATTTTGAAGGACAATTAAATTGTGCGATCGCCATTCGCACAATGGTATTACACAATAAGACTGTCACAGTCCAAGCCGGTGCCGGTTTGGTGGCTGACTCTGAACCAGAGAAAGAATACGAAGAAACCCTAAATAAAGCGAGAGGGTTGTTAGAAGCAATTCGCTGTTTACGTTGAACCCTTCCCCACTATTTCGTGGAGGGGGGTATGAGGAATTTTATTTTGCTGGTTTTAACCATGTAAAGATTTGTGTGGCTGTTAGATCCAGTTGCAAAAAATGTGGTATCGGTAAGCGTTCATCGCCAGTTATTTCTAAAGGCTCTTGTCCTAGTAAAAATACTAATATCACCCGTTCATCTAGGTCAATTAACCATCCTAACTTTGTACCGTATTTCAAACAGTAGAGAATATTTCTAATTACTTTGGTAGTGTTCTGTTCTGGTGAGAGAATTTCAATTGTCCAATCGGGATAAATTTAAAAACTATTTGCAAATTCCCCAGCAGCATCAAAAGGAATCCTTCCGATTTATTTTCAATTTGAAAATCTTCCTGATTCTCTTGTAATCAAACTGCAAATTGGATCAAGTGAAAATCAAGATATCCGTCAGAAAATATTTGATTTATCACAAAAGCCTCAGCATTCAAAAATTTTCCAAAAGACCAAACAAAATCCAGAATATACACCTATTTATAAGAGGGCAATTTTGAATAATAGTGATTATAAAAACGCTGACATTGAGGAGTTAATTAAAAAAATGCAGTATTTTTGGCAGGATTTCATTAAAAATGACTTTTTAGATATAGAGGAAATAATCAATACAAATATAGAGAATATAATGAATGGAGATATATCCACCTCTTCTTAAGTATAAGAATAGTGTATACTCAAAATTAGATTAGGGTAAACCAATGCAAGCCGCTACAACCACTTTACCTCCCACCCTGAAATTAAAAATCAACTTGACAGACGAGCAATATTTTCAACTTTGTCAGAACAACCGCGACTTGAGATTTGAACGCACAGCCTCAGGAGAACTACTAATTATGTCACCAACCGGCAGCGATACTGGTAATCGTAACTTTGATATCGCTGTTGAAGTAGGAATTTGGAATAAACAAACTAAATTAGGTAAAGGTTTCGACTCTTCCACCGGCTTTAAACTTCCCAATGGTACAGAATGCTCTCCTGATGTTGCTTGGATTAAAAAAGAGAGATGGGATAGTTTAACTCCAGAACAACAAAGTAAATTTGCACCTATTGCACCTGATTTTGTGATTGAATTGCGTTTTCCTAGCGATAACTTAAAACCATTGCAAAAGAGAATGCAAGAATATATCGAGAATGGAGTTAAATTAGCTTGGCTGATAGATAGAAAAAATAAGCGTGTAGAAATTTATCGTCCTCAGCAAGATGTCGAAATTTTGAAAAATCCTACTAGCCTTTCTGGTGAAAATATTCTACCAGGCTTTATCTTAGATTTGACAGATATTTTATAAAAATAACCGTTTTTTAGATTGGATATTTTTTGTAATATCGTGTCCGGTTAATCAGTTAACATTGTGTATCACAAGTAATTTGCCGGACATGATAGAACTTAGGTTTTATAGTCTAATATTAAAGTGCATTTTAAGCCTCTCTCCGTTTCGGGGAGAGGTTTGGAGAGGGGTTAATTTTCCTATTTAACTACCGATGAGGATAAACATGACGCATTTCAAAGCGGCTTAATTCCCAAAGTGGTAACAAAGCCTGTTTAGCAGCATTAATCTGAGATTGAGAAAAAGAAATTTTTCCATGTTCTATCATCCATATAAATGTTCGAGTGATTAAATCTGCTTGCAAACTCTTTTCATACTCACAATTATTTATCCTCACAACTTGTGCATCTAAACAATTAAGAGCATCTTTAAAAGTCCAACCCAGCGAATTACTATTAATTTCCTCTGGTGAATTTCTCCACTCAACACCGCGTAAATTTCCCATAATATAATCCATACCCAAAATTGCTGAATCAGTATTCCGCACCAAATCTGTAAAAGCTTTATAATATGGACGCAATAGGGAAGCAGCAATATTTTCTTTATATATATGCAGCCAAGATTGGATATCCCGCAAATAAGGGACTAAATCTCTAATATCATCAATTTCTTTAATAGAGGCACGCTCATATTGATAAATGCTAATTTTTGATAGCCATTCAGCTTCAGATAATTGTGAATGCTGAGAGTAATAGTTAATAACTTTGGGAATATATTTTTCTAATAACCATTGTTTAGTGTATCTAGCTGTCCAAGTTCCCCGTGGGCCGATATCTTGTTGCCATGAAGTTACTTTTCCTCGCTCCAAAGATTGTAAATGTACATCATTTAATTCATAAATTATATTAATTTGCTTATTAGGTGTTAAAGAAAAATTAACCCCATATTTAGGCAAGATAAAAGCATGATCACGAATACCACGACTTACACGAATTGAAATATCTCCTTGATGAAAAATATGCCATTCTGATTTACCTTGAGCATAATCGAATTCATTAGCAAACTTTTGCATTAACTCCCACAAACTTTGCTCAACAGAAAACAGATAAAAACCTCGAATACCCATAAATTCTATAAATTCAAAATTCCATGTTTCCAGAGCATTTTCAAATTCAATAATTGTCTTTTGGTATTCTTGGCAAACTGCATCAATACAAAAACACAAGTCAACCGTTTCTAAATCTGATAAAATTACCGTAGTTTGCCCTAAATATACCTCGAAAGCATTCTTATCTAGTTGTCTAAGAAAAGAACGGCATCCCCAATCAGGTTTAGTGTTCATTCCTATCATAAATTTTCCCAAAATATATTGATGATTTAAGCTAATTTTTAGACCTCTTAAAATAACACCACTAAACTCTATTACACAATCACCACCGACAAAAGCTTTGGGCAAATTACACTCTATTGCTATTTTAGGTTGAACGACAATTACACAGTTATTTTCTCTTGAATTGGCAGGCTGAAAATTACTTCTTTCTAAAATATTTTGTAAATGTGGATGATTTATAAAAGATTTTTCTATTAGTTTATATTTAGTATAAGTTAGAATATTGGTTGCATATTTATCGATACTTTTAACAAAACAAAAATTTAGTTTTTTATAAAACTCTGAGGCTATGTGAGGATTTTTTAGCGCATCTATATTAATATCAATTACTAATTCTTCCCAATGGTAATGCAGTCGCTGAAAAACCTTTATATAATATCCATTGGTCACAATAAAAAATAATGGTTTTAAATGAACGCTATAAAATTTAGCTTGCTCAATTGCTTGGTCTAAATTCGTTTGTTGCAATTCTTCAACTTGAACAATAATGAGTGCTGTATCTGCATTTTGTTTCTCGACATCATTTGTAGAAAAATAAATATGAGCAATTTCTGACTTTATTACCTGGTTTCCCAAATTATGTATTTTCAAAGGGTATTGATCATGCCTACATTTATCTGGGTAGCCAAGATATTGAAACACAGGTAAAACAAACTTGTTTGCTACATCAGCTTCGTTTTGTAAAAGATGATGCTCAAAGGCTTGTAGCCAGGTGATAAATTGTTGAATTGGCTCCATAATAGTCATTAGGTAATCTACTAGCTTGTATAAATTTGCCTTTCCCTATATTTTTCGTCTAAATTACAAATTTATCAAATTAGTTGAGATTTTATGGTGTTTGTGAATACTGCAATGGAGCTATTCTCCTCTAACTGAGTATGGTTGTGTCTGCATCTTACTAGCAAATTATATGCAAAGAGTATTTGCGAATTTCTACGCAGCTATTCACCACAAAGATTTACACCAGAAGCATCTGCTGAATATTCATCACTTCAATAAGCTGTTAGCTGTACTAAGTTTCTTGAGAAAGAATCAAATTCAGTACATTTAACTCATGAGAATTTAAAAGATACTTATCTGTCAAAAGTTTTTGCCTAATTTCTTCTAGACTATAACTTCTAAAAACAACAAAAGGAAAATCTTTATAATTATGGCCAATAGGTAAAATATTACCTACAGGATACAACAAGCGAATATATGCAGCCAAAATATCCCGGAAGCGTTGGTCTTCTGGTTCTTCTGATTCATTGGCGAAATATTTACTCATCACCTCACCGCTAATAAATGCAAATAATGGTAAAGCGTAATATTGATCAGTGTGTTGACTACTCTGTTCCAGTCTTTGTGTTTTCTCCACCCCATCTCTTAACTTTTTCACCAATTCCATAGCATCTTTAATAGCAAACCGTAAACTTTCTGGATAAGAAGATTTGCGACGGATAATTTCGTGCATATTCTTCCACAGTTCTTCATTAGCATAGGTTGCTATATCAGCCAGTCGCATTTGGTAAGTTTCTTCTAAAGTATTGTTAGCAATAGGTACTATCAGCAAATTACCGCTAATGTACCCAGGTTCAATTTCACCCAAATCCAGTAACTTATCTAGAGTATGAGAAATTTGTAAAAACTTATTGTTAAAAGACTCCCGTAGTGCTAAATAATTAGACTCAGTTGCATTTTGAATAACAAAATCTGCTCGTCCTAGTAGCTTTTCTAAGTTTGTATAAACTTGTTTCAGCAACACATCGCTTTTAGTTTGTTGGTATTCTGTTTTTAATTGACGGATCAGGTTGACCATTTGAGCAGAGAATGTCTCACCAGCAGCAAAAACAGATTTTCCACCTATAGGAATAAGAATAAAATTATCCCGACCTATACGACCATAACCAAAAATTCTGGTCATGATAGAAGCTTTTAAAATCAATAAGATATTTAACAGACTTAGCACACTTTCTTGTAAAGATATTTGTGGGTCATCTTGATAATAAACTGCTTGTTCTGCTAAGTAAAAAACTAGCTCTTTATCCTGATTATCTATATGCTCATTTCCCCGTCCTCGGTAAATTACCTGAATTACTTCCATCAGGTTTTTCTCGATTTCAAATTTGGGAATTTCTACCAAAATATGTTTAGCTTTAGGAAAGGATAAACCCCGACTACCGGAAGCAGTCATAAAAATGACTTTGACATTTTCTTGATGTTTTTGAATTTCTTTCTTTTCTTCCTCAGAAATATTTGCGTGTATTTCTAAGTAATCTGTACACTTTTCAAATTTGCCCCGATGTCGCTTAATTTTATCAATTAGTTCTGCTAATTTACGCTTGTTTTGAATATAAACTATTACCTGTTCAACATCTGACCGTTGTAAGAGAGATTCAATATCTTTTAAAATCTCGTTTTGTAACCCAGCTTCTAAGTTATATTTTTGCTTTAATCCCGCTTCTTCGCTAAATTTACAAGACTCAACTAATACTTGATAACTAATAGATAAACTACTGGCTGGGTAGGAGTTAGTATTAATAACAGTTGCTTGTAGACCTTTAAACGTTAATGGCTGAACAGAAAGAGGTTGAGCAGTATCTACAGCACGACGGAAATATATTTTATCTGGTTCTGGTGAAGTATCAGATAAGTGTTGAATAATCACATTTTTATCAACAATAGAAGCATCAGCAACAATTACTTTGGTATTAAAACCATGCTGAGAATCCATTAATTGATACCTGTCTATTATCTGATGAATTCCATCTAAGAACTCCACACCTCCATCATCACCTGTGATTTTATCTATCATGATAAATAAGTGCTTAATTCTCCCAGATATTTCTTGCATTTTTTGAGGTAAAACTTGACCTTCCTTGGTGTTGTAAGCACTTCTAAAAATTTTATCAAAATGCTTTAATGTGTTACCAGTATCAGTCATTTTCAAGGCTTGAATAGAAGCAGTAGCTATAATATTATTTGATGTTTTTTGTTCTATAATTGTTGAGATAGCCTCGCAAATACTATTTAAAACACCCAGCTTCTTTTGTCCAATGTCTTGAATTACATCTTCCTTAGTTCGCTTAAGCCTGTCAGAACGTCGTGCTTTTTGTTCAACATCTCTACTATCCAGAAAGTCAACAGACTTTTCAGTAAATTTACCCTGACGCTGGTTAGAGGTATATTGAACTGTGTAACGTCCACAGTTATCTGTAATTAGGTTACTGTTGGTGTTGATAGCTAATAATTTGTCACTACATAATTTTCTGGTATTTTTATCTTTAAATTTTTCGATTATATCCAGATTCACTTGTTTGCGAGGACTGACATAAAAGAAGAGAAAACCTTCATCTATATGTGCTTTCAAAAAATCGACAATTGCGGTAGTTTTACCAATTCCAGGATTTCCGGTCAAAAATATATAAGTCGATTGAGAAACTAAAGTATTTTTAATTAATTCAGCATGAGCATCTCTTAATTTCATGGTTCCAGTTAATCCTAGCTCGTGCATCAATGCTGAAGGAACTAATCCCACGGAGTTGATAAATCCAGTAATTTTCTCTGTGTGACGAGGTAAAATGGTGATTTTATCCGCAGGAATTGCTAAAAGAGAATCAACAAACTCTTTACCGCGCTCAAAACTACGATATGCACTACGCTTAATTTGATTTAAAACTTGCTTACGTGCTTCGGGAATATCTTTGGGACTCGAATCATGTTTATAAATCTGATAACAGGTTTTCAAAATCTCTACATTTTCGCGTTGAATGGATATTGTGCTGATTCCGCGATCGCTATATCCTATGGAATTGAAGACTGCACCTGCTGTATCTGGGAGAATAGTGGTTTCTTGGAGAAATTCATAGAAGCTATGGAGATAGCAAGCAGCTTGAATTGACTTGGTACTTTCTTTATCTCTATATTTAAAAGCAGTAAAATATGTCTTTAAACCTTCTGAGAATTCTAAACCTAAAGACTCAGTATCAATCCGAAGATTAGAAAAGACACTTTTTGAACGTAAGTAGCTAATATCTCTCATTAATAAACGGCGGATAATTTCTATATAATCAATATTTTTTACATCTTCATTAGAGGTGATAGAAAACACTGATAAATCAACACAAATAACTCGATACTCTCTCCGATAACGTAATAAAATTAAAGTATCTGCATTGAGAAATTCACCTTTCTTCTTATAGCTTGCAATATATTGAGAAATGTTATCTAAGTTGTCAAATTGAGATAATACTTCACTAAACCACTGGAAATCATTTTTATTGTCATAAGTACCAATACTGTTATCACCATTAAACCGACATTGATAATATAAGATTTCTACATTTTGTAACTTGTATGGCTTATCCCAACCCGCAGATTTTATGTATTCTCGAAAGAAATTAAAGCCACTTAAAAAACCCTTTTGAATAAAAAATATACTCCAAGTTTCAGCCATATCTCTTTCTAAACTGCTGATAACTTTATCAACAACTCGCTGTCGGATTTTAGGTAACTTTAGCTGCTGCAATTCCTGACGGTATAAATCACCAAATCTCTGCTTAATTTTATTTTCTTCAATGTAAGCAAGAATACCAATATTAAAACCTACTTCAAACAAACGTCCCAAATCTTCAGCTATTTTGGATTTCATGCTGTTGAGTTTTCTAAATATATTTTTTTCAATTCTGACAAAAAGACTCTTTTTGGCTCTGCGTTAACCTCTGGATCACTCTGCGTTTAATATTGTTCTCACAAGAGTTAAAAATGCTAAAGAGTTAAATTCACCTCTTCCTCTTATGTGATTAAACAAAGAAAGCTTACCAACGGATTTATCTCCGATCAGATTTTCGTAGGGATCTAGTTTGATATGAATTTTTTTGTCGGCTTTTTGGTAGCGCGAGAAATGAAATAAAGTCAAATACTGCAAGATATCATCTTTTAACGAACCATCAAAAATAAGTCCTTTGCGAATATCTTCATCATCGAGAATTCCTTGATAAATATTTAACAGTGTGGCATAAGAAATGACACCTCTGTAGTATCTTTCTTCATCTTTACCAACTTTCATGCCATTAAATAAGTTGAAAAATAAAACTGATTTTTTGCTAGGATCTTCGAGTAAATTTGTCAGTTCTGTTGTGTCTTGAATGTATAAGGAACTTGCTTCGATATCCTCTAGTCTAACTGCATAGTATTTATCAAAAAACATCGGGTATATTTTGATATCATGATATTCAGATTTTAATCCTTTAATTACATCTCTTGACATGAAGAAAAGCCCATCACCTTCTTCTGTTTGTGTCATGTGCAAGGTGCTGGTATAAGGTGCTTTAGCAATATAGACAATGTGCTTATATCCCAAGTTGTAAAGTTCAGTCACTTTATCTATAATCACGCTGGGATTTGTAAACATTTGTTGATTGTTATAGTTGTCAGAAAAAGTTGTAGGTAACTGAAATTTAACCACCCCATTTTTCATGTTTACACCGATAATTTCTCCCATTAAGTTAGAGATTTTTGCAGAACTATTCCACTGACTATCGCTTTCACGACTGGAGACAATAATAATGGCTAGTTTGTCTAATTGGGGAGATTTAGAGTAAGTATTAAAACTAAACTTTTTGGGTAAAACAGAGTATAAAGAACTCATCACATTAGGAATTTTATATGCCAAATCTCTAATATCTATTCCCTGTTGATTAGCACGATGTGTTTCATTGAATAAATGGGATAAAACAGCGGACAAAGAAACTATAAATTTTTCTATTGGTGCATCATCTTCTTTATTATTCAGATGTAATCTTAAAATTGGAATAAATAATCTTTTCTGCTTGTCTAATAAGAGTTTGAGGCAGATATAAGCAAGCAAACCATAAGTAAATTTATAAACAAAAGCCTGATGAGGTTCTAGTTTTTTATCTTCTAGACGATAGGGAAATAATAAAAGTTGGCGATTGTTGAAATGTTGATTGTAAATTTTAAAACATCTATGATCATTTAAAGGTGCAAAAATTACTGGTAATGCACGAATACTGGTTAAATCATATTCCATGCTAAAGGTTTCTTGATCATCTGTAGCAAAAAAGTGAATGTCGTTGATAGTAACTTTAGCTGGTAGAGTGCAAAGAGAATTTGTTTCTGTATTCGGTTTTCCCAGAGATATGTATTTCAAAACTTCTTTGGGATTTCCTCTCACAACGGGTTTGAAAAATGTATTGTTATTAAAAATATTCTGAGTATCTTCTTCAAGAATGCCGTTTTTTACAGAAATATGTACAGGATACTCTCTTGTAGGGAAGGAAGTTTTGCGCTTGAGGATATTTTGCAGCACACCTTTGAGACGATTGATTTTAAACTGAATATTAAATTCTTGTAAATATTTATAAATACTCCGAAGAAGTTGGTCTTTTGCTATTTCGTCAGAACCTTGTAGTTTCTTAATTACTTTTTTATCAAAAGCTTCTACAGGATCATATTTTAATTCATCGTTTGGCTCGTAATTATCATTTTTAGGATTGAGAGAAGACGCAAATAAAAAGTAGTATAAAAACGCTATTTTTAAAACCTTTGCTGCAAATAATTCTCGTTGTTAAGGATCTGCAAGTGCATCTTTGTGTTCTTTACTATCTGGGTTAAGGATATTTAGACGAGAATCAAAAACGCTTTTACCACCGTCAGTATGAACTTTACCATCAAACTTCAATTTCAGTCCAAATACAAATTGAATTTCTCCCAGATTTTCATCTTTTGTTTCTCCCAAAGACCCCTCTACTATGGGAATAATTGGTAGCATATTAAATGCTTCACCACGAGAAAAAGCATCTTTGTAATTAACTGAAGCACCTGCATAGTTTACGAGGTAATCACCATCAGCTTTGTTGATATTGTTGATGTATTCTTCTATCAGTTTTAGTCTTCTAATTAAATCTTGTAAATATATAGCACCTGCCGCATTCAGCTTGCTAGTATTGGTGTTAATATTTTCTAGCAGAAATTCTAAATAATTGATCTGTGCTTGTTTTTTTAGTTTCCCTAATGTTTGCTTGTTGACAACATCTCGCAAACGGAAAAGGTCAGAATTTTTATCTTTCTCTAAGTCTTCAAGAATGTATTCTAAGTCTTGTCTTTCTTCAGAATTTGTACCTGCAAATTTTACACGAATATAATTTTCTAAACCTTTTCGTAATTCTGCATCAAAATCATGTGTCTTCTGCACGGAAATAGTTAGTTTATGAACTTTTAGCAGTTCTCTGTTTTCAGGATTTTTTTTATTAAATGTTAACCGTTGCTTTTGCAGATTTTTATAAGAAAGAAAAGGATAGGTAAAGTCTAATTTAGGTGTTGTACCTTTAAAATTCTGTAAATCTGTAATTAGTTTGCTAACAAATTCCTCTATTGATTCACTATTTCCTAATGATGATTCTAATAATTTTTTGACACAATCTCTAATAGTGCGAATTTGAGTCTGAAACTTTTTGTCAGAACCTGGACTAATATTTATAGTTGCAGAACGCACGCTGTTTGCAGATGAACCCAAGGGATTCTCTACTTGCAAATCGGCAACTTCATTAGCTACCTGATCAATATTGATTCGTAACCGTTTGTTATCATCAGAAGTTTTAACTATTTCCTGATTTGGTTTCTGTAAAACTAATAAAATTTTCGCTAATAAATCAGTATAATCTACATATACTAAATCTTGTCCGTCGGTTATACTATTCACCTGGTTAACTCCTAAGTAGTATCAACATGGTTTGTTATAGCTACTTAGTATAAATCATTGGTTTAAGTATTGGTTTTTAAGTTGAATAATTATTTGCTGGATCTAGCACCGGAAAATTTTTAGAAAAGGGCGCTTTTTAAATTTTCACGCCCTATATTTGCTCTACGCCAAGGCCGCTACTTTCTCTAATAAGCCTTGAAACAACCTTAACCCATCACTACTACCCAGGGAGGAATCTGAAGCCCTTTCTGGGTGCGGCATCATCCCCAATACGTTACCTTGAAGATTACAAATCCCGGCGATATTGTTCAGCGAACCGTTGGGGTTGTCCCCTTGATAGCGGAACAAAACTTGTCCGTTATCTTCAATTTCTGATAAAGTTGCCTTATCAGCGTAGAATCGCCCCTCTCCGTGAGCAATGGGTAAGGTGATAATTTCCCCTTCAGCATAACCTTGAGTCCAAGGTAAATTATTCCGCTCAACTTTTAAGGGAGTGCGATCGCAAATAAAATGCAAATCCTGATTTCTGGTTAATACTCCAGGTAATAAACCAGCTTCAGTTAATACCTGAAAACCATTGCAAATACCGAGGACAAACTTACCCTTTTGGGCGTGTTCGACAACCTGCTGCATCACAGGTGACAACCGGGCGATCGCACCGCAGCGCAGATAATCCCCATAACTAAAACCACCAGGCACGATTACCACATCCAAATCGTGAATATCCGTCTCTTGATGCCAAACCATGCGCGTCGGCTGTCCCAGCAAATCTCTAGTGACATAAGCCACATCGCGATCGCAATTAGAACCCGGAAAAACCAAAACCCCAAATTTCATACTTTAGTCATTAGTCATTGGTTATTAGTCATTAGGAGATAGGGGAGATAGGGAATTTGTCGTCTCCCTATCTCCCCAGATCAAATGACTCCCGTCTGTGATTCCACCTCAATCAACTCAAAGCGATAATTTTCAATCACCGGATTTGCTAACATTTGATCACAGATGCGATCAAGGTTTTGACGCGCTTTCGGCTCATCAGGCGAGATGATGGTGATTTCAATGTACTTGCCGATCCGCACTTGTTCAACGTTGTCGTATCCCAGTTGCTTGAGGCCAGATTGTACAGCCACACCAGCAGGGTCTAAGACTGAAGGACGAAGCGTCACGAAAATTTTAGCTAGATACTTCCTTTGCACAGGCTTTTGCTGAATGCTGCGATCGCTATACTATAACTTTCTGCTCCAACTGAGTGAAAATAACCTCACAGAGCAGTTACAGTTAGTTTATCAATTAGCTAGTATAACAGCTTCAACTACAGAGGCAAATTAACACCATTGTCTATGAGAGCCATCCGCACCCGCAGTCAAGAGCGTATTTTAAACCTGCTGAAAACCGTTAAGCAAGGCATTTCCGCCCAAGATATTTACGTAGAATTACGTAACCGCAGTCAGAGTATAGGTTTAGCAACAGTTTACCGCTCACTGGAAGTCCTAAAACTCGAAGGACTGGTGCAAGTGCGGACTTTGGCCAACGGTGAAGCCCTCTACAGCCTATCGCAGCAAGACAAACACCACCTAACTTGCCTGCAATGCGGTGTCTCAATCCCAATTAATCAATGCCCCGTTCATGATCTAGAAGAGCAGTTGCAGAACACCCACAAATTTAAAGTTTTTTATCACACTCTAGAGTTTTTTGGTTTGTGTAACCAATGTCAGGTAAATCAAGCTGCTGAACTGAGTCAGTGAACTACTCTGCCGTAAGACGGACAGAGCTTCCCAATTCATCGGGAATAGCCTCAAGGACTCCGTAGTTCTATTGGTCTAACATTCCCTCCAAGGGCAGAAGTCCTGGTTCCCAAGACCTAAACCTTTTACTTGCGACACTTACCTATCAGCTTGGTTTTCGCTTACGGCATTGGTGGTCAAGAGATGGATATCTTACCAGAAAACCTGGGGATTCGTCATCCATCTGATATTTGTTTTTGCTGTGCAAAAAATCAATTCCAGATGCAATCCTCATCCCCCGCTCACAATCCCCACCTTATGAGTACATTGAAGGTGGGGACTTCCGCGTTCCATTAAAGAATTTTGAATTGATTCGTCTGCCCATTTCTCAACTAATACGGTTGTTTTTTCCAGGAATTTCACCATTGAGCAGAGAATCAGCCTGATAATCTGAGACAACGGAACGTATACCCTCTAAGGCAGCGGGAATAGTCCGGGGGTCTATAAAAATGACCTTGCTGCTATCACTTTTACCAATGGTTGCACCCATATCCAGATAACCCAAAGCAAACAGAACTTCTATGGCTTTGTTAGTGTCAGGGTTGGTTTTGATTTTTTGGGCAATAATTTCTGCCGACTCAGCTATAGCTTGTGCCCTGAGAACCTGTTGCTGGCGTTCAGCCTGTGCTTTGAGAACGATCGCCTTTTGTTCAGCTTCAGCCTGCAAAATTACCGATTTTTGCCGGGCTTCTGCATCGAGAATTTGGGCATCAGCTTTACCTCTAGCGCTATTAACAGCAGATTCGCGATCGCCTTCTGAAGTCAAAATTGATGCCCGTTTGCGCCGTTCCGCCGACATTTGCATTTCCATTGCTTCCCGCACCGCTTGAGAAGGGATAATATCTCGCAGTTCTACCCGCGTCACCTTCACACCCCAAGGATCAGTTGAAACGTCCAAATCTTGTAACAAAAGTTCATTGATTTGAGAACGGGCAGTAAAGGTTTGATCTAACTCCAGTTGTCCCATTTCCGAGCGAATTTGGGTCAGCACCAAGTTCACCATCGCCGACTGGAGATTTTCTACCTTATACCAGGCTTTTTCCATATCCACAATCCGCCAGTAAACCACCGCATCCACCTCAATACCAACGTTGTCGCGGGTGATGCACTTTTGGGGAGGAATATCTAAAACTTTTTCCCGGATAGTTTCTCGGTAGACGACTTTATCAAAAAAAGGAATCACAAAATTTAGCCCTGGTTGCATTTTTTTGTTATAGCTACCCAATCTTTCGACCAAAGCTTCATTACCTTGATTAATAACTCTCACAGATCCCGCAACAGCAGAACCACCAAAAGCCAAAAAGACTAGCAAAAAGAACTGTTCCATTGTAAGTCTCCTAATTTTTGATAAATAGGTTTCAATTGACTAATTACCCTTACGGGTGATGCCTCCGGCACGCCTGAAGGCGAACACCAGTCGCTCATGGGGAGCCACTGCGTTGGGGAGGCAGCGCGGTGGACGGGTTCCCCGGCATAAAGCGACTGCCGTCGGCTCCGCCGACTTGTTCGCGCAGCGTCTCCCCTTGGGAGAAGCATGTGGCGTGGAAACCCCCAAGACCTCGCTGGCTCACGATTGACTAAGAATGCAGCACATTTTCTGGCATCACAATCAACGTGGTGCCTTCTCTTCTAACTACATAAACTGTTTGCTGGGGTGCTACGCTGAGTTTGTCATCATCACATTTTGCCCGCCAAGAATTTCCCTCGTATAGCACCCTTCCGGTTTGCCCAGCGGGAATTGCTGTTAAAGTTTCTCCAATAACTGCATCCTGAATTTTCGACTTACGTCGTCGCGGTTGCAAAAACCGCCTTGTTAGCAAAACCAGCGAGATGGAAAGCAATAGCCAAACCACAACTTGCAGCCATATTCCCAAACCTAATTGGGACAGCACAGCTACGACTAAAGCGCTAATTCCCATCATGAAAGCCACAAAAGCTGATGGTAAAAAGAGTTCCACTAAACACAGAACCGCTCCTGCCAACAGCCAGATTAAAGTAAAACTTGGCATAGCGCCATCCTAGACACTACATTTAAACAATTTAAAATTCAAAATGCGAAAACCCAGTACTGGCTATTATTCTAGCCGTCGACTGTATGTAAATTAACTTGGAACAGCTTATCTACACACATTTCTGAGATTAAATACACCCAGTTACTAACAATTTACGGTCAGCAAAACCTAGTATTTTTAGCAATCAAATTTTGATTAAATTGAGTAGCATGGTGTAGCTTGAGGTACACAAATCCAGTGTATTCTAGCCCTCGACCCAACGACCGCTAAATTTAATCGAACTTCACGAGTTAATTTATTCATTTAATTTATACCTTGATGATTTCTACTCAGCGGATAATTTATTGTCTAAATCCAGACTGTAATCAGCCGATTAATCCCGTAGGCGATCGCTTTTGCGCCAGTTGTCAAACTCCCCTAATTCACCGCTATCTCTGGGCTAGTACCCCAATGTCCGTCGAAATCTCACCAGGCACGAAGATAGCAGATAGGTATGAGGTTATAACACAGCAGATTTGGTTAGATACTCAACCGGGACTACCGCCATTCGTACCAGAACTATTACCGCCATTCGTTACTCCTTACCTACGGTTATATCAAGAGCGCTTGCACCTCCCCCAAGCTTATGGATTTGTTGGTTCCTTAACAGGAGATGCAGAAGATATTCTCTTGTTAGAAAATGCGCCCATAGATGAGAGCGGCTTTATTTATCCGACTATCAGCGACGCCTGGGAGCAAGCAACAGCCGTCAGACAAGTATATTGGCTATGGCAAATTCTCCAACTCTGGAAACCTCTTTCAGAATTGGCAGTTGCCCAAAGTTTACTCATACCAGACAACTTACGTGTCCAAGGTTGGTGTGTGCGCTTGTTGGAACTTCACAAAACAACAGCACAATCTAGTTTGGCAGATTTGGGTAAGTCTTGGCAGTCTTGGGTAGTGTCGGCAAACATCACCGTCGCCCAAGATTTACAGAACATAGTCCAGCAGATGTGCCAAGCTGAGGTAGATTTAGCTGCCATTGCCACTCAACTTAATGCCTTATTACTCTCATCAGTAGCAGAATTACCCTTAACCCTGAAGGCGGCTGGAGACACAGATACTGGGACAGAACTGACGCACAATGAAGACAGTTGCTACCCCACTTCTAGTGACCTAGATGACCCCTTACTGTCGAGGTTGTCAATTGTTTGCGATGGCATTGGCGGACACGAAGGCGGTGAGGTTGCCAGTCAACTGGCTGCACAGTCGGCAAAGTTGCAAATGCGTGCCTTACTAGCAGAGGTAGCAGAACAAACTGAACTTGTCTCACCAGACTTGTTGCCGCAACAAATAGAGGCTAGCTTGCGAGTAGTCAATAATCTGATTTGGTCTCGCAATAACGAGCAAAATCGCCAAGGTAGAGAACGCATGGCGACAACCCTGGTGATGGCAGTGCAGGTGCCGCAACGAGTGCCAACAAGCGCTGGGTGGCTCTCAGAAAATGCCCATGAACTTTACTTAGCTAATATTGGAGATAGTCGTGCTTACTGGATAACTCGCAACTATTGCCAGCTACTCACCGTAGATGATGATGTGGTGACGCGAGAAGTCCGCTTGGCCCGGAGTCTCTATTGCCAAGCAGTTCAAAGACCCGATGCGACGTCCCTTACCCAAGCATTAGGGATAAAAGAGGCTGAATCACTGCGTTTTTTGATTAAGCGATTTATCTTGGAAGAAGATGGCATCTTGCTGCTATGTTCTGATGGTTTAAGTGACAATAACTGGGTTGAACAGTCCTGGCAAGATTACGCTATTCCCTTGTTAACAGGGAAACTGACCGTTGCAGACGCTGCCCGCAACTGGATTAACTTCGCAAATGAGAAAAATGGTCATGATAACACCACCGTGGTTTTGACTCTTTGCCGTGTCTCTTCAGAATATTTGGTACCAATTACTCAATCGCAACTGTCTATAGAGATTCAAGAAGCAGAACCAGAACCAGAACTAGATTTAGAACTAGAACTAGTAGCCGAATCAGCCTTGGCAGAAAGTTCGCAAGCGCTGCTAGATTTGGATTTCACAGCAGAACCAACTCCCAGTCCAGTGAAGAAACCAATTCTGGGTAAGTCTTTGGTGCTACTGGTTGGATTGTTGGTGTTGCTGGTGGGGGGTACGAGTCTGGGATTATTTGCTTGGTGGCAACTTAATCCGCAATCCTTCCAACAGATGTGTCGGCAATATCCCCAAAAATTACAGTTACTGTGTCCGCAGCGCGAGTAAGAAAAGGTTTTGAGTTCAGCGCCGGATGAGGAATATCCATCTTGTTGTAGAATTGAAGTTACTGTCAAAACAGGTTTTTACTGGCTTATAAGCCTGCCTATCTTCGATAAAAGCGCTTCTGAGACACCCGTGGGAGTGGACAAGTGCATTGAGGAGGAGGCAAAAATGGTGTGTTTTCCCACCAACTGCCGATTGGTAAAAGCAACCGCTCAGATTTATCGGTCGCTGACTAATTATCATCAAAGCCTGCATGGGCAGGCTTTGTTTGTATACAGATTAAGAGATGAAGCGGGACTGTTGCCAGCAGTCTATTTTGAAAAAAGCAAATTCAGTTAGGGATGGCTGGGGAGATGGTTGTGGAACAGCAAAAGCTAGGTGTAGACGTTGTTATGAAAGTTGGCGATCGCGTCCGCGTTAAAGATTCGGTAGTAGTTTACCATCATCCTGAGCATCGCGGTCAGGCTTTTGATCTCAAAGGTTCAGAAGGCGAAATCGTTGCTATTGTCACCCAATGGCGTGATCGACCTGTCAGCGCTAACCTACCGTTATTAGTTCAGTTTAGTAAAAAATTTAAAGCCCATTTGCGTGAAAATGAATTAGAAATTATCTAACTTATCGGCGGCGAAACCACTGGAAAATATTCAATTCGCCGCGCATTTTTTCTAAGTCTCGACGATTTTGTGCTGCTGTTAGCCGGTACCACTCGCAATAACGCTGAAACTCTGAACGTGTCTCAACTTCTTGGTAAAACTGTCGGGTTGCTTGATGAGTAGCAAAGGTTTCCTCGACTTCGGGTTGAGGAGTGAATATGATATACGGTAAATTTTTAGACATAATTTTCAGAGCGCTGGGTAGCCAGTCCTGAGGAATTTAGAAATCAAAACTCTGTAACTATTGAAATTATAGCGATTAGCAGTAAAACTCCTGAAACTTGCAGTTCGGCACTTTGTCATAGCCAACCGCGCAAGCGATATACAAAACTACCAACGTATTCTTTCAGCGCTCTAGTAAATTGGTCTAGGTTTTCTGTATCAGGTAATAAATTTAGTATCGCGGCTTTGGGAGTGCTGCCAATTTCTTGCATTTCCCCAAGGCTTACAAGAAAGTCAGTCGGTGCAGCAATCACATCAACACCTTGACGCTGGAAAATCTTGAGAGATCGCGGCATGTGCATGGCCGAAGTCACCAACAGCACCCGACGAATGCCACGAGACTCTAGAATTTGGCGGACATTCTCAGCATTTTCATAAGTGTTGAAAGAATTAGGCTCTTGGACAATTGCCTCGGATGGTATACCAAGGGAAGTCAGTACATTTGCCATATCTGCCGACTCTGGTGAACCGCTACCGCGCCAATCAATGCGACCGCCACTGAGAATAATTATCGGCGCTTTTTTTTGGCGATATAGTTGAGCGGCATAAATAACGCGATCGCCTTGTTCACTTAAATCCACAGTCGGCCTGGGGGGAAAAGCCGACTTAGTGGCACCACCTAAAACCACAATTGCTTCAGCATTCGGCATTGGAACAGGAGGGAGATTTTGCCATTCTAGCGATCGCACCAAAGATTTAGCCACCCAAGCATTACTACAAACAAGTAATAAAGTTAGTGAAAAGGCGATCGCGATTGCCGCAGTGCGTGGACGTTTCCATAAAGTTACCAATGCCACCAGCAAACTTATACTCGCTAGTCCCAACGGATAAAAAAATAGTGGTAGTAATTTAGAGAGATATAAAAACATACTGGGTAATGGCTAATGGTAATGGGTAATGGGTAATAGTTTTTTCCTTTTTCCCAATTACCCGTTACCAACCCCTAATATTACCTTTCCCAAAACCGGAAATTAAATCCAGAAGTGCGACGGTAACGCCGGATGGGTTTTCTTTTTGGCTGTCTGGGCTTCCTCTCATTCGCCTGTTCGATTTCTGTGTCTTCTAAAGTCTCAACTGGTAGCTGAGTTCTAGTTTCTTCCTTGCTTTTCCACCAAGCAATCATCCAGCCTCCTCCTAAACCAGCCATCGCCCCCAACAAGATACTCATTTCTGGGGGATAACGCAAAAATGAAAAGCCGACGATGAAAATTAACCAGTATTTCAGCCCCGCATCAATGCCATCAGAGGAGGCTATAGTTGGCGGTTGGGGGCTATTTTCAGTTGCTGTAGTGAACCACCCCAAGGCAAAACCGCCCACGATGCCCAGAAATAGGCTCAGGGGTACTGAGGCCCCTGCCCTCGTTGAGATAATGATTAACAGCAACCCAAATAGCAGTTGAGAAAAGAAGTTTGGCGAAGAGGATAGAAGATCGCCCAAGAGATTATTTTTTGGTGCCATATACCAATTTTGGATTTTGGGTTTTGGATTTTGAATTGGGAATATTGATGCTTAGGCTATTTCACCTAGTTGCTATCCCCATTTGGTATCAAATTTAAAAAGGCTATTGGCGAATTATTTTATTTAATTGTGGCTGTAGTGGTTGAGTTGTATCCAAAATTGTAATGTATGGTTGTTCTTTATCTGTAAAAGGTTCAGCTTGCTTTAGTTGCGACACCAATAAATCAGCGGTGGCATCAGCAATATCACCAGTACGGTTAACAAGACGCTCTTGTAAAACTTCTAGCGGTGCCGTGCAATGGATAATCTGTAGGGGTAGTTGATGTTGTCCCGCTTGAGCGATCGCATCTTGCCGCAAATGCTGGCGATCATACTTAGCATCTAAAATCACCTTCCACCCTTGATTTGCCAGGATAATTCCCAGATTCAACAACCGTTTATAAGTCTTTTCAGTCATTTCAGGTGTATATAAATCATCGCCACCCCGTTGCCAAAGCGGAATTCCCCCCAAATGTTTCCGCACCGCATCAGAGCGGAGGTGAATTGCTCCCAGTTGCCGGGCTAAATACCTTGCTGTTGTACTCTTTCCAGAACCCGACAACCCAGACATTAAAATTAGTTGTCCTTGCTTTGGTTTAGTGTACTCCCAAGCCTGCCGATAATATCCAGCCGCTGTATTTGCCGCCTCTTCTTTAACCGTCACAGGCACACCAGGATCATCTAACAAAAAAGAAGTCACCTTAGCCCGAACATAAGCTTGACGGCTTAAATACAAAGGCAGCACCTGTAAACCTTCCCAATCACCAGTTTGCTCTACATAGGCATTCAAAAATGCATTGCCCAAATCTTGACGCTGCCGTGCTTCTAAATCCATCACCGTGAACGCCACATCGTACATAACATCGACAAAGCGAAACGGCTCATTAAACTCAATGCAATCGAAAAGGAGAATTTTGTCATGCCATAAAGCAATATTTCTCAGATGTAAGTCCCCATGACATTCGCGAATGTAGTTATTTTGAATTCGGCTAGCAAATAATTCTGGACGTTCAGCAAAAAAGTTATCTGTATATTGCTTTGTTTGGGTAAACTGCCCCTGAGTCTGGGGGCCACCTAGATACTTCTCAGTCTGTTCGTAATTCTCATCAAACGCCGCCCGCACTCGCGGCACTTCACCAAAACCGCGAATATAATCATTAGTCTCAGCTTGAGCATGGTACTGAGCCACCACCCTTCCCAACTCCTCTAGGTGCGTCTCATTTAACTTACCCTGGTCAAACAGTGAACTAAACAGCGCTTCCTGGGGAAATTGGCGCATCTTCAGCACATATTCTACTGGTTCCTCTGTTCCCCCCAGATGATATTGCTCCCCCACCAAAGTCACTGTCAAAACTTCCAAATACAGTTCTCCGGCTCCCCGCTGATTTAACCGCAACTCTTCCTGACAAAAATGTTGCCGCTTCTCTAAACTTGAGAAGTCCAAAAAACCGAAATTCACAGGCTTTTTCAGCTTATAGGCGTAATCGCCAGTCAGTAAGACAAAAGAAATGTGGGTTTGAATCAGTTGAATCGGTTCTTGTACTGCATGGGGATAAAATCCCGGTTGCAACATTTGTTCAATTAAAGCTGGAAGAGTCCCTTCTGTCATAGTTTTTCCAAAATTTCGGATTTTTCACTGCCAATAATCTGCGTATCAAATATAGATGAGATACTGACCGCTGATAGCTTAACAAAAAAACCAGGGTTTAAACCCTGGTCTGATCAGCAATTATCACAAATTTCAAGTAGCAGTAAAAACAAATTTACCGTTGATATTAGTCTTTAGGAAAGACAAAGAAACTCACGTGGTAAGGTGTACCCTTTGCCGGATGTATCTGAAGTTCTCGAATCACGGTTTTACCGCGCCACTCAAGCTCAGGAATGTTGAGATCAATCTCTGTCTTGTTCACAGTAGCTGATTTAATCAGACGCTCAACGCTTTTGGCATCAACTACTAAATGAATTGATTCAGCACCGCTATGACCATACAAATTAGCAGGTATTAGCCCAGAACGGCGCAAAGCTCTCGGCTTACTACCTTCAGGGCGCTTTTGAGATTCGATTGAAAGAGCCATATAAGTTGTTAGTTGTCAGTTGTCAGTTGTCAATTGGTAGGGGCACAGCAGTGCTGTGCCCCTACATCAGTTATGCACTCAGCAAAGAAACGGGTGTACCGTCGGGGTGCAACAAAGCACGTTTGGGCCCGTGGATGGGGTCTTCTACAATTATGGTTTGGTCGCGGCTAGCTCCCAAGGAGACGATCGCGATCGGGACTGCCATCAATTCTGCTAAGAATTTGAGATAGTCTAGGGCTTGCTGTGGCAAGTCTTCCAGGGTGCGGCACTCGCTTGTAGAAACCTGCCATCCTGGTAGGGTTTTGTAGATGGGGCGACACCGGGCAAACTGACGCGCACTGGTGGGAAAGTGATCGCAGCGTTCGCCATCTATTTCATAAGCGATACAAACTTTGATTTCCTCTAATTCGTCGAGAACGTCTAGTTTAGTAATCGCAATACAATCCATGCCATTAATCCGGACGGCATAGCGACCAATGACCGCATCAAACCAGCCGCAACGGCGCTTACGTCCAGTGGTTGTGCCAAATTCCGCACCGCGGTCGCACAATAATTCTCCCACTTCCCCGTCCAGTTCAGTCGGGAATGGCCCTTCTCCTACTCGCGTAGTGTAAGCTTTCGACACCCCAATCACCCGGTCAATCATTGTCGGCCCTAGACCGGTGCCAACGCAAGCCCCCCCAGCTACGGGGTTAGAGGAGGTGACATAAGGATAAGTTCCGTGATCTAGATCGAGGAGTGTACCTTGTGCGCCTTCAAATAAAATATTGCGCCGCAGTTGAATCGCAGAGTATATTTTCAGCGAAGTGTCGATCACGTAAGGTCGCAAGCGTTCTGCATATCCCAGATACTGGTCAATCACCTCTTCGGTATCTAGAGGCGGCAAGTTGTACAGCTTCTCTAAAATGACGTTTTTATAATTAATCGTCCACTCCAACTGCTCCCGTAGTCCATCGGGGTCCATTAAGTCTAAAACCCTGATGCCTGTACGTTCAGATTTATCAGCATAGGTCGGGCCAATGCCTCTACCCGTTGTCCCAATTTTATGGCTGCCCCGGCGCTCTTCTGATGCCTTGTCAATCAACCGATGGTAAGGCATCGTTACGTGAGCCGTTTCCGAAATCAGCAGTTTGTCAGTGGATATATTTAATTTTTTTAGTTGGTCGAGTTCTTCTATCAAAATCTGTGGATCGATGACTGTCCCACAGCCGATAATGCACTCGGTATCGGGGTACAAAATACCGGAAGGGATTAAGTGCAGTTTAAAGGTCTGACCTTTGACTACAATTGTATGTCCAGCATTCACACCCCCTTGGTAACGTACCACAACATCTGCGGAGCGGCTGAGTAAGTCAGTTATTTTACCTTTCCCTTCATCGCCCCATTGGGCACCTATGACAATGACGTTAGCCAAGAGTTTATATTAAGAGGTAAAGTTTCCACAAATAGTCATTATCTACAGATTTTGTCACTTTTGTCAAGCCAATTGCAAAACATTTTCGTAAATTCTTCTTTCGCTCTAAATGATGAAAACTAGCCAAATATTTTTTTTGTTCTCTGCCCCCGGATTTATCCGTGAGGAAAATCTCATATCGTCGAATGTCTGAGCGCTCACGACGAAGTCTAAAATTCGGTGACTCTGAAAATATCGTAAAAACTCGTATATTCCTGGAATTTAGTATGATTTTGTACTTATTTCGGGTAAATAGATTGAATCAACTAATAATGGCTGATGCCTTAACTGGAAGAGGTTTATAGAATATCTCTTTAGGTGTAGATTGTTTTTCTCTGTGTATTTGTTAATATTATTAAAATTTTTATCTAAAAAAATCACTATGGCTTTATACGCTGAATTACATAGGCATCTAGGCGGTTCGGTAGTACCCAGAGTTTTGTGGCGATATTTTGAGCGACATTCCTCTGAATTAATTTCTCGCTTTGCTGAATATCCAGAATTTGAAGAGTTTTACACCCGTCCCCGCAACACCCTAGATGAGTATCTGGAATTACATACCCTAGTAGAAAGTGTGCAAACTGTAGAGACTTTGCCTTACTTTATCTACCGCTTGTTGCGTGGTGCTTATATCTTTGAAAATTTGGCTTATCTGGAACTGCGCTACACCCCATATTTACGAACACCTGAACATCTGAGTCAATCTGAGAGAATTGACAAGATGGCAGAAATTGTTGAGGTTGTGGGAAAAGCTAGCCACTTGCCAGAATATCCAATCGTTACTAGCCAAATTCTCTGTATGCACACGCGCCTACCATATCAGGTTAATAAGGCGATTGTTGATTTGGCAGCACAAAACAAAAAATATGTCTGTGCAGTGGATGTGGCTGGGGGAGATAGCTATTATCGCGATCGCCTCCAAGAATGGGTTAGCCTCTATGAATATGCCCGCTCTTTGGGCGTTAACACCACCGGACACCTTTACGAAACCAAGGCTGGTTGTTATCCAGAACTCTTACCCTATCTGATGCGGATTGGTCACGGTATCCAAATTCCTCTGCTATATCCAGAGTTACTTAAGGATGTAGCTAAACGTGGACAATGTTTGGAAGTTTGCCCCACTACCTACCTAAAAACTGGGACTTTGCAGGATATTCGTCAACTCAAGGCAGTTTTTGACAGTTGTTTTCAGGCCGGAGTAGATATCGCCATTTGTACTGATAATGCTGGGTTGCATAATATGCGTTTGCCCTTTGAGTACGAAAATCTCTTAACTTACGAC
Source organism: Cylindrospermum stagnale PCC 7417 (assembly GCF_000317535.1). Lineage (NCBI taxonomy): Bacteria > Bacillati > Cyanobacteriota > Cyanophyceae > Nostocales > Nostocaceae > Cylindrospermum > Cylindrospermum stagnale. The sequence goes on from NC_019757.1 coordinate 3,588,822, forward strand.
ATTATCAATTTTGAACAGTTACAAGCTTGTCAAGATGCAGCTTTCCGCCATGCTTTTGCTTGGCCCTACGCCCAACGTCCCGCATCCTTGCTGAACGGGTTGCTACAACCGGAACCTCCTAAAACTTTGGCGATAAGAGAATAATTTTGCATCTTTTAGATAAATGTGTACTGCACGATGTGCAGTACACAAAAACAAAAAATATTAATCGAGAAATAAGTAAGTTCAAGCGCCAACACCTTCTGTGGCACCACCAACTGTTTTCCAGGCGGTCAGACCACCTTGGATTTCCGATACATCAGCAAACCCAGATTCCCGTAAAATTTGGGCTGCATGGGCTGTATGTGCATCATGTTCGCCATAGATATAGATTTGGCGTTCTGTATGCAGAGCAGATTTGGCGCGGGATACTAAGTCATCTAAGGGAATGGGGATAGCGCCAGTGATATGACTGTAGTTGTAAGTGTGGCGATCGCGCACATCTACAATTGTAAAAGCTGGTTGTCCCCATTCTAGACGAGACTTGAGATCATGAACATCAGCTAACAAACTACTACTCATAAGCATTACTCGCTTAGAACCTTACAAGCAATCTATCAAAGATTCCGTGGTAATTCGGCTTTCTTTACAATTAATCAAAATTTCTGTTGAAGCGTAAATAAAATTGCTTATCCTATTCAGTGGTTGGCTACTCGCCTACACTAGAATTTATGGCATCTACTATTCAAGCTTTACCAACAGAAGTCGTATATCTCATTACAGCCGGAGAGGTAATCGACTCTTTAGCTTCTGTGGTGCGGGAATTGGTAGAAAATTCCCTAGATGCTGGTGCAACGCGCATTGTGGTTTCAATCTGGCCGCAGCTGTGGCGAGTCTCTGTAGCAGATAACGGTTGCGGAATGAACCTCGATGATTTGCAACAAGCGGCAGCATCTCACAGCACCAGTAAAATTTACTCTAGTGCGGATTTGTGGAAAATTACCAGTTTGGGGTTTCGCGGCGAGGCGTTGCACAGTTTAACCATGCTGGCAGATTTAGAAATTTTGAGTCGTCCAGGAGATGGAAACTGTGGCTGGCGGGTTGTCTATGGCGATAATGGCGAAGTCATGCAAGCAGAAGCAACCGCCATTGCTCCTGGTACAGTCGTCACAGTTGCTAACTTATTCGCTAATTGCCCGGCACGGCGTCAGGGTTTACCCACCACAGCACAGCAAATCAAAGCTGTGCAAGGAATAATTCAGCAAATCGCCCTTTGTCATCCCCATGTTACCTACCAAATCAGGCAAAATGACCGGGAATGGTTTACCATTTGCCCCGCTACCACAGTTAGACAACTGCTACCGCAACTCATACCACAGTTGCGTCAGGGTGACTTGCAAGAGGTGAAATTAGAATTACCAAATCCTTCGAGGAAGCAGAGGAAGGAGGAGGAGGAGGGCGGGGAGACCCTACGTTCGGCAATGACTTTGGTTGTAGGATTACCAGACCGTTGCCATCGCCATCGTCCAGATTGGGTGCGGGTAGCGATTAACGGCCGGATGGTAAAGTCGCCAGAACTAGAGCAGACAATCCTTTCAGCTTTTCATAGAACATTACCACGCGATCGCTATCCAGTTTGTTTTTTACATCTTGCCATTTCCCCCGACCAAATCAACTGGAACCGCAACCCCGCAAAAACCGAAATTTATCTCAACGAAATCAGTTATTGGCAAGAGCAAATTACCCAAGCGATTAACCAAGCACTCCGCATTTCTGATGCCAACATCAAAGAATCCGTCCACACAACACGGGTGAGTAAATTACTCAAAGCCGCAGAAGAAAAAGGTAGTTACAACTTTAATTCTCAAAATGCGAATAGCGATACTCAGAATTATTTAAAAGCTGTTGCTCAAGTTAGCAACACCTATATTGTGGCGGAGCATCCTGGGGGAATGTGGTTAGTAGAACAGCACATTGCCCATGAGCGAGTTTTATATGAGAAATTGTGTGATGATTGGCAACTCGTCCCCGTTGAACCGCCAATCATTCTTTATCAATTATCCCCAGCGCAAGTTTCTCAACTACAACGCATCGGTTTAGATATTGAAACCTTTGGCGAACAACTTTGGGCAGTCCGTAACTTACCTACAATGTTGCAGCAGCGTGAAGATTGTGCTGAAGCAATTTTAGAACTCAGTTGGGGAGGAGACTTACAAACAGCCCAAGTTGCTGTTGCTTGTCGTAGCGCTATTCGTAATGGTACACCGATGCAACTGCCAGCAATGCAGAAGCTTTTAGATGATTGGCAACGCACTCGCAACCCCCGCACCTGTCCCCACGGACGCCCGATTTATTTATCATTAGAAGAACCTGCTTTAGCCCGATTTTTCCGGCGTAATTGGGTAATTGGTAAAAGTCATGGAATTTGAATTACTAATATTCCTAAGAGGATGTCTGAAAAGTTATTTGTGACAACTCAAACAGTAGCATATCCCCCTAAATCCCCCTAGCCAAGGGGGACTTTGAGAGGTTTTTGCCCCCCTTGGAAAGGGGAGCCACTGCGTTGGACGGGTTTCCCGGCTTAAAGCAAGTGGCGTGGGTTGGGGGGATCTCGATCAATTTTGATACGAATCAGACATCCTCTAAAAAAATTATGCTAAACTAGGTTTTTGTGAAGTTGGCTAGACAAATTTTTGTTTATTTTCTGTGTTAACTGAACCTAGTGATTTAAAGTCAATTCAGATTAAATTACCACATATCTAAGAACAAGATGTTTACCAAAATCCGCCGACTTTTGAGTCTATTATTTAGTAAGTCAAACACAATCAACAATGAACCACTAAATAAAGTGAGTTTGATTGTCATTATTTTGATTGATATTTTTATCTTAATCAATGTTTTTACAGGACTTGATGATATTAGCCGATGGCATATCAGCCCGACTCAGGCTTATCCATGTTATTCCGAGTGGGAAAATTACCAAACAAGTACCACTAAAGATAAAGACTATGAAATTGTCAATTTGTCATCACCATATCAAAGAGAATATCAACCCAGTCTTCAGCAAAACTATCAACAAAACGCAGCAGGACGTCTGGGTAAAGTTTCTGAAACATGCTTAAAATATGCCGAATCAAAAGATAAGATTATAAATCCTGAAAATCAGCAAACATTCCAATCCATTGCCCAAAAACAAACCAAAATCAGTACCCTTGAACAAACCAACCGCAATATTCAAGCCAAATATGACTCGACACTCTTAGAAAAAATTGCTGGACAGACTCGTGAACAATCGATTAATGCAGTCAGTGCTGAAAAAGCTAAACAGGAATTAGCACAAAATAACCGCCAAATTTCTACCCTGAAACAGGAAATTTCCAATTTAAAAAATCAACTTCTTGCCAAACCAGAGAGCGTAGGCTTTTTAGGCTTTATTAAGGATGATAATAACTTTAAAGAACTCGAAAAAGGCTATAAGGCGGCATCATTTTGGTATCCAAGTATCCAACTTGGTTTTCAGTCCATCTTTCTTCTACCGCTGATATTTATCGCTTTATTAGTTCACAACTTTGCTCAAAGAAAAAGATATGGACTCATCGCGCTAATTAGCTGGCATTTGCTAGTTATCTTTTTTATCCCGCTGATTCTTAAAATCTTTGAATTTCTGCAAATTGGCGTAATATTTAAATTCTTCTTCGATATTATTAGCGCTCTTTTTGGTGGGTTGCTTTTCCTAGTCAGTTATATTTATATCTTGCTGATTCCCCTGGTTGGTTTTGGAATAATCACATTTTTTCAAAAAATTGTCTTTAACGCTAAACTCCAGGCAGTTAGCAGAGTGCAAAAATCACGCTGTATCAGGTGTGCCAAGAAGATTCAGCCAAATGATGTCTACTGTCCGCACTGCGGTTATGATCAATACATTGAATGCCAAAACTGTCACGAACTTACATACAAAGGGTTGCTGTACTGTAAGCATTGTGGACACGTTCAAGATTCGGGTAATTTGTAACTCGATTTTGAAGCAAAAACTCCACGTACCTCTGCTTGAAAATCTTCAATTACTTTGAAAACAACAAGCGAACAGCTACGCTGCGCCAAGGGCGAACGCTAATTGAGCATTTCGCGCTAAAGTCTCCTTGTCAAGCTGATACACTGGATACTGCGGAGTTACCGCCAGTAATTTCTCAATTCTTTCCCTAGCTGCTTCCACCACCGATTCATCGAGGCTACCTAACTTGAGAGAATCAGCGAAATCTTCAGCTATCTGATAAGTACGCTCAATCGATGATGAATTGATATTGCGGGATACTATAAATAAATCACAACCTGCACGAAATGCCCGCGCCACAGTCCCAGGTTGGATAAACATCTCAGAAACAGCTTTCATATCCAAATCGTCAGATACCACCACACCTTCAAACCCCAGTTCCTCCCGGAGGAGATGATGCAAAATAGGCTGAGAGAGTGTCGCCGGCACATCAGGATCTATTTTAGGAAACAAGATATGCGCTGTCATAATCAAAGGTACTTGCGCCTCAATTAGCGCTTTGAAGGGGATAAGTTCCCGATTTCGCAAGTCTTCTAAAGTTAGATTGAGTGTTGGTAACTCAATGTGAGAATCTTTGCTAGTGTCTCCATGTCCAGGAAAGTGCTTGGCGCATCCCAAAATGCTCGATTCCTGGAGTCCAAGGAAGTATTCACGGGCACCTTGAGCAGCGGTTTCTGGAGTCGTACCAAAGGCGCGAGGCCCAATGATCGGGTTTTGGGGATGGGAAAAAATATCGGCTACAGGTGCCCAAGATAGATTGATACCCAATGACTTTAATTCTACAGCCGTGGCTTGTGCTACCTGACGCGCGTAAGTTCCCAACAAATAAGCATAAGGGAAGCGGGTAATCGGTAACGGTGTCCGCACCACCCTTCCACCTTCATGATCCAAAGTGATGAACATTGAGTCACGTTCAGCATATTGGCGGATTTGGTCGATTAACTGCTTAAAGCTTTCCAGCCATACCTGATATGGGGTGCTATCCAAAAAGTTCTTTGCGAAGAATATCACCCCAATCGGCTTTAGTTCACTCAGGGCCCGTTTATCGTCATCACTCAATGTAGTACCAGAAATACCGAGAATCAGGTGGTTCCCAAAGCGCTGTAACTGCTGCAATGCTGGCATAATGTCTTACCTACGGTTGTCAACTCATGGCAATAGTAATTGCTAGTGGTGATTCATGCAATTAGCCACGAGTAATGACAAATGACTCAAAAGTCTGAAATTAATCTCAGTTCTTTAGTTGGTTTATTTGCCAGCATAGAAGAATCCAAGATTGTTTTCGGGGCGTTGGGTTGCAAAATCACCGCTTCATAGGGCACGACTCCAGTAATTTCGCTACCGAGACAGCGAGCCGCTTCCCGTGACAAATCGATGCTTCTCAGTGGAATGTAGGGGCCGCGATCGTTCACGCGCACAATTACAGCTTTGCCTGTTTGCAAATTCGTCACTTGCAAGTAAGTGTTAAAAGGTAGGGAACGATGGGCCACTGTGAGTTCATTTTGGTTGTATGTCTCACCGTTTGCTGTTAAGCGACCATGAAAATAGTCACCATACCAAGAAGCGGCACCAGAGAGTTTTGTCTGTGAAGGCCGCAAGCCATACATTGCCATCTGCCCTTGCAAAAGTGTGAGGGCTGGTACATTTAAAGCGATACGCAGATTATTCACCCATTCAATTGCTAACAGATCGCTACTCCGTTCGATTTGGCGAGAGATTTGTTTATCAATGCCGAACAAAAAGCGATGACCCAGCATTAAGGCGGGTATCCCGTTAACTAAGGCAGGTCTTAATTGAGTAGCATCTAAATTTGGCGAATTTACCAGTTGCGTTAAGCGCTGTTTCATCGACTGTGCAGCAATTTCGTTAGGCAAATTCGCAACTTTGCGGTTATTTACCCACACTTCATAGTTCTGCTCATCTCGGTTAACAACCGCTACTGGTAGGGAAGCAGAACTATAATTTTGCTCAACAGGATTTTCTAAGCGGAAGAAAGATTGTAGCGATCGCAGAATTTTGTTGGAGAAAAAATATTCGTGAGTAGAACTGGATTGCATCAACGTCGGCTGTAGCAAATTACTGGCAGTTTTGAATTTTGGTTGTTCAACTACAATTTCTGGCACAGCAGAGCAAAATTTTTGTTTACTGTCTTTTACCGTAGTCACAGCAGAATCTTGCTGGTTTACTGGGTTTGTTTGTGACCCCTCACTGCCCCAATCGATTCTTAAAAACTTGGCGGGTAGTAGCGTCGTTTGCCAAAGATTGATTTGCTGGTTTGGCAGCACAAAAAATGGACGATGCTGATTTACCAGTTTAACTAAATGGGATGAGCCTTTTGTCAGCAAAACTTTCGTTGTTAAGCTTGCTGGTAAGTTTTGTCCAAACGACAAGATAGCACCAATACATGATGTAATCCAAAGAAGTCCAATCAATAGCATAATCCGGTTAATTTTATGGTAAGCGCACACTTCTAAAGAAATGTGATTCCAGTCTTGGTAAAGAAGGTTTATCTAAAAAGAAAATCTGAATGATTTTCTATGTGATAAAGAAAATCACTATGAGATTTGGGGGTAAATGCTGCATAACCCAGCAGGGATCATCATATCTTGTTATGAATAAATAAGTAAATAAATCTTCAGTGGTAGTTATTAATGATTACTAAGGTTTAAATTTATTTTTTTTATATCTTGCTCTAGATTGGTCTTAAATACACAAGTGATACACACTTAACTGTGTTAGCACGTAAAAACAAGAATAACTTGCTTTAAATGTTACAAAAATAATTCTGGATTTGCTGTTGCGAAATCTGCTGGAAATGAAATGTCAATTTTTACCGACGCTGTAGGCATTTCCTAGAAAATTAAACACAACAATATGCTGGTACTTTGCTGTCGCCGTTGCTGACTAATAAAATATCTTTGTGTAGCAGTTTCTTAGCTAAATCCAAAACCAGCCCCACAATGTAGCGTGTAGGCCTGCATAGCTGAAGCAATTGCTGAAGACTAGACCAGGCTAGGTTAGTAGTCAGTATTCGCAATAGTTACAGAAGCAATGGCGCAAAGCGCCCACTAAAAGCGAATGCACAATCACTGCCAAATGTAACGGATTGCAACGTATAATGAGAACGACAAAACGATAAAGAAATATTTAAGGGCAGTAAGTTGAAATGCGAGTAGCGATCGCGGGTGCTGGGCTAGCAGGACTTTCCTGCGCGAAATATCTCACGGACGCAGGTCACACTCCCATTGTCTTGGAACGCCGGGACGTACTGGGCGGCAAAGTGGCAGCGTGGAAGGACTCTGATGGAGACTGGTACGAAACGGGTCTGCACATTTTTTTTGGGGCATATCCCAATATGTTGCAGCTATTTAAAGAACTGGACATTGAAGATCGATTGCAGTGGAAAGAACACACAATGATCTTCAACCAGCCTGATGCACCAGGTACTTACAGCCGCTTTGATTTCCCTGATTTGCCAGCACCCCTAAATGGTGTAGTGGCAATTTTGAGAAACAATGACATGCTGACATGGCCGGAAAAAATCCGCTTTGGCATCGGTTTAATCCCGGCGATGCTTCAAGGGCAAAAGTATGTTGAAGAAATGGACAAATACTCTTGGACAGAGTGGCTGCGTAAGCAAAATATTCCGGAACGGGTCAATAAAGAAGTCTTTATTGCCATGGCTAAGTCGCTGAACTTCATCGGACCGGATGAAATTTCTGCCACTATCCTATTAACTGCCCTCAACCGCTTCCTCCAAGAAAAAAAAGGCTCGCAAATGGCTTTCTTGGATGGTTCCCCAACTGAGCGGTTATGTCAGCCAATAGTAGATTACATCACCGAACGAGGTGGGGAAGTGCGACTAAATGCACCCTTGAAAGAGATTTTGCTGAACGCTGACGGTACGGTGAAAGGATTCGCGCTGCGGGGGCACAATGGGGCAGAAGATCAAGTGTTCACGGCTGACTTGTATGTATCTGCCATGCCAGTTGACCCCTTAAAGGTGATCTTGCCAGCACCTTGGAAGCAAATGGAGTTTTTCCAACAGCTAGAAGGGTTGGAAGGTGTGCCTGTAATTAACGTGCATCTGTGGTTTGACCGAAAACTAACAAAAATTGACCATTTGCTATTTTCGCGATCGCCCCTCCTCAGCGTTTATGCTGATATGAGCAATACCTGCCGCGAATACGCTAACCCGGATCGCTCAATGCTGGAATTAGTTCTCGCACCAGCAAAAGATTGGATTGCCAAATCCGATGAGGAAATTGTTGCTGCAACTCTTGCCGAATTGGAAAAACTCTTCCCCGACCACTTTGGGGCAGACAATCCAGCAAAATTGCTGAAATATCATGTGGTGAAAACGCCACGTTCAGTTTACACAGCGACCCCTGGTCGTCAACAGCACCGTCCCACCCAAAAAACCCCCATTGGCAACTTCTATCTGACTGGGGATTACACCATGCAACGCTACTTAGCGAGTATGGAAGGTGCCGTACTTTCTGGTAAGCTGACAGCGCAGGCGATATCTGAAGCACTACCGGTAGGCAATACCTCAAACCTGCAAACGCTCACCCGACCGCCCGCAACGAATGCTGCAACTGCCTGATTCTCCCCCGCGCATGAAAACGCTGGTCTCTGTAGACGAGTCATACGAACTTTGTCGGCATCTCACAGCCAAGTATGCCAAGACTTTTTATCTGGGTACTTTGCTGATGAGTCCGGTAAAACGTCAATCTATTTGGGCAATTTACGCTTGGTGTCGCCGTACAGATGAATTAGTGGATGGGCCCGCATCTGCTATTACCACGCCAGAAACCCTAGACCTATGGGAGCAGCAGCTGGAATCGATTTTTGCGGGACGCCCATTAGACAATTACGATGTCGCTTTAGTAGATGCTCTCCAACGCTTTCCGATAGACATTCAGCCCTTCCGGGATATGATAGCCGGTCAGCAGATGGACTTATATCGCAGTCGCTATGAAACCTTTGAGGACTTATACCTCTACTGTTACCGCGTCGCTGGCACTGTAGGCTTGATGTCAACAACGGTTATGGGCGTGGACACCACCATACATACAGCACCGTGGCATCAGCACAAACAACCTTATGTTCCCACAGAAGAAGCGATCGCCTTGGGCATTGCCAATCAACTCACTAACATCCTCCGCGATGTGGGAGAAGATGCCAAGCGGGGGCGGATCTACATTCCCCTCGAAGACTTGGCACGATTCAACTACACCGAACAAGACTTCTTTAAAGGAGTGGTAGATGAGCGCTGGCGATCGCTGATGCGCTTTCAAATCGACCGGGCACACCAATTCTATACCAAGGCAGAAAAGGGAATTTCTTACCTAGCACCCGATGCCCGTTGGCCTGTGTGGGCAGCAGGAATGCTCTATGGACAGATTTTGGGAGTGATTGAACGCAACGGTTACGATGTATTCAGTCAGCGTGCCTACGTCCCCCAGTGGAAAAAGTTAGGCACTTTGCCAGTGGCTTGGATGCGATCGCAAGTGCTTTAACAGGGTCAGTGGTCAGTCGGGGCGGGGTTTCCCCGCCCGTAGTCAGTAGCAGAAAAAACAACTGACAAATGACTATTGACTCCCCCAAAAAAATCTGCTAAACTTATTTTTCATGACCTGGAGAGGTGGCTGAGTGGTCGAAAGCGGCAGATTGCTAATCTGTTGTACGGCAGGCAACTCCGTACCGAGGGTTCGAATCCCTCCCTCTCCGTTTTTAATTTATTGAGACGCAAAGTTGTACTTGTGTCTGTAAATAAAAATGAATATCTAGCTAAACAATTCTACTCTCTTAGAGGGATGATATCATTTATGCTTTGGAGCCTTGATAGGATTCAAGCTAAATTGAAAGTCTAGCTTTTAATCTTACTTTCAGGCTCCTGAATATTCAGAAGAGTCAAAGTAATCTATGCCAAGAGTTAATATCGCCTTAGCCCTGAGCGTAACAACCATCGCCAGTGGTTTCTTATTAGCAGGTTGCCCAAGTCCTAACCCACCTGATAGCGCAGCCAACAACGGCAGTACCGCCACCCCAGCAGCCAACTCAACTACCACAGCTAGCAGTGCCAAAGGGCTGAAAATTGGTAGTTTGTTACCGACAACCGGTGATTTGGCTTCCATCGGACAGCAAATGGTCGGTTCCGTCCCCTTACTCGTCGATACCGTCAACGCTTGCGGTGGAGTGAATGGCGAACCAGTTACCTTAGTACAAGTAGACGACCAAACCGACCCTAAAGCCGGTGCAGCTGGCATGACTAAACTGGCAACCTTAGATAAAGTCGCTGGTGTAGTTGGTTCCTTTGCCAGCAGCGTTTCTACAGCCGCAGTCTCAGTCGCCACCCCGAATAAAGTCATGCTGGTTTCTCCTGGTAGCACCAGTCCCGTGTTTACTGACAAGGCACAAAAAGGTGACTTTAAGGGCTTTTGGGCGCGGACTGCACCCCCAGATACCTACCAAGCCCTAGCTTTAGCCCAACTTGCGAAGAAAAAAGGTTTCAAGCGAGTTTCCACAGTTGTGATCAACAACGACTATGGCGTCGGCTTTGAAAAAGCATTTGTCCAAACTTTTGAGAAATTGGGCGGAACCATAGTTAATAAAGATAAGCCTATCCGCTACGACCCCAAAGCCCAGACATTTGACACCGAAGCCACTGCTGCTTTTGCAGGTAAACCAGAAGCAGTACTAGCTGTGATGTACGCCGAAACCGGCAGTCTATTTCTCAAAGCAGCCTACCAGCAAGGTGTGACTAAAGGGGTACAAGTTATGCTCACAGATGGGGTGAAGTCGCCGACTTTCCCTGAGCAAGTCGGCAAAGGTAGCGACGGTAAATATATTTTATCTGGTGCGATCGGTACAGTACCTGGTTCTGATGGTAAAGCATTAACAGCTTTCAACAAGCTGTGGCAAGAGAAAAAAGGCGGTGTACCAGGAGAATACGCTCCTCAAGCCTGGGACGCTGCCGCTTTATTAACATTGGCAGCACAAGCCGCTAAAGAAAATACAGGCGTTGGCATAGCTAATAAAATTCGTGAAGTAGCTAGCGGGACTGGCACAGAAGTGACTGATGTTTGTGAGGGACTGAAACTGCTGAAAGAGGGTAAAAAGATTAACTACCAAGGTGCTAGCGGCAACGTCGATGTTGACGCCAACGGTGATGTCGTCGGTGTCTATGATGTTTGGACAGTAGGAGACGATGGCAAAATTAAGGTGATTGACAAAGTTAGCCCTAAATAGAAAGTTTTAAATACAGGATTTCCCAAATTCGTAGCGAATTGAAATTAAGTTCAAGGGGATAATAGGTGTCTCACCCATCCGACAAACTAATTTCAATTCGCTATTTTTTATGAAAATGTAGTGTGAAAACCCCAGAACTAGAAGGGTCTTTTATTTATACTATTTTGTCTGTAATCCATATGTAGAATAGGTTTTAATGTTGTTGATGGTTTCTACAACAGATATCTTCAACAAGTGCTTGTAAAGATTAGGACTTACAAAAAAAATCTCTCAGACTCTTATTCCTCCGTGTCTTCTGCGTCCTCTGTGGTAGCCTACGGCAGGCCCTTTGGTCTACGTTTTTCCGTTACTTGTGCGTAAGTCCTGAAGATGTAACTGTATCATCAACCCTAAAAAAATACGTGTCTTCAGTACCTATTATGCCAAATCTTAGTTTATTTACCCTATAACCCTTATAAATAAAGGGTTTTATTGTTTTTGATGCCAAGTTTATGTCAAATAAATCGATGATCTAACCTAAAATCCATACATGGCAAGGGTTTTAGAACTTGGTAAACCAAATCTTAGTTTATTTACCCTACAACCCTTATAAATAAAGGGTTTTATTGTTTTTGATGCCAAATTTATGTCAAATAGATCGATGATCTAACCTAAAATCCATATATGGCAAGGGTTTTAGAACCTGGTAAACCAATTTAGCATAGTAAGTACAAAAGAACCAAAATTACTGTACTTTAGCTTCTCGCTCGCGCTTAAGATGGCATATGCATGTAATACTAATATATAATGTAAGAATTAGCACTAAAACCAGATTATAGAGCTATTAATACTAATTATTAAGTTGAGGATAAAAATATGGGTATGCCCTGTGAAGTTAACAGTATCCTTAAACTCAAGCCATCTCAAGGCTATCCAGCAGAATTAACAAAAGGAGTACAGTATCAAGCTGTCAAGGAAGATTACAGAATTATTCCTATAGATACACCAATTCTTCTAGTTGATCAAAATTGGATGGCGTATGCAGATATCATTATTTGTAAACTAATCTGGCAGAATAATCAAACTACTGTGATGTTTGAAATCGATAGAATATATAACCATCCATTCCCTGTAAAGTAATTAAAAGCATGAGAAAAATAGAAGGGCGTTATTTAAAGAAGATTGTGGTTTACGAAGTTGATTATTTACGCAGAAAATTAAAAATTACTCAAGCTTTTATTTTTATAATCTCCATTTTCAGTTTAGTTATCACTGGTTTTGGTGATACAACATCATTTTTTATTGGGGAACAAAGTCCAATTCCTAGAGAATGGATTTTGTTCAAAAATGAATACAGTGCTTCCGTAATCTCTGTCATTATAATTTTGCTTCTATATCTAATTGTTTGGGCGCTTGATTTAAACAATAAAGCAAAAGAAGATAATGAATTAGCTAGTGTAATTAAAGACAATGTTATTCCAGGTATAGAGTTAGAACTAAAAGAACTTAAAAAAAATATTAAAACTAAACATAGGTTGGTAGATAATATAAGGCTATCTATTTTTGTTCCTGTAAGGGCAGGTTTATTTAAATGGAACCTTCAAATGGTGTGCCGTACAAACAACATATCAGAAAGAGAATTATTAGCAAAATTCAAGCTTTATGAAGGTGTATTGGGATATACATATCTAAAAACAAAAAAGCATAGCATGGAATTCATTGATATATCTAATAGTAGTAATTTACCTGTTACATATACACCATTAAAGCAGGAAAATAGTAATTTAATTAACCGTACTATAATTGGTATGTAGTGCTCCTCAAGTTGATATTTTATCATTTCTTTTTTATAGTTGTCAATCATATTAAATCTTTGATTAACTTCCTCAATAGTTTTCTTCAGATTATCTTTTAGTTCATTTATGTTCCCTGTATCAGATTCATAGGTTTGCATAATTTTTAATACTTCTTGTTCAATAGTTTTTGAATACTCGTTAAAACTTTTTTCCACAAACTGAGTAGCAAAATATTCTAAAGCCGGATCTATACCAAAGGTAAAAGTATTTATCATATCTGATTGGGCGAAAGCAAAAACGCGAGCACCTTGTTGTTTTACTTGTTGTTGCTCGTATGTATCTTCTTCCTTATGTTTTAATTTCTCACAAATTATACATTCAGCTTCAAATGAAAACATAGAAGGAAATACATCATCTTCTCCAAATCCAGCTATTACAATGTCGGTAGGACTATTAAAAATATCTTTACAAAAGAAAAAAGTGATAATCTCTAAAAGTTTTTTTCTCGACAAATCATCTACATTCAGTTGACCAAAAACTTTTTTTTGTATTTCTAAAATCTCTGGCTCGTAATTTTTATTAAATAATTCTTGAAACTCATCTAAATTGACGGCAAAAGGCAAAACCTCTTTACTTGCCCACGTTTCATGAAAATTACTTATTATCTCATTAGAAATTTCAAGGTTGAGCATTTCAACTTCCTCCTCTAATAATTCTTCTTCTTTAATTTTTTGAAGGACTCGTTCTTGAATTGCTTCTCTAATGTACTCGAAAATATCGTTAGTTATGTTAAAAACATAACTAGATTGATCATCTTTTGAAAAAAAGTTTTCTAAAAAAATTATAAAATCATCATAATACTCTTTTAGAGTTTTAAAGTGTCTTTCCTCTAATTTTTCTCGATAAAATTTTATAATTATTTCTAGAGGAGTACTCATTATTTCAGAATTACCATAAATCATTATGCCTACTGGGTAATTCTTTGAAAGAGCAAATAATTTATTGGCAGAATTATAAGTTTTAGATTTAGATTTAGGCAAAGCTCTCAATGATATTGTTGCAGCACTATCTGCTGCAAGGGCTACTGCCATTTTTGTAATAATTAAAACTTCTGCTGTCACTTAGATTTCTCCTTACTTGATACAGGCACAAATTTTAATTGCGCTGTAGTAAGGGTAACACGTAAGAAAAATAATTGTAAGCTTTTTTACTGTTATTTTCAATAAATACTATACTATGGATATTAAGAGCATATATCTTTAGTAATATATAATATAGGCTTATTGTATCAACGTTTTAACTCAGATATACGCACATTTGACAATAAGTATAAAACTCATCAGTCAATACTTTAAACTTTTAAAGTTATAACATCATATATACAGTAATAAAAATAATTATAACAGCAACACCTAGAAAGCTGGATAAATTTATAACTTAGGGTAAACAACATATTTGTTTTATTCATGACCATATTCCTTCTTGTACTCGTTTTTGTCCTCTCGCCTAAGTATAGAAGTCGAGGAGAAAAAAACTGAAGGTCTGTTGACCTGATCCAGGTTTGATGTATATTGTCAATGCATAATTTTTACTAAATTCTGAGTTTTGAGTTAAAAATTTCTAACTCAAAACTCAAAACTTCTAAAAGCCAGTGAAGTTGTAACCGACTCCTAAGGATAAACCGACATCGGTTTGATCAAAAAATCCGGCATTTACTGCAACGTTGGCTGTAAATTGTGCATTTAAAGGTACATCGATACCACCACTTACTAAGAAGGCAATTTGGGAATCGTCACCAGTTTTAATGGCTGCACCTACTCCTACGTATGGAGCGATAGGTAGCGGTTCATTAAATACATCTCCTCCCTGCCGCAAGGAAAGGTCGTAGGTAATGGGAATGAGAAATGTAGTATTGTCGCCCAAGATTACCGATGGTCGCACAGATATAGTATTTGTCAGACCAACTTTGCTGATGACTGTGAAGTTACCATCACCTAAGGCGGAGTCACCGCCACCCAAACCAATGTTGCCAGCGACACCGATATAGCTTCTGCCTCCACGGGTAGCTCTACCTGCATCAATATCCGATTGCGCCACTTTAGTCGGTTGCACCACTTGAGGTGCAGATGATTGAGAATTAGGCTCTGTATACCCAGAAACTAGGGCTGCTGATGAGGTGGCCACTGTTCCTGGAAAGGGTGTGACTATAGAACTGGGGGTGGTCTCTGTCGTGATATTGGGGAACTGCTGCACTCCTGTCACATCGGATACTGTAGAGAGGTTTTGGTTTTGAGTCTGTGGTTCCGCATTTAACTGGTTAGCAGATCCGGTTAATGGCTGATTGCTCACCTTGTCTACTGTCTGGGCGACTGCGGATAAGCCGCTACCTAGTAGGATGGCGATCGCAGTTACACTTGGCAACCAAAAAACACTTTTACGAAGAAACATAGTATTCACATTCACTCCAACAAGAATTTGTCCACAATAGATAAATAAAGGATTTTGTTGATTTTGGTCAACAAATTCGGTATTTATCCAACATTTAACACCAAATAGCCAATTTTTACATCTTTACTTTGACGTATACAGTTTGGTTTTGAGGACAAAATAGGGAATGCTATATCCTGAGTTTGACAGATGACAAAAATTATCCAGCCACTACCTGCGTTTATTTATCCTTGCCTACACCCATAGGAAAGAAAAAGAGAGAAGCGGCAGAGCAACTTATTTGCTAAGATTTCCAAGGTGAAAACATCATCAACAAGGCAACTCTTCATCACCATGCCAACATCTGCAATTAACGGTACAGACGCACTTTCTATCCAAGCAGCGAAAGAAGGGGTTGCAGTGTGCGATCGCTCCCATTGGGGGTGCATCCGTGTTTCTGATGCCGACCGTCTCCGCTTTTTACACAACCAAAGCACTAACGATTTCCTGCGTCTCAAACCAGGAGAAGGCTGTGATACTGTGATGGTGACATCCACCGCCCGCACGATTGACTTGGCCAGTGCCTACGTTCTCGATGATGCGGTGCTGTTGCTGGTTTCGCCTAACCGCCGCGAATTCCTCTTACAATGGCTAGATCGTTATATCTTCTTTGCCGATCAGGTGCAATTGACCGATGTCACCAATGAAACTGCAACCTTCAGCCTGATTGGTCCAGAAAGTGACGCTATCATCGAAAAGCTGGGTGCTGGGGCAATTATCAGCCAACCCTATGGTAATCATCTGCTAGTTGATGGCAAAGTGATAGTTGCTGTCGGTAGCGGCTTGGCAACTCCAGGATATACACTAATTCTGCCCAGTGCTGCCAAAGACAAGGTGTGGAGGCAAATTTTAGAATTAGGGGCAGTAGAGTTGAGCGATCGCGCTTGGGATACATTGCGAATCATCCAAGGACGCCCATCCCCAGATTTAGAACTGACAGATGATTACAATCCACTAGAAGCTGGTTTATGGCAGACAATTTCCTTTAGTAAAGGCTGTTATATCGGACAAGAAACCATCGCCCGGTTAAACACATATAAAGGTGTAAAACAATATCTTTGGGGTATTCGTCTCAGTGGTCCCGTTGAAGTGGGCAGCGTGATTACCATCGGCGATGAAAAAGTCGGTAAACTTACCAGTTACACAGAAACCGCTGATGGTTACTTTGGGTTAGGTTATATCCGCAGCAAAGCAGGTGGTATTGGCTTAAAAGTCCTAGTAGGAGAAACCGAGGGGGAAATAGTCGCAGTCCCGTTTGTTTCCCATGAATACCCATAGTCAGTCGGAGCGCAACTGAATCAATTACAGGCAGAACGCCAACCTTAGGAATGTAGAGACATTACGCATAACATCTCTACAATTTCCATTCCCCTTTTAGGAGAAATCTGAAAATTTCATAGGAATAACTTCCTCTCGATCCCATCCTGCACCTTGACAACACTCATCAACCCAATTCGCCAAACACCGGGCATTAGTGCCGGATGATATGTACTTGGGCATCTTGACAAATTTGCCGTTGCTGGGAACTTTGGTAACTATTGCTAGAGTTGGCAGAGTTTTTCCAATGTGTTGAATCTCGGTGGCTATTGCCAGAGTTGGCAGGGATTTAGTTTTATAGGGAATCTTTGTGGCGATGATGAGCGATTGCGCGAAGCGCAGTGCCGAAGGCGATCGCACAGGTGGAGGTTCGCGTAACAGCTTAGTAGGCTGTTTTTGGGAAACTAGCGTCCTGACTGGAGGCTGGCGATTAACCTGGGTGGTGGCTACAACCGATGATACAGGTTGGCGCTGGTGTTCAACCCCCGTAGGAATTTTAAATGAAAATGATTTTTCTCCCCTAGATCCCCCAGTGAATGGCGTTTTTACCGGAGGCTGAAGCTTAACCTGTGGTATAGGTTGATCTTCAGCAATCACCTTGTCAGGCGACTCAATTTTCATCTGGTTTGTAGCCACAGAAAGCTCTGATTTTAGTAACCTTAACTCCTCATCAGGATTAAAGTTAAGACCTAAAGCCGCAACGATCTGATCGGGATCGTTATTCAAATCCAGAATAAAAGAAAGTATCTGCTCAAACTGCGGTTCCAAAACAGACAGAGTCGCCAAAATATAACCAGACAGAGGACGCCGCAGACCATCATAGGTGTCCCAAACTCGCATTTTGACCAACCAGAGACGATTTTGCTCGTAGTAAATCAGCCACTTCATTTTCAATGATTGACGTAGCTGCTGAATGTCCATCACTTTCCTCGCTTCAGTCAACAAAATTTAAACTTTATGAATTTCAATCGGCTTTATCCCTGAGGATGAAACCGATAATAAAGCATCTGTTTGACTCTTTGACCACCTAATAAATGTTGTTCTACCAATAGTGGTACTTCTTCCCGCTTAACGCCGCTATACCAGACCTTATCTGGTAACACTAGCACCATCGGCCCATTGCCGCATTGTGCTAAACAGCCACTAGATGTGACTGTCACATCAGGAACTGGCAAAGCTTGAAAAGCTGCTAACACTTCTGCTGCACCTTGCCTTTGACAGGCGCGATATTGGCAGACCCGCACACATCTAGGAAAACTTAGTTTGTTCGTGATTGGGGAATTTGATGGTTGAGTTGTGTCTGACATTTTTTTACGAATCACAGAAGACGCAAATCAATTCAAAATCAAGAATCTAATTTTTGAATTTTGAATCGGAGTGCAGCGACTGACTAATCTACTGATAATCCTTTTGATGCCAGCCACTCATGATTAAATATCCGTGACTGATACCGGGAACCACTATCACACAAAATAGTAACAATCGTATGTCCTGGCCCCAACTGCTTCCCAAGGGCGACAGCTGCCCCAACATTAATACCCGTCGAACCGCCCATTAACAAACCATCTTGCCGTAGTAACTGGTAAACAACCCGCAAAGCTTCTTGGTCATCAAC
This sequence comes from Cylindrospermum stagnale PCC 7417, assembly GCF_000317535.1. Taxonomy (NCBI): domain Bacteria; kingdom Bacillati; phylum Cyanobacteriota; class Cyanophyceae; order Nostocales; family Nostocaceae; genus Cylindrospermum; species Cylindrospermum stagnale. The sequence continues at coordinate 3,607,300 of NC_019757.1, forward strand.
TTGAATAGCATCATCAGCAGGTGCGCCTTCCATATTGGCTGTGACGCGACTGTTACCAATACCTTCAGTGATAGAACTGCCTTCTATCTTGATTTCACCAGTTTTGATATAGCTATATAGACCGCTACCCAAAGGATCGGCAACGACGCACTTAACCGCTGGATTTTGTGCTTTCAAGTACAACGCCACACCAGCATAAGTACCGCCAGTGCCTGTGGATGCCACCCAACCATCAATTTTGCCGTTGGTCTGTGCCCAAATTTCTGACCCTGTGGTTTCAAAGTGGGCGAGGCGATTAGCTAAATTATCAAACTGATTTGCCCAAATAGCGTTATCTAACTCAGCCGCGATTCTGCCAGATAGCTTGACGTAGTTGTTGGGGTCTTTGTAGGGTACAGCGGGTACAGGACGGACTTCTGCCCCTAAAGTCGTCAGTGCATCGATCTTTTCTTGTGATTGGGTATCAGGAATAATAATTAGGCATTTGTAGCCTTTGGCGTTGCAAATATGCGCCAGTCCAATGCCAGTGTTACCAGCGGTGCCTTCGACAACTGTACCACCAGGTTTAAGTAAACCTTTTTTTTCCGCGTCTTCAATTATATATAGTGCGGCGCGGTCTTTAACGGAACCCCCAGGATTGAGAAATTCAGCTTTTGCCAGAATTTCGCAACCTGTCTCTTCGCTAAAGCTGTTTAACCGAATCAGCGGTGTGTTACCAATTGTACCGACAAATCCATTTTTGATATCCATTTTGTATTTTCCTAAGTTCTTGTCTATAAAAATTTGGGGATCTGCTCTCCCGTTGCCGGAAGACTTAACAACCATTTTCGCTCTTAGCCTTGCATTTAAGATGGGGAATAACAGTTATCGTTGCAGATACTTCGATCTGGCGTAATGGTATCCCTAAATATTGTGCCTTCTAAAGAGGCATCTTGTAGTGTGGCATCAGTCAAGTTAGCTTCGCGTTCGCTGAGATAGTTGCTCTACAAACTCGTTGAACTCAGGGACGGTCTTATTTTATCTTCCCATAAAATTTACACGGCATGAACAGATGTTCATGTAACAGCATTTTAAACGTAACTTTACGGTGGTTTTTAAATAAATGAGTCAGCTAATATACAACATTAGTGACTAATAAAGGCTGATATCATTTCACTGTCCTAGACAGGGTGGACACCGATGACATCTCAAGATGAACACAATAAAGAACTTCAAAGCCGGGTTGAAAGACGACTCCGGGAACTAGAAACTCAGGTCAATGATCTAGATGCTACTGCACCTTTTCATAAAACTGAGAAGCATCAGCCTATAGATATCCAAAAACCGTGGATGAAAAAAGCAATTCTTGGTGCAAAGCTTTTTGGTATTGCTGTTGCGACATTTGTTGCAGCGCAAATAGCCTCAAAGGTAGTGGGAGTTATTATGTTCGCTGCTCTGGGTTGGTTAGTTTACAAACTATTTTTTGAATCCAAAATAAATAAATAAATATTAATTAGAGCATCGCTACCATGAGTTATCAAGTTGGAACTGACAAATTCATCAATGATTTAGAGCGTGTTGCTCAAGTGCGCTCAGAGATTTCTATCTGCTTGAGAAAAATCGCCGACACAATTAACCAATCTGAGTTATCTGGCGATATTTCATCCGGAAAACTTAGTTTATCACGAGATATTGAAGATATTACCGTAGCCAGTAAAAACCTCAGCCAAGGTGTGTTCCGTCTGTTAGTTCTGGGCGATATGAAACGGGGAAAAAGCACATTTCTTAATGCGTTAATTGGTGAAAATTTGCTGCCGAGTGATGTTAATCCTTGTACAGCAGTGTTAACTGTTTTACGCTATGGCTCGGAAAAGAAAGTCACTATACATTTTAATGATGGCAAAAGACCACAACAGTTAGATTTTCAAAGCTTCAAATATAAATATACTATTAACCCAGACGAAGCTAAAAAACTAGAACAAGAGCAAAAGCAAGCGTTTCCAGATGTTGATCATGCCGTAGTTGAGTATCCCTTAACCCTACTGGAAAAGGGAATTGAAATTGTCGATAGTCCAGGTTTGAATGATACAGAAGCGCGGAATGAACTATCTCTAGGTTATGTAAATAATTGCCACGCTATACTGTTTGTTATGCGAGCATCTCAACCCTGTACTTTGGGTGAGCGTCGCTACCTAGAAAATTATATCAAAGGTCGAGGATTGACGGTTTTCTTCTTAATCAATGCTTGGGATCAGGTGCGAGAATCATTAATTGATCCTGATGATATAGAGGAACTAGCAGCATCTGAAAACAGATTACGACAAGTATTTAAAGCCAATTTAGCAGAATATTGTGCTATAGATGGTCAAAATGTTTATGAAGAGCGTGTGTTTGAACTTTCTTCAATTCAAGCACTCAGACGACGGTTGAAAAACCCCCAAGCTGAATTAGGGGGAACTGGCTTTCCTCAGTTTATGGGAGCGCTGAATACTTTTCTCACTAGAGAAAGAGCGATCGCTGAACTGCGTCAAGTCAGAACATTAGCCAGACTTGCCAGTAATCATACCCGTGAAGCGATCGCCAGACGCTTACCATTACTCGACCAAGATGTTGATGAATTAAAAAAACGGATTGATTCTGTAGAACCAGAGTTCAACAAACTCACAACTATTCGAGATCAATTCCAAAAAGAAATTATCAATACTAGGGATACCCAAGCGCGAGCAACTTCTGAATCATTCCGCAGCTACGTCTTAAGTTTAGGTGATACCTTTGAAAACGATTTCCTGCGCTATCAACCAGAATTAAATTTGTTTGATTTTCTCAGCAATGGTAAACGGGAAGCATTTAACGCTGTATTACAAAAAGCCTTTGAACAATACATTACTGATAAGCTTTCTGCTTGGACTTTAGCTGCTGAAAAAGATATTAATGCAGCTTTTCGGGAACTCTCTCGTAGTGCGGCAAAATATGGCGCATCTTACAGTCAAGTAACAGACCAAATCACCGAAAAGCTTACAGGACAGAAAGTCACAGTCAATACTACTACAGAAGATGATAATTCTCCGGGATGGGCAAAATGGGCCATAGGATTGTTATCTTTGTCTAGTGGTAACTTGGCTGGTGTAGCGCTAGCGGGTGCAGGTTTTGATTGGAAAAATATCTTGTTAAACTATTTCACCGTAATTGGTATTGGTGGGATGATTACGGCAGTAACAGGAGTTTTTCTTGGTCCCATTGGATTTGCGCTACTAGGCTTGGGAGTGGGATTTTTACAAGCAGATCAAGCGCGTAAAGAGTTAGTAAAAACTGCTAAAAAAGAATTAGTAAAATATCTACCGCAAGTAGCTTCGCAGCAATCTCAAATTGTATATAATGCTGTCAAAGAGTGCTTTGATGCTTACGAAAAAGAAGTAAGTCAGCGGATTAATGATGATATTACATCTCGCAAAGCTGAATTAGATAATCTGCTGAAGCAGAAAGAAACACGGGAAATCAATCGAGAAAGTGAGTTAAAAAGATTTAAAACTTTGCAGGAAAATGTAATTGAACAATTGCAAAAAATTGAAGCGGCATATAGTAATTTATTAGCTTACTATAGCTAACGATTAACCTCACTTCCCAATCACTCCCCTAACATCTCTCTGCTAGCAGGGAGGGGTGAAACGAACCTATGGAATAGGGATTTATGCAACAAGAGTACGAAGGTTACAGGGAGCTTGCAGATTCTCTTAAATCTGCGGCTGTATTACTAAATTTAGAGCGTAAATCGCAACTGCATCAAGATCTCATTACCATCTGCGATCATCTGGCTAATCCCAGCTTACGGATTGCGGTATTTGGCCCTTTTAATCATGGCAAGTCAACTTTGATAAATGCCATGCTGGGAAATCGCACTTTACCGATAGATTTGATTCCGACAACAGGTGCAGCTATTACTGTTAAGTATGGCACAAATTTGCGAACTCGCATTATGTTGGTAGATGGTACAGAAATCTACCGCAGTGGGACAGAAATTTTACAACAGTTTGCCATTCTTGATGGCAATAGGCAGATGCGAAAAGATGTGGCGTCTGTGGAAGTTTTTTGTCCCCATTCCTTCTTGGAAACGGGTGTGGAATTTGTTGATTTACCAGGGACAAATGACAGAGAAGCACAAGATCAATTAGTGCGCGATCGCCTTTTAAATGCAGACTTAGTTATCCAATTACTAGATGCACGCAAGTTAATGACTTTAGGTGAGCGGGAAAACTTGCGAGATTGGCTATTAGATCGCGGCATTAAAACAGTTATCTTTGTTGCTAATTTTATTAACTTACTTGAACCAGACGAGCAAAAACAAATCCAAAATCGCCTGCTATTTATGGCTGAAAGTTTTCGCGCGGAATTACCTCCTGGTTTTAGTAATTTATATAGAGTTGATGCTTTACCTGCCTTACGAGCAAGATTAAAAGGTGATGTTGCGGCGGCACAAAGTAGCGGTTTAGCCGCTTTTGAAACAGCTTTACAAAATATTGTGGAAATTTTGCAACAAAATCGCGGCGGTGTGCGCTTGCCAAGAGTGCAGGCAATTGCCTCGCAAATTCTACCATTATTAATTGCTAAGATTTATACTCTAGCTATTGAAATTAAATTATTTGATGATAAACAAAATGCTAAAATTGAAATTAAGCAGAAAGCTGCTAACCTAATTAAACAAGGCTTTAGTACTAGCATTTTTGAGTTACGCAATTGGATATCTTTACCCAATTTGCTGGCGAAATATCAAGCTGATGCTGCTATGGCGATGGCAGAAAATAGCTTTAAAGCTTGGCAAGTAGGTAGCTTAAAAAAAGACCTGACAGAGTTACAGTTAGCTGTGGTGAAATGGCTTTATCAAGCTTATGATTTTTTCCAGGGAGAAAGACCAGAAGACTTATTAATTCCTTTCCCCAACGAACCAGAATTAACTCTACCCCTGAAGCCAAATAATACTAATAATAATAATTTGGATGAACCTGGTTCGATAGCCGTAGGTGGTGGCATTGGGTGGTTATTAGGTGGACCAGTGGGAGCGGCTGTTGTTGGCAGTATTTCCTATTTATTAAATAAGAATATTCAAAAACAAGATGAACAATCAGCCAAGGAATCTTACCATCAACAGGTTGCCAAAATTTGTATAGCAGCGGCTGAAAATTATTTATCTCGTTTTAGCAGTCAAGGATTATCAATTTTGGCTGAATATGAGCAGAAAGCAGCAAAAGTGATTCACTTTGAAGTTAGTCAGGAACCGTTAGAAATTACTAAGAAGCGGGAAGATGTGCAGCGGTTGCAAAATGGTTTTAATCAATTGCTGCAAGAATTAGCAAAAGCAAATATACCTGCCAAATATCAACCTTATAAAGAAGTACCAAAATCTAGAAATACCACTAAGGAATCTTCCCCAGTAAATCAGACTACGAACCAGCAAAGACAGGAAAATACTGCTCCGAATGCCGAGAAAAAGGTAGAACTTCCGCGTCAAAAAGTTTCCTCACCGTCACCGCAGCAAAATACTGCTCAAAATACCGAGAAAAAGGTAGAACTTCCGCGTCAAAAAGTTTCCTCACCACCACCGCCGAAAAACACTGCTCCAAATACCGAGAAAAAGGTAGAACTGCCGCGTCAGCCAGTTTCGCCACCATCACCGCGTCCTGAAGAGGTAGAGGCGAAATTCCGCAATTGGGAACTAGATGAGGAAATAGCGCGGATGAAAGCTGAAATGCGTTCCTCTGGTTCGCAAACTGGTAAGCAGCCAAATCAAAGCAATAAAGCACCTAATCAACCTAATAACCTGGTAGAAAAAGATAAAATTACTCGCGCCTATAGCATTTTAGGATTACAGCCGAGTGCTTCCCTTGCTGAAGTCAAACAGGCTTATCGAACTTTAGTGAAAAAATGCCATCCAGATTTATTTGTGAATCAGCCACAACTGCAAAAGCAAGCGCAAGAGAAGATGAGGTCAGTTAATGAAGCTTACACGATTTTATCGGCTAAAAATAACTAGCTTTCTCCCAAATTTTCCTCATAATTAACGCATTTTATGCTGATGCAAAAACGCAAAGACGCCAAGATATGACTTAGCGCCTTTACGTGTGTTGTGCTGAATAATCTTCGGAACTTACTTGTTAGGTTGAGGAGTCAAACGCAGATAGGGTTTGACTTCTTGATAACCTTTGGGGAATTTTTCTTTGAGTACTTCTGGATCTTTGAGTGAGGGGACAATCACGCAATCATCCCCATCTTTCCAGTCAGCGGGGGTAGCTACGCTGTAATTATCAGTTAATTGCAGGGAGTCAATTACTCGCAATAGTTCATCAAAGTTGCGTCCTGTGCTGGGGGGGTAGGTGAAGCTAAGACGCAGTTTCTTGTTGGGGTCGATAACGAAGACGGAACGCACTGTGATGTTTGCAGCTGCGTTGGGGTGAATCATATCATAAAGGTCAGAAACCTTTTTGTCTGAATCTGCCAAAATTGGGTAGTTAAGAGTGGTGCTTTGGGTTTCTTCGATATCTCCCACCCATCCTTTGTGGGATTCTACATCATCAACGCTGAGTGCGATCGCTTTAACGTTGCGCTTATCAAATTCTGGTTTCAGTTTGGCAACAGTGCCTAACTCAGTCGTACAAACAGGTGTAAAGTCAGCAGGGTGAGAAAACAGCACTACCCAGCTGTCACCTGCCCATTCATAAAAATTTATGTCGCCGTGTGTCGAGGCTTGCGTAAAGTTGGGTACTGTGTCACCAAGACGGAGAGTCATGCGAGATTCCCTAGTAGTTAAAAAGGCATATGTGTTCTATTCTGCCATAATGACACAAAACACCGGTTCCCCCATCGGGCTTCAGCGGTTTGCAACAAAATTTTAAGTTTTCAGATGTAAGTCTCCTTTATTTTTGGTTGGCGATAATGTGATTGTAGGCAAGGATAGTTTGACGAGCGATCGCATGCCAACTGAAATGCTGTAAGGCATATTTTTGGGCATTTAATCCCCTCTGCTGGCATTCAGCGGGATTTTTGAAGGCTTCTTGCAGCAAATCTTTGAGTGATTGCACATCCGTTGTTCCCACCCAACCAGAGGCACTATCTACTACTTGCTGGCAAATATGCACTTGGTCAGAAATTACCACAGGTATTCCGGCTACCATCGCCTCAGCAACAGCAATTCCAAAGTTTTCATAGTATGATGGCAAAACAAATAAATCAGCAGCTTGTAGTAAACTAGCCTTTAGTTCACCCCTAACAAAGCCAGTAATCGTAGTGTGCGATCGCAGTGGGGAATTTTGTATTTGAGACTTAATTTTCTCTTCATAAATTGGGTCTTGGGGATTTGTCCCAGCCAAAACAAAGTGAAAATTGTAGCCTTCTGCTAATAGTTTCTCTAGTGCCGGAATCAACAAATTTAACCCTTTTTTCGGGTCTATTCGCGACATAAACAGCACCAAAGGCACATCACCGGGAATACCCAACTGACTCCGTACTTTCCCCTTCTCTCCAACTAGAGGAATCACGCCTAAAGGAATTACCAAATCCCGCGTAGATACGCCAAACCTTTCTGATACTTTGGCTTCTTGTTCGCTGGTAAAATGAATAGCCGCCGCACCTGCTAAATTAGCACGTTCTAAAATAGCCACATAAAACTGTTTTAATTGCTTTTTTTTGCGTAAATCAGCAGGATCGAGAGTTCCCAAAGGACGCAAAATGTAAGGCAGCTTTTGTTGACGACATATGGTCGCAGCGGCACTACTTACGGGAGAGAATAAAGCATGAATATGGGCGATGTCAAACTCATGAGCATGGCGTTTTAGCCAACGTAGTAAGTCCAGGGAAAATTTATAGCGCCGAAATGGCGCACAACGGAAGTAAATTATTTCATAGCCGTCTTGTTTTACTGGGTGATTTAAAGGAACATCCAGGGATTTTTGCCCAGAATCGCCATTACTATCAGTTGTGAGAATTGTAACTTTTACACCCTCTCTAGCTAAAGCTGGAGCTAGTCCTAGTACCATTTGACTAGGGCCACCATAAATCAGGGAAATCGAGGGAACAATTTGTAATATCTTCATTTTTTGTCAGTTGTCAGTTGTTGTTTACTAATAATTTCTAGACTTCTGGCAAAAATTATACTTTCTTATAATTTACCGTAGATAAACACACCCTGATTTACGCGTGTAAATCTTGTGGTTTATCTGTGGTTTCATTTTCATAAAATTGGCTTTTCCAAGAAGTTTAATTACTACTAACTACTAACAAGTTCTTGATAAAAATCTAATTGTTGCTGTGCTAAAGCTTTATTTGTGTATTTAACCATTGCTCGTTGATAACCGATTTCACCAAGACTTTGGGCTAAATCTGGATTTTCTATTAGTTGCAATAAACAATTAGCCAGCGCTTTAGCATCGCTTTCAGGAAAGATTAAGCCAGCCTCACCAATTACATAGGGAATTTCGCCAGAGTCGGAACCAATAACTGGTACTTTGCAAGCCATTGCTTCAATTAACACATGGCCAAATTGTTCTTTCCAGCCTACAGCCGTTAAAGTTTTAAACTTGTAAGTAGTTTCTGAAGGCAGTACCAAAGTACTCATTAAATTAATATAATTAGTGACTTCATCGTGGGGAACACTTTCTACAATAATTACCCTGTCTTGAATGTTGTTTTCTACTGCTGTTCTAATTAATTCGTCTCGCAATTCTCCTCGTCCTAGCAGCAGTAATTTCCAAGGTTTATCAGGCAAAGTTACCAAGGCTTGTAAAAGTGTTAACAAACCCTTCTCTGGGACAAAACGCCCAACGAAGCCCACAACAAAATCCCCTGTTTTAATGCCCAATTTAGCAGCTAATTCTGGTTGTGGGTGAGAAACAAACAATTTTTCATCCACACCCAGTTGCGGTATGACTTTAATTGGCCCTTGATATCCTCTTTGTTGTAATATTTCTGCACCATCCTGATTACCGCTAATAATGCCGTGGCTATGTTTAAGGTTATATTTTTCTAAAAGAGCAACTGGTAATTTCAGTTCGTAGGGTAGATTCCACCAAGTAAAAAATACATTTTTGGCTTTAAGTCCTAATAGCTGATTTAGGACAATCATTTGAGTATAAGCTAAACCTCTAGACCCTTGTTCTACATAGATAATTTGGGGGCGAAACTGTCGCATCAAAGATATCAAATCAGCGCCAAAAGTGAGGAGGGCTTGATGATTTTGACTAAAGTTAGAAATAGGAACTATTTTAAATTTGCCTTCATCCCGGTATTCAGTTTCAATAATTTTGTTTTGGACACCGCCTGGCCGCCAGCACTTTGGTACGACAACTGTCACTTCAATTCTGGGGTCTAGTTGGGATAAAGCGCGTAGTTTTTCACAATTGAGGTCTACAATATATGTGTGGCTGGCAACTAGAATTCTCATTGGTAATTGGTAATTGGTAATTGGTAATTGTAGGCTGATTAATGCTCAGTCTACTGAAATATAGAGTTATAAAATTCTAAATTTGTTGATCCAATTTACTGTAAACTTGCCCATCATTCCATATTGATTGGATGACTGTACCCAAGGCTTTAAGAAAGCCCAAAATGTAGAAAATACCGCGAGTGACAATTTTTATCGGGGAACCGCTTTTGTAACAAGGGGGGTGTCCCAAGACGTGACAATCAAATAAACGGGCGTATAGACGTAAAGCTTGGGTAGCAGTCAGGTTTTTCAGCCCCATTAAGAAATGGTTGTGGTAGAAGGTGAGTTGATATTGGAGCGATCGCATACTAATATCATGGCAACCCCCCGTCTCTTCCCCTAAATGCACCAAATAAGCTTCTGGGTCATACCAAATCTTATATCCCGTTTGCCGCAGCCGCAAACAAAAATCTGATTCTTCCCGCACCGCACTACCGCCAAACCGCTCGTCAAATCTCAATCCGTACTTGATAAAGATTTCGCGGCGAAACGACATATTGCACCCCCTAGCTGTCAGCACTTGTTGGGGTTTAGTCGTATGCACTAAATCAATATGATACCAAGCAATTCCTGGGTCCATTGCCTGGGGAGGTAGATATTCAATCTGCATTTCTCCACCAGAATCACCCAACTTCATTCTGTCAAATACCCGACCAGCAACAGCCCCCACCTCTGGGTTTTGCAGATAATTTTTCCCATGAGCTGCTAAAAATCCAGGGGTTAACTGCACATCATCATCAATAAACAAGATGATTTCACCAGTTGACCGCCGCACAGCATAATTCCTTGCTCCTGGCAGACTCGCCCAATCTAAGTGGAATAATTTAATTTTACCTGCTGCTGCCAACGCATCTAAATAAGCTTGAGTATCTGGTTCGTGTTTTGGCGTTTGATCTACCACCAAAACTTCAAAATTTGGATATTCTTGCTTCAACAAGTCTACAAGGCTATCACGCAGAACTTTTTCGCGGCCGTATGTCGGGATAACCACTGAAATGAAGGGATAATCACTCATATTATTTTTTTTAGGTTAGACGATAACTCGGTAAAAATTGATTTTCATAAACTTCAGTATACCTCTGCCGCTTTTATCTCTCTTAAAATTTTACTCGTAGGCGTTTTGTCGGTGTTTTTGGCTGAGACTCGGCATTTTGTTGATCTTGTTTATCCAGTAGTGGCAATTTGAACAGAACTCCAGCAAAAAACCAATAATAGACAGCCACTGGATCAACATCCAGAGGGTAGTAGTAGGTGTTGTAGCTAATAAACAATATAAACACCCACACAGCAGCACCGTAAGTGCGGTAATTACGGTTTTTTATCTGGCGATAAGTCTTAAAAGCAACGATTGTTAAGGTGGTAACCAACCCCAGAAAGGTGAGTACTCCCACAATTCCCACTTCATAAAGTACTTTTGGGTAGTAGGTCTCTACTAGCTTGGTTGAACCCATCGCCCTGGCAGAGTTAGTGGCTCGACCTAAGCCACTTCCTATAGGTCCATCAACATTCTTCCAATTTTCCTTAAATTGTTGGACTATAAACTCCTGCGGTGGTGAAGCTTCCCAACGATCTGTAAAACTCGCTGTTCTGTCTTGCACAACAGTAGGATTCGTCACCATAGCAATCCCCAAAATAACGGCGAGTCCTATTCCTATGGGAATAAACCTTTTCAGGTTGCCAATTTGACCTGTGAGCAATAGCAAAATCACAAAACAAGTTGGTACTAAGGCTAAGGCAATTCTCTGCCCAGAGACTACAGCATTGATAAAGACCGATGCTAAAGAACCTAAACTGACTAGCCGCCAAATTATCGAGGGATCTGAGAAGCCAGTAGCAAAGGTAAAAAAGGTGCTGGAAATCAAAAACCAGGCCCACTGCCAAGGAGCTACAAATGTTCCTGGGAGGCGAATTACGCCCTCTTCGGGACTATATAAGAGCGCTCCCCCAAAATAACACCGGGCATCTAGTGATGTGACAAATAGGGCGTTTCCTTCGAGACCTCTCGTGCCTTGACATACTCCTGTTAGTAGTAACATGTATTGGATAAATCCAAGTCCACAGCAGATAAGTGTGAGGGTAACTTGGAGGCGTGATAAAAATAGAAAATCTCGCTGATTGCGAATTAGATAGTAAGCACAACTAATCAGGGGTACGTAGCCTAAAAATACTTTTAATCCCAAAATTCCCATGCCTAGAGGGATTTCGTTGCTTGCTTTTGCCATGAGTCCCCCGCTAGGGGGGTTGAACTGCTGTCCACCATTGATAAACACTAAAGTTAGTAGACAGCAACCCAAGACAATCAACAGTGGGGTTTTAATGCCTGGGGGAATAATAAAGGGTACTCCCTGCTTACGGCAAGTTTGCCAAAGTCCAATTAGCGCTGGCAGGTAAAAAGCATCTTTAGCTAATTGGAGTATAGGACTATTACCCAAGTAGTAGGTGATGGTACCCCCCATAGGCACATAAATGATGAAGGCAATCATAGCTTGGCGGGGGTATTTGTAGGCAAAAGACATGATGATAATTCCCGCCGTAGCGGTAATTGCCAGTTTAATGCCACCTACGAAAAAGAGCAGAATGCCCAAGAAGAAACCGCCAGCGGAGGCGGTGGTGAGTAAGCTGGTGAATTCTTTTCGCGCTTGGGCTGCTTTGCGCTTTTGGGCTAACTGTTCTTTGAGGCTAAGGGTGGGTGTTGCTGCTGGCGTCTGCTTTTTTGAGCGCGGGGATTTCTTGGGTTTTGCCATAAGTTTCCATGGGTGAGTAAAGAATGCATGGTGTGGAGTACTACAAATGAATCAGCACTCCGCACTCAGTACTCTATTCGGCTAAGTGTTGTTGGACTTGTGACACCAATTCATTTGTCCAGTGGTTGGCAAGTTCAGCATTGGCGGCTTCCACCATAACTCTGATCACTGGTTCTGTGCCGGAGGCGCGGACTAAAATTCTCCCAGTATCACCCATTGCCGCTTCAGCACGGGCGATCGCATTATGTAAGGGTTGGCAATCTTTCCACCCTAAACGGCGATCGCGATCTACTACGCGCACGTTATGTAATAGTTGCGGATATAACTGAAAGCTTTGATCTACCATCTCCCCTAAAGAAACACCAGCCTGTTTCACTAAAGCGGCTATATGCAAGGCTGTTAACAAGCCATCTCCGGTAATTCCATAATGAGGGCAGAGGATATGACCTGATTGTTCGCCGCCTAACATTGCCCCAGTTCTAGACATTTCTGCCTGTACATATTGGTCGCCAACTGCTGTGCGAATTAAGTTACCACCAAGCTGTTGCCAAGCCTTCTCAAAGCCTAAGTTAGCCATGACAGTGGAAACAATCAGGTTGTCTGGCAACTGTTGCTTTTGTTGTAAATCGCGTCCCCAGAGGTAGAGTATGTAATCGCCGTTGATTTGTCTGCCGGTGTTATCTACAGCTAAAACGCGATCGGCATCGCCATCAAAGGCAAAGCCTAAGTCAGCTTGATGCTGCTTAACTGTTGCTTGCAGAATATCTAGGTGAGTTGAACCGCAGTTAACATTAATGCGATCGCCATCTGCTTCGTTATGCAAACAGATTACCTCTGCACCCATTTCTGTAAATACCGCAGGTGCTAACCCGACTGCTGCCCCCCAAGCTAAATCTAAAACAATCTTCATTCCCTGAAGATTGACACCACTATGCAAGGGTGTTTGTAACGCTTTACTATAATGCTTAATTAACTCTTGTCGCGAGTAATGCCGCCCACAATGACTGACACTCTTTGCCAGTGAGATTTTGCCACGCAGTCCCGCCTCAATTTCTGCCTGCAATCGTTGGGGTAACTTCGCACCATCCGCCCCAAAAATTTTAATGCCGTTGTCCTCTGGCGGGTTATGACTAGCAGAAATCATTACCCCGCCGATAGCATCAGTGATGCTGGCGAGATAAGAGACGCAGGGAGTAGGACATAATCCCAAATACCAAACCTCTAACCCCGCTGCTGTTAACCCTGCACTCAAGGCCATCGCTAGCATATCGCTAGAGTTTCTCGAGTCTTGTCCGAGAATGACTGGCCCAACTTGATTTGCATGGGTACGCAAAACAATACCCGCCCAAAACCCAACTTGCAATACTAAAGGCGCACTCAGCAATTCTCCCACTCGTCCGCGAATCCCATCTGTACCAAATAAGGAAGTCGCAGGTAGCGGTATTAAGTTGAACGCAAAACTACTCTCATTTCCTATTTCCAATCCTTCAGATTCGGAAGCAGAACCCCCAGGAATGCCGCCTTGAGTCCGAGTTATCGATAAGACCATACGTTTAAACACTCCACACAGTCACACTGGAGAATAACACTTTACAAGTTGTTCAACAATTCCAAAAGAATATTTTTTCCACATTACTATCTACTGAGTACTTCAGGTTAAGACGATACGAGTATTAACCGCCATATCCCTGACAAAGCAACCGAGGAGGGCATAAACCAAGGCGATAGCTCATATTTCTTGACAGAATAACAGTGACAGAGATTAGCTAAAATTATCAGTCTTGTTTCCAGTGATATTATATTGGCAGTAATTAGATAATAACTACCTGTCAGCCTAGCTCAACAAATCGGCAAATCGCATGAATTAATGATTAAAACCATCATTTTTAGTTTCTGTAAATATTTTTCTGCCGATCATCGGAGGATTTGGTAAATTTACTCATAATTCCCGAATAATTTGCCGTTTCTACCAGTAAAACCTGCTCAAATATGATTAATTGTTTTTAATAATCTAGAAATTTTAGATGATGTTTGAATTCGAGTACCTGGACAGAGAATCTAAGTTTAATTAGACCAAAAACAAAAAGCGCAGCCTGATCATTTGAGCGAGTAGATTCTTCTGTGAGAATTAGAATGAGAGCGTTTTACATTTTAAATTTCCCCCAAAGGGTTGCTAATTCAGGGATTCTAGCCCTTAGCCGATTGCTGTGTAAAACACTACAATTTATGTGAACTTAAGAAATTTTAATATAAATTCTCATCAAATAGTTTTAATGTAGCGTTTTAATGGCCTTTTTAGTCGTTTGTAAATCAAAACTCTGGCAGTTAACTTTTTAAAGTTGAGAAATTTAGTATGAGCAGCAATTTAGCCGCCAAACTACGTGTAGGCACTAAAAAAGCCCACACAATGGCAGAAAATGTAGGTTTTGTCAAGTGCTTTTTAAAGGGAGTTGTGGAGAAGAACTCCTATCGGAAACTGGTTGCTAACTTCTACTTCATCTATTCAGCGATGGAAGAAGAGATGGAAAAGCACCAAAACCACCCGATTGTTGGGAAAATTTACTTTCCAGAACTCAATCGCAAGCATACCTTAGAGCAAGACCTGAATTATTACTTCGGTTATAACTGGCGGGAGCAAATCCAATTATCTACCGCTGGTGAAGCTTATGTAAAGCGCATCCGGGAATTATCAGCCACAGCCCCAGAATTGCTAGTCGCTCATTCTTACACCCGTTACCTCGGCGATTTATCTGGGGGACAAATTCTCAAAGGTATTGCCCAAACAGCGATGAAACTGGCTGATGGTGAAGGTACTGCCTTTTATGAGTTTGCAGATATTACCGATGAGAAGGCATTCAAAGCCCAATATCGGCAAAACTTGGACGAAATGCCCATTGATGATGCTACAGGCGATCGCATCGTCGAAGAAGCAAATGCCGCTTTTGGGGTGAACATGAAGATGTTCCAAGAATTAGAAGGCAATTTGATCAAAGCCATTGGTATCATGGTGTTCAACGCCCTGACACGGAAGCGAACACGCGGTGCTACCGAACTTGCTACTGCTGAGTAATGAGTACTGAATACTGAGTTTTAATAAAAACGCTCAAAATATCTAGGGGCGATTGTCCTGTGATTGTTTTCGATTGATGAAACCAACCAGAGTGCGATCGCCCCTAAATTTTGATGATATCGCTCTTTATTCTGGCAAAGAAGTTTCTTGCTGCTGTTTTCTAATTGCACGAGCAATCAAAGGAGCCTTTTTTTCTAATCCTATCAGGGTTATTTCACCATCAAGATACATTTGATACCATGCTTGACGCTGACGAATGACTCGTTCATCATCGCGTAGATGTAATCGTTGTAGAGTAAATTCGGCTTTTTGGTGTTCCTCTGCTGGAACTGCATCAGTTAAGACTAATTGCAGGGAAGGTAACAGAATCTCAAACCAGTCATCCCCAACTTGAAACGGATCACAAACTTTATCATCAAGAGTACCTTTGCTACTATTAATCCAAGCAGAAGCAAAACGGTAATTACTCCATTCGTAAGTCAAGTGACGATAATTTTCGCAAGATAAGAAATGGTCTACAGTACCAACAGGTTCATACATAGCACTATAACCACAAAGATTACCGAAACCATCAGCTAAATAGCTCTTAAAAACTGACCAATATTCTTTCGGTCTTTTTTTTGTATCTGGATTTTTCGCTAACCAACTATTACCTAATTGTCGTGCTTTTGCATCAAAATCTGGTGGTTCCGGGGGAGGATTTAAATTTAGCATCTTTAACTATGCCCCAAATAACCGAGAATTTCTTTTCTCTGAAGTGACTATCCAACGCGGCCAAAATTGATCGTGTCCTGGTAATAGTTTTGCGAGTTCCTGATGAATTTGCGATTGGGTTCTTAAATATTCTGGAAAACCATTCATATCATCATCACGCATCCAAGCTTCTGCGGCTTCAATCGCTGTTTCTGCTTCTTGAGAACGAGCTTGTTTGAGTCCAAATATTTCTGAGGTTAACCATCCAACTGTATCTCCTTGTTTAGTCCAGTTAACTTCATTTAATGCTACTTCTTTTTCTTGCAATTCAAATAGAAATAATTTATCTTGCTCTTCATCAAAGATTGGCTCTAATGAAGCTAGCACAAGTGGAGAATGAGTAGTGACTAAAGCCTGTATTGGCATATTTGGCTTTAACTCATTTACCACAGATAAAATAGATGGTAAAATAACTCTTTGCCAGCGAGGATGCAGGTGAGACTCAATTTCATCAATTAGTAAAACTATTTGATTCATCGGTTCTTGCTTTCGTAGTTCACAAGCTTTTTCGTGTTCGTACCAAGTCCATACCAACAAATAAGCAAGTCCGAGAATACGCTTCATTCCTGCTGATGCTTGGGTGATAGGAATATTACCATAAGGAAGATTAATTGTGGGAATGTCTCGCACATCATCCACAGATACTCGCGTTGGCTCTCCTATTTCTATCCATTCATCAGGATGAGGAGCAAGTCTTTTGATTACATCAGATAAAAGTTGAAATGGCATCTTGTGTGGTCGATTCTGCCATGTTACCCAATCGTGAATTAGACCGTTGCAAAGAACTTTTCCCTTTAATTTCAAGCCATTCCAAAGTGTATTTGGAGTAAAACTATACGCATCTTTATGGTTGCGAGCAGGGTCAAAAATAGAGAAGCCACCATCAACACGAACAAAAATAACTACCTCGTTTAATTCAGGAAGTAAATGCCTACTCAGCCATTGTTGTGCAGAAAAATTAAAGCCGCTCTCATAGTCCCTTACACCATATTTGGTGTGAATTTTGGAGATAATTTCAGGATGTTCTTCTGTTAGTTTTCGCGGATAAGCGGGTTGATCTACCCAATTTCCAGTAAGTACCCACCAAGCAACCTCAAGTAAAAAGCTTTTACCTAGTCCATTATCCCCAGTAAAAATGTTGATCCTATCACTAAATTCAACATCAAATTGAGGAGCAGTCCCAATAGACGTTAAGTGAAGTTCTTTTAGCATTTGACTACTCCTTTAGCATCCGGTTTAACCTTTACCGTCAATTTAACGAATGACCCACCATAAATCATTCTCGCATAATAGAAATATACAAATACCAATATAAATAATTGATGTAGTAAGTTGATGCTTACTTACGCTTTCAGCCCATTAATTGATTTTGTAGCGTATGGTGTAAAATATAAGCTGTTTAAGAAAATTATACACAAAACATGGCAACAAAAATTCCTGTCACAGTCATCACAGGCTTTTTAGGTAGTGGTAAAACCAGCCTAATTCGCCATCTACTACAAAACAACCAAGGACGCCGCATTGCTGTTTTAGTCAACGAATTTGGGGAACTCGGAATTGATGGCGAATTACTAAAATCCTGTCAAATTTGCCCCGAAGATGGTGACAGTAATATCTTTGAATTAACTAACGGCTGCTTATGCTGTACCGTACAGGAAGAATTTTTTCCGACGATGCTAGAGTTAATTAAGCGGCGAGATAGCATCGACTGTATTTTAATTGAAACCTCTGGTTTAGCTTTACCAAAACCCCTAATTAAAGCTTTTCGCTGGCAGGAAATTCGCAACGCTGCCACTGTTGACGCTGTAATTACCGTGGTAGACTGTGCTGCGGTGGCTGCGGGAACCTTTGCTAGTGATTTAGAAGCGATCGCATCCCAACGGCAAGCAGATGATAGTCTAGAACACGAAACACCATTGCAAGAACTGTTTGAAGACCAACTTGCTTGTGCAGACTTGGTGGTTTTGAATAAAACCGACTTAGTAGATGCTGAGACACAAGCGCGAGTTGAGGAATTTATTAAACAAGAATTACCCAGAGTGGTGAAAATAGTCGCCAGCGATGGCGGTAAACTAGATGCATCAATATTGCTAGGATTTCAAGCCGCAGTTGAAGATAATTTAGATAGCCGTCCCAGCCATCACGACAGTGAAGAAGACCACGACCACGATGAAGAGATTACCTCAACTCACCTAATTTTAGACCGTGCCTTTGACCCAGAAAAGCTACAAAAACAACTGCAAACACTGGCACAGCAACAGGAGATTTACAGAATCAAAGGCTTTGTGGCAGTTCCTAATAAACCCATGCGTCTAGTTATGCAAGGTGTCGGGACTCGATTTGATAAATTTTACGATCGTCCTTGGCAACCAGAAGAATTACGGCAAACCCGCTTAGTTTTCATCGGTCGTGATTTAAAATATTCAGAAATCGAATCACAACTTGTGGCTTTGTAAGATGAATATCACACAACTATTTAGCATTGCTAATATTTTTGTCTTGCCATTTTGGACATTGATGATTTTTCTGCCAAACTAGAAAGTAACACGGCGGATAATGGAATCCTATTTGCCTTTTGTGGTCTTAGCTGTGGCGTATCTATATTTGTTTGTTAGCAGCATTACACCAGAAAATGCCCAGGCTTTATCAAATCCCCCATTAGCTGATATTGCGAGATTTTTTAGCGATGAAACAGCCGCTGCTACAGGCTGGATTCATTTTCTAGTTATGGATTTATTTGTCGGTAGATGGATATATTGGGAAGGACAGAAAACAGGAATTTGGACATTTCATTCCCTCTCCCTCTGCTTGTTTGCTGGCCCTATGGGATTGCTTTCTCACATCTTGACTTACTGGATAACTAAAACCTTCTTTCCGCGTTCTGAAACGGAAGCAGCAACAGTAGTAGAAAAAACTGCGTCATCAACTGGAATGTAGGTTTTAATCATGACTAATTGCCGCTTGATGCTGAGTTTTACCCTCGCATCAGGCGGTAATCAACTCCACCGTAAACATTGATTGCTTGCCCATGAATAGCACGCGATTGATGGGAAGCTAAAAACAGCGCCACATCTGCCACTTCTTCAGGTTCCATAAAGTAGCTGTCATTCACCGGAGTACCATCTGCCTCTAGTAAAGTTTTGCCCATATCTGTTTTCACCCCAGCAGGACACAGCGCATTGACGCGGACTTTATAGGCGCGTGCTTCATCTGCTAATGCTTCCATAAAGCCGAGTACAGCAAATTTGCTGGCACAATATGCAGAGTTGTATGCATAGCCAAGTTTACCCGAATCCGAAGCTATCAAAATGATATTGCCTTGGCGTTGATTATAGAAATTAGGTAATACGGCTTGACAACAGAAGAAGGCACCTAGTAAATTGACATCCAACATAGCCTGAAATTCAGCACGCGGTAAGTCAGCAACAAAATATCGACGCTGAATGCCAGCATTCGTCACCAAAATATCGATTTTACCAAAGGTTGTAAGTGTTTGTAACACCATATCAGCCACCGCTTGCTCATGGGTGACATCAATCGGTATAGCGAGTGCGTTTCTACCCAGTTTTTTGATTGCATCCGCAGTTTCAATGGCTAATTCGGGAGATTTGTCAGCAATAATAACATTCGCCCCCTCACTAGCGAAAGTGAGAGCAATTGCCCGGCCGATGCCTTTACCAGCGCCCGTAACAATGGCAACTTTATCAATAAGTTGCTCTGACACTAAATGAATTCCTTTTACAAAATATTGTTATTAGTTTATCAGAAAGCAAGGGGGTATTTTCCGCAGTTTCAGCAGAATGAAGGGGCGACAGTGGCTGAAATAACGGATTTATTGGGTGGTATCAAAACAAAGAAAGTTGGCTTTGAAAGTTTTGGTAATGGGAAATTAGAAAAATCTGATTACCCATTACCCAATTATCAAATTAAGAAGCTTTAGCTGTTCGATAGTTGGCATCTAACCAACAGCGCGGTAGACGTTCACCGGAAGGAAAGACCAGATTTTCTTTTTTAAAAGTATCAGGGTCTTGTTCTTCTTCACCTTCTTGGTCTTGTGCGTGAACGGTAGCACTATTGGGGTCGATTAATTCTTGAAGGTCAAGAATTTTTACCAAATCTTCGGTATCTTTGAGTTGTAAAAACATAATTTATATTTCGCGCTGATACTTTTCTAAAATATCTACAAGGCTGACTTGGCATTGCAGAGGTAATAAATCGATTAAAGAAATTTCCCGTCTGCCGCCGCCAATTTTAACTGGAATTGATGCCAATACTTCCATCACTTGGTCTTCGTTAACAGCTTTGGAAGTAATTAATGGATACAACTGTTCAGCGACAATGCTGTGCAGTTTGGCATCGGATAGATAAAGATGCCACTTAGCAATGTCTATGTAGACGGTTTCGCCAATTTCAGATGCTAGGGCTTCCAGTAGTTCCGTGGTGTTTGTTTTAGCCATAAAATAACCCTATATAAAGAGCAAAAACTCTCAGGCTATTTAGTATTATCGCTCAATTAACTAGGCTGACACTACCCCCACAGGTTACATTTGCCCTAGCTTCAGCAGTCCCTCTTCAGGTGGACTTGGGTGGTGTTTCGGAGTAATTGGCGATCGCCCGAATATAAATCAGATGCACCAACAACACTCCTACCCAACTTAGGGTCAACAACGGCAGCCACTCCCAGGTAGTTGCTTTCAAGATATGGAAAAACCACAACCCAGAATTAATCGTAGCGGCGACTCCTACATGTATGGCAAAATTCATCAGGTCGTCTAACTTGCGGAAATCGGGGTCTTTGCGATCGGGTTTGCGAGGCCAGCGAGGAGGCATAAATATTTGTTACAGACTTTAACACACCATATTCATTTTAAGGGTTTTGGGGGCACGAAGCAAAGCTGTGTTCGACGAGGCAGTCCGAAGGCTACCTGAGATAGCAAGAATTTGGATCACTCTAATTTCTTTTATATCTCGCTTATTTGAAAATTTACTTTTCGTCGTCATGAGGTGTATAACTCTGTTTTAAATTTCAACTAATAACCGGATTTAGTATTATCCAAAGTTACACGTATCAAGTTATAAAAAACTTCATCAACCGAGCGAATGACCTTTTTTATCTGACTTTAGACTCTTATAAGTTAACAATGATTCATCTTTTGATAGAGGATGTAAATACATCAACTTGTGAAGATATAAATAACCTTTATAGGTAGAAGAAAAATGGCTAAAACCAACCCAGTTGAAATCCAAAAACACTTAAAAGGTGTTGACTATCCTGCTGATAAACAAGAATTGATTGATCATGCTAGAAAGCAAGGTGCTGATAGGGAAATTCTCTCATTATTAGAGCAATTGCCAGAAGACGAAGAGTATGAAAGCCCTACCGAACTCAACAAAGCTTTAGGTGAGATTCAGTAGCCTATAATTCTGGCGGGGTATAATCTCCAGATTTCCCGCCAGTCTTACTTACCAAACGAATTGATTCAATTTGAATCGATTTTTCTAAGGCTTTCGCCATATCGTACAAAGTCAAAGCCGCAATCGAAACGGCGGTTAAAGCTTCCATTTCCACACCTGTTTCGGCTTTGGTTTTGACTGTGGCATAAATTTGATAACCAGGTAGTTGGGGATTGGCTGTCACCTCGACTGTAATTTTTTGCAAGGGCAACGGATGACACAGGGGAATCAAATTAGATGTTTGCTTGGCTGCCATAATCCCAGCTAACCTGGCAGTTGCCAATACATCTCCTTTCGGAGCATTTCCGGCTTGAATGGCGGCGAAGGTGGCTGGCAGCATTCGCACTTGGGCTGTGGCTACTGCTTGGCGGACGGTGGGCGCTTTACCAGACACGTCCACCATCTGTGCTTCTCCCTCGTGGTCTAGATGAGTGAGGTTGGCAAAATTAGTTGGAAAATTCTCTTGCGTCATTTGGGTTAATAGTGCTATTATAAGTTTCTGAACAGGGGCGTGTAGCTCAGTGGACTAGAGCACGTGGCTACGGACCACGGTGTCGGGGGTTCGAATCCCTCCTCGCCCGTTAATGAAAAACATTGTAGAGACATGATGAGTGTAAAAACACGTTTATCATGTCTTTACTTTTCTATTTGTTTAAGGCATAGGCATCTTGACCACGACCAAGGGAAAAGCGCAGGGAATTGAGAAAGCCTTTGCTGGATTGGGTGAGAAAGATTAGCAGTGCCACAAAAGTTAAAACTGCACCGTAACCAAACATATTGCGGTAGCCGACAAGTTCAGCGACAGCACCGAGAAGCGGGGCAGCGATCGCCATTCCCAAATCCAATCCAGCGATGGAGATGGCAAAAATTCGCCCTCTTTCTTGGGGGAGTGAGCGGTCTGCCATCATGGTAGTAATCATGGAAATCAGCGTCCCACCGCCGCAGCCTTCAGCGATCGCTGCTAGCAAGAATGCGATCGCGCTGTTGGCTTGCCATAATATTAATGATGCCAAAGTGTAAGCAATGATGCTGCAAGTGATAAACAATCCACGACCAACGCGATCGCTTACCCGACCGGCAAACAGCCTGATCACAAAACTAGAGATGGCCGCAGCGGTGAAAAATAACCCAGCATTCAAATCCACTCCCGTTGATTTGATAAATAAGGCCACAAAAGTATGCACAGACCCCAGCGACACACCAACTAGCAACATAACCGCAGATGGCACCCTCACCCGTGGACTGATCAGAATTTGCCAAAATTGACTATCCTTACCCGCTGTTTTCATCTGTGTTTGTACGGGTGGATTGGTCATTTGGGCTATACCCAACACCGCCACAAAAGCCAATTCAGCAGCTAACAAAAATAAGACTTGATCACCAGCCGCAGCCTGGAAATAACCTCCCAAGGCAGGGCCAATTGCTAAACCAATGGGAGTCACTAGACTCATATAACCAATGATTTCACCACGATTTTTGACCGGAGCTAAATCTGCTACCAAGGCGGTGTAGCCAGTGGTAAAAGCGGCGATGCTAATACCATGAAAGATCCGCACCAAAATCAAGAGAGAAAGTGATCTGAATGCTATATAGCCAAAGGGTGCGATCGTCGCCACAATTGCACCAATCAACAAAATAAATTTGCGTCCACGTTGGTCTGCTAGCCGTCCCAACATGGGGCGAAACAGCAACAGTCCGATGGCGAAACTGCCGATGACAAGGCCAATTTGTTGTTTGCTTCCCCCCACGGACTCAATGTAAAGGGGTAAAGTTGGTAACAACGCCGCCATACTAGACCAGAATAATAAACCTGCTGTAAATAAAATCAGCAGATTCTGCCGCAGATGGGTATCAAAATTCTGAAAAATTTTCAAAACAGATGCAATTTAATGCTAGGTGTGTTTAATGCCCATAGTTACATTACTTAGCATTTTGTGCCACTACCTCCCGCACGCGATAGATGGGTCTTCCTTGGGATTCATGGTAGGTACGCATGAGTAATTCTGCCAAAAGACCGAAGCTAAATAGCTGCACTCCAGTTACCAGCAGCAGCACCGCCAAAATTAGCAAAGGGCGATTGCCAATCATCGCACCAAAAGCCAATTTGAGGAAGGTCAAATATATTCCTATCCCCAAGCCGGAAACCATTGAACTTAAGCCCAAAAGCCCAAAAACGTGCATTGGGCGTGTGAGGAACTTTTTCATAAAGGAGATAGTTAACAAATCCATCAAGACGCGAAATGTCCGCCAGATGCCATACTTACTGCGACCAAAGCGACGGGCATGATGACGCACGGGGATTTCTGTAATTCTTGCCCCTTCAATGAAAGCCAAAGCTGGTAAAAATCGGTGCAGTTCTCCATAGAGGTTCATATCTGCTGCCAATTCTGACCGATAGGCTTTGAGGGAACAGCCATAATCATGCAACACTACCCCAGTGATCTTGCCAATTAGCCAGTTGGCAATTTTAGAAGGGAGTAACCGGGAAACAGCTGCATCTTGACGTTTATGCCGCCAACCACTAACCAAATCATAGCCTTCCTCTAACTTGGCTAATAACATGGGGATATCATCTGGGTCATTTTGGAGATCAGCATCTAAAGTGACGATCGCTTTTCCGGCTGCATAATTAAACCCCGCAGCCATAGCGGCAGTTTGTCCGTAATTTTTCCGCAAAATCACCGCTTTTAAATCATGGCGGATTTGCGCTTGTTGCTTGAGCAATTGGGCAGAACCATCTGTAGAACCATCATCCACACAGATAATTTCATAACTCAACCCACTAGCGCTCACACTATTAGCGATCGCCTCCAGCAACAGCGGCAAACTTTCCACCTCATCACGCACCGGCACCACCACGGAAACGTCTGGGATCTTGACAAAAATTGCCCCATTCTCCCCAGCCAGATTTTCAGAAATCAACCCACTCCTCATAATTCCTCTGCGTCCTCAGCGTCTCTGTGGTTCGTAACTCTTAACAACTCTGCCAGCACCTCGCAGCTGCTGATAGTATGACTGACTCACGGCATCTCCCTGTTCCGAAAGCACATCAATCCCAATACCATTGCGACCGTAATCTTTCCCGGAACTATGGATATAGCGATGATCAGCCAAATACAATCCTACATGGGTGGCTTTTTGGGGAGTTCCAAAAAATACTAGATCCCCTGGTTGTAATTCGCCTATGGTAATTGGTTGGGTGAAGCCTTCTTGCTGATAAGCATCTCTCGGTAACCAAATCCCCACCGAGGCAAAAGCCGCTTGCATCAACCCAGAACAGTCGTAATTTGGCCCGACAGTCCCACCCCAAAGGTAATAATTAGATTGTGGCATCGCTTTTTGAGTAAAGGCGATCGCCAACGGTAGCAGTTTTTTAACTTCCGATTCAGAAAATATGGGAGCTTGGTAAGCTACAGTAGCTCTTTGTAATAAACCCAAATCGGTAACCGATACCCACCCTGGATAGTCATCCTCGCACAAATACACCTCAACCGCTGAATCCTGATGATTTGATGTTACCCGTAAATGTCGCCCAGCAGCAGCTTGAGTTGCCAAGCGGATACATTCAGGAGAATCATATAAATTTAGGTCAGCAAGACACTGGTGCTCACCCGATTCGGAATTTGGGATTTTAGATTTTAGATTAAAGGACATAACGAGAGAGAATGGTTTTCTTCAGCAAAGACGAACAACTCGACAATCTTGGTAATCGCATTTTAGAGGCAACTTGGTCAGCATTTGGCACATTAACCCGAAACCAAATTGCTCTGACTTGGATTGTTTACGATCCGCCTGTCTTAGTAAATACAGGTGGCGCACTGACTCCCAACGCTTTTTGGAATCATCCCGTTCGTGGTTTTAGTTATCGTGGTGTGGAGCGAATTTACCCCGCGAGTATAGTCAAGTTATTCTACTTGGTGGCGGTTAACGAGTGGCTAGAGAAAGGTATGTTACAAACTTCCAAGGAGTTGGAGCGTGCCTTGAGGGATATGATGATCGATTCTAGTAATGATGCTACCAGCTTGGTGGTGGATATCCTCAGTGGCACCACTTCCGGCCCAGAGTTACCACCAGGCCCCTTTGAAACCTGGAAATATCAGCGTCAGATTGTTAACCGTTATTACCAGTCTTTGGGGTGGGAGGAAATGGAAACGATTAACGTTTGTCAAAAAACTTGGGGTGATGGCCCTTATGGAAGGGAACGAGCGTTTTATGGAGAGATGCTGGATAATCGCAATATGTTGACTACAAATGCGATCGCCCGCTTGCTGCATAGCATTGTCGGTGGTGTAGCGGTATCTAGTGTGCGATCGCAATCCATGATGGCTTTACTCCAACGCAGTCTCAACCCCCATGATTTACCTCAAGATGTCGAAGAAGACCAGGTTACAGGCTTCTTAGGGGGTGGATTACCTGAAAATAGTCAAATTTGGTCAAAAGCCGGTTGGACAAGCCAAGTTCGCCATGATGCGGCTTACATTGAACTACCAGATCAGCGTCCATATCTGTTAGTAGTATTTACGGAAGGTAAAGCTCAAGCTAAGAGCCGAGAAATATTGCCTTTTATATCTAAAAAAGTGGCTGATGCGTTCGTGTAACGTGCCGGAGGCAATCACTACTTTATAAAAAAATCCGGGTGGTGCGTTAACAGAGTTTAACGCATCCTACAAAATTGATGCCATCCGATCGCCAATACTTTAATCACGTCCGGCTGCTAACCAAACCTGTAAATCAGCCAAGCTAGTAAAATCTAACAGTGCTTCGCTCAAATCTTCCAGAACAGGCAATGGTAAACCAGAAATTGCAGCGCGTATTTCCCCAGATAGTTCTCCAAACCGCTTAGTCAATAGTCGGATAACGAGATTAACTGTTGCTTGTTCTACACCTTCTTCCCGTCCTTCTTCTCGTCCTTCTTCCCGTCCTTCTTCCCGTCCTTCTTCTTTAATTTCCCGGTAAACTCTCGTTTCCTTGAGCGTAATTCCTAACATAGATTCTACCTCCCTGCGGCTCAGTTGTTCAAACTTGTACACCATTATCGTCGTAATCATCTCTATTATGGCGCGACTTGATGGCGATGCTACTTCTTCACTCGTTCTTGTTAACAAATACCTAGCTTCTTCTGGTGCTTGACTTTCTTCTAGAGTAGTTAATACCATCACTGCTACCCATAGAGGTAATTGACGAATATCTCCCAATTCATCCAAATATACCCGATGTACTTGGTTACTATTCAACAAGCCACGATGGGGATAAATATCACTTTGTTCTGTATTGCGAGATGGATAAATCGTTACCGCTTGCCAATCGCTAAATCTGGCACGGTTGCGGTAGAAATATAGTAACGATTCAGCAAACACTCTTTCATAAAGCAGTTCATCTTTTTGAAACTGAACTTCACAGAAATATACTACTCCTGCACCCTCGCTTTCTGGTGGTAAAAATACCCCGTCAATTTCAAATTTTGGTTCTTTGACAGCTACGGAATCAAATCGGTAAGCATCTGCATTTGTCGGGGGATTTGTCAATAGTTCAAATAACAGAGACGGATATTGTTGAAATAGTTTGTAAAAAATTGAATCTCGACGCATAAAGCATTTTATTTATTAAACTTGCAATATATTTAATCATATATTCCTCTACAATTGGATTTTTTGTATATTAAAACCGCAAAAAATTTATGCCGCCCATGATCACCTACCTTATATCAATGAATCAAATTGAAGGGAATTTTTACCCTTAATTATCAGCATCTTCTCTGGACAATCATGAGTTTTATTTGAATCTTTTTTCTTCCCATCATGGCGGGTTTTTTCCTTAGAAATGGGAATGTGACCGATACTGATAAAACGATATTGATAAGTGTCAAGAAAGTTATGTTTAGTCCAAAATGCTTTGCCGATTTCCTGGCAATAAGAAACAAAACATTTTGCACCTTTTAGCTGCTGAATAATTTTCTTGCCTTTCGTTTTCTTCATCTCAATGCAAATGATGATTTTTTCTGTGTCAGTATCAGCAATCATGATAAAATCTGCGCGTTTACACTCACCTTTTGATCCATTAAAAACTTTTATTGGTGCTAGGAAGTTTTCTGCGTTAATGATGATAACCTCGTTAAAGTTGGGCATTCCATCAATAGTTACAGAATAATTATCCTGAGTTTCTGTGAGTGTGACTGAGTAATTGAAGTGTGTTCCATCCTTTCGCTCTGCCAATGACACCGTAAACTCTTCCTTAATCATCTTTTTGAGGATAGCAATATCAGACATTAATCCTCACCCCAAACAATTGCTTCCTGAATACGATTCATCGTCTCAATGGTTTTATCAAAACTGCGGGCCTCAATACCTAGTTCCAGGTCAATATCAGCTGGTATCAGGGTTTGGCATTTAGTTTTTCTCTTTTTGCCCTCTAGAGTTATATCTGACTCTTCAGCAATGTAGACTTTGATTTTTCCAGCAGAAATCAGTTCTTCTTGCCGATAACCTTCTTGTTCAGCAATTCGTTGGAGATGAGGTTTATCATGGTTGAGCATGATCAGTGTATTTAGTTCTTTAATGATGTAATCACTGTGGGTAGTGATAAAAACTTTAATACCCAAGTTAACCAGTCGAGCAAAAAGCCGCGCAACGCGACGTTGATTTTCGGGGTGTAGGTTCAGTTCGGGTTCATCCACCATCAATAAATCGCGAGGTTGAGCTTCGTGTCTAAGATAAAAGCCGATATCTAATAGAGAACGCACGGCGCTAGAACTTTCATCCATAGAAAGCTTGACCCGTTTACCCTTCGGCACATAGTAAAGCTCATCATTGCTGGTAACGGTATACTCGCCACCAATGATGTCAGCAAAATCAGTCAGCACATCGGGATGGTTCTCAGCAATGAAACTACTTTTTTTGACAATTTTTTCCAGTTCCCGGATAAAATTCACATTCGTCTTTATTGGCAGGGCATAATCTCCATCATTTCTAAATAGAAGTTGCAGTCGATCAATATTTTGGCCAGCCTGACCTATTTCTTCATATAAGCGATTGCGGTCGAAATTCAAGTCTTTACGAAAAATGGCGGCACCAGTTCGTTCGCTGCTAGCAATGAAAGGGCGAGGGAAAAATTGAACAAAAATGATGTCTTTTAGTGCGTCGGCAATGATGTGCTCAAGTATTTCGGTAGGAATTTTTACCTTCTCCTTCTCAACAAGCAGAGTGACAACTAACTCTGTGCTTTCTTCATTTTTAGTCATAGAGAAAAGTGATACCTCACCGGAGCCAATTTTCAGATCAAATTTGGTTAAAAAATGAATATTTTGCATATCCAGAATCACCTGGAATTTTGATTCTTTAAATCGTTCAGCTCGCGCTGCAAAAATTTTCGGTAATTCTTTGGTATATGCCTGACAACCTTGAGCTACAATCTGTTCAGTTTGTTCGACATATTCTTGTATATCAAGACGAACTACTCCATTAGCAAGTAGTTGTTCAATCTTCTCGTCGTTGATTTTAATCGTAAACATCCGCCGCCAAGTAGATAAAAAGCCAAACAGCGCGTAAGTGGCGTAAGTCTTACCAGTATTGTTATAGCCACAAATGACCGTCAGATCGCCAAGTGTGAATTCGGCTTGCTTTAAAGCACCAAGATTTTTGACTTTAATTTTCATTAGCTTATAAATAATTTATATACGTTGGAAGAATGGGTTTTCAGCATTTTATTCTCTGATATCGATAATTTTTATAGCTTACATCTTAACTAAGATAAATTCGTAGGCGTATCCCAACCCAGGTATCGCCCTTAAAATTTAATGCGGCGATAGATTTCAGACATGGGAAGTTCTACATTTAAACTGTGCAGAACAATTGACCGATCAATGTGATCATAAACTTGCCATTCCCAGCGATCGCTACTGTTTTGGTCGCGGTTATAATACTGCTCAACGTAGGGTTCAGTTTGGCTGACGAGCAGATATTCACAAAAGCTAGTCAGGGAGCGATATTTTCTGAATTTTTCACCTCTATCGTAGGCTTCAGTGAAGGGGGAAAGGACTTCGATAATGAGTAGAGGATTGAGAATTTCGTCCGTGCGATTGCCATTAAATTCTGGTTCGCCATCGATCACCATAATGTCGGGATATGTTCCATGATTGAAGTTAGGAATCCAGATTCGCAAGTCGCCATTGTAGGTTTGAAAGTTGGTGTCTCGGAGAGCTAGGTTGAGAAAAGTCGTGATGTCTACGGTAATGCGGCTGTGAACGGGGGAACCTCCAGGCATGGTGATGATCTCTCCGTTGAGGTATTCGTGGCGTTCTTCGGCAGTTTCCTCAATTGCCCGATACTCATCTGGGGTGAAGTGAGTTATTGTCGCTTTGGTTTGAGTAATAACCACAATCACACCTCCTGAATAATTTAGACCTGAAACGATTATCACCTAAATTGATAAAAATATTTCCTATTTTTAAGATAGCTTTCTTTGATTACACCTATTGGTTAATTAAAGGTTGTAATATCTGCGTGATAGCTATGGTTATGTTAGGAAACTGCAAAGGTGAAACAATCCCACCTTCAGCAAAAATTACTTCACTCTGATATCCCTGCTGAGTAGGTTCTCGAAATACATGAAGTTGGCGTTTATTCACATCTAACACCCAATAATCTCTAATTCCTGCTTGGGCATAAATTTTACCCTTGATGTCACAATCATATTTAAAGCTACTATCTGCCACTTCAATAATCAGATACACCTCCGCCGTGGTAGGATGGTGGTCTGCATAGTCAAAGGGATTAACCTTGACTACAGCAATATCCGGCTCAGGTTCCGAAAAATTATCTAACTGGACAGGATCTTGAGTTATGATATCAGCCTGAGTTGCCAGCAAGCGACTTAAAATTTTCGCCGTTCGTCTAACGGCTGAAGTATGAGCAGTTCCCTTTGCAATCATTTTAATAATCTGTCCAGCAATTAATTCGACTCGTTCCTCTGGCTGAAAAATACCCGCTTCTGCCATCTTGTGGTATTCCGCAACAGTCAACAGCCGCAGAGTGAAAGGCGCTGCTTGTGTCTGCATGGTTAAACCTAACAGTATAGAAGTTATAGAATTATTGTAAAATAGGCAATTCTTAATTACAATCAGTTTATGATATAAAATTGTTGAAGAGAAAAATATTCACCGATTAAGCAATCTCAAATAGCCACAAATTCACAGAAAAAAGGATCAGCCTTAAAAGTTGTATCCATCAAATTTAGTCTTGCAAATATTTATGAATTTATGAAAACAACCACCGAATTGCTAACTCGTCTAGAATACTATTACCAGCAAATCAAAACAATTATCCTTGCACGTCAAAATGCGATTACTGGGTTACTACCTGCGAGTACAGCAGTTACCGCCCACGGAGATTATACAGATGCCTGGGTGCGAGATAATGTTTACAGTATTTTGGCAGTTTGGGGTTTAGGACTTGCATACCGCAAGGTGGATGAAGACAAAGGACGCACTTATGAACTGGAATACAGTGTCATCAAATTAATGCGTGGGTTACTGTTTGCTATGATGCGACAGGCGCAGAAGGTAGAGACATTTAAACATACTCAATCCCTTCTGGATGGACTGCACGCCAAATATAACACTTCCACCGGCGACATAGTAGTTGGTGATGATGAATGGGGGCATTTGCAACTAGATGCCACATCTATATTTTTGCTGATGTTGGCGCAAATGACCGCTGCGGGATTGCCAATAATTTACACAATTGATGAAGTTAATTTCGTCCAAAATTTGGTTTATTACATTGGACGAGCTTACCGCACACCGGATTTTGGAATTTGGGAAAGGGGTAATAAAATTAATCATGGCAGTGCAGAGTTGAACGCCAGTTCTGTCGGTATGGCTAAAGCAGCTTTAGAAGCCATCAACGGACTAAATTTGTTTGGTGTACATGGTAGTCAAACATCAGTAATTCATGTGTTACCAGATGAAATTGCCCGCGCCAGAATTACGTTAGAATCTCTATTACCCAGAGAATCTGGTTCTAAAGAAATTGATGCGGCGCTGTTGAGTATCATTAGTTTTCCCGCTTTTGCAGTAGAAGATGAGCAATTGCGTCAACGAACCTTGAACGAAATTATCACCAAACTTGCAGGTAAATATGGCTGTAAACGCTTCCTTCGTGATGGACACCAAACTGTCTTAGAAGATAACCAGCGTTTGCACTATGAACCGGCGGAACTCAAACAATTTGAGCATATTGAATGCGAATGGCCATTATTTTTTACTTATTTAGTTCTTGATGGATTATTTCGGGGTGATCAAAATCAAGTTCAAAAATATCAAGAGCTGTTAGAGTCATTACTCATTGAGCGCGACGGCTTGCACTTATTACCAGAACTTTATTATGTTCCCGCCGAAAAGGTAGAAGCAGAAAAGTTAGCACCCCAAACTCAGCCGCGTTTACCTAACGAAAATGTGCCTTTAGTCTGGGCGCAGAGTTTATATCTTCTCGGTGAAATGTTGAGCGATGAATTAATAGCAGTAGGAGATATTGACCCATTAGGTAGACATTTGTGTGTCGGCAAAAAACGCGAGGCGTTGGTACAAATTTCCTTGCTAGCGGAAGATGAAGTTTTACAAGCAAATCTAGCAGTTCACGGTATCGAAGCCCAAACACCCACCCAATTAGAACCGATTCAAGTAAGAAAAGCTGGAGAATTTTCTGCTATTTATACCCAAATTGGTCGCAATGATAAACTCGGTTTAACTGGGCGTCCAGTAAGGCGTTTGCGGAGTTTGACAACATCGAGAATCTTTCGGATTCATGGTAAGACAATTGTATTTTTGCCTTCGTTTTTGGACTCTCAGCAGTTTTATTTAACCCTTGATTACCACTTTCTAATAGATCAATTCAGAAGTGAATTAGCTTACATTCAAAAATATTGGACTGATTTGGGGCGTCCTACCCTAACTTTAATGTTGACTCACACTATGTTAGAAATTGGTTCTGAGGCGTTATTAGAACTAATGCAAGAATTGAAAGATGGTGTTTGTAATGGTGTGCGGGTAAAATTAGGGCGGCTAAATCAGTTGATGCTGACAGCAGGAATTCAAAGAATTGATTTTCTTCAAGATGATGAATTTGCCCAGTCACCGATGAAAAATACAGGGACACGGTGCTATTACCTAACTTATCATCCCGATAAAAACTGGAGCTTAGGGCATACCCAAGAATTCCAAATGGAGTGTGAAACAAACTTTGGTTTATTGCTGTCTCATTTGCGTTCATCAGAGAATATCTACGAGCAAATTGAGTTATTGCAAACTTTGACGCGCTTGGAGGGCTTAAAATTTGATACGGGGTATGGTGGCCCCAAACATCCCGTTACCGTAGCCGATTTACTTGATGAAGTTTACACTAAAGCCGGGGATTTAGGCATTTGGGCGGTGGTACGTCGTGCTGCTGGGTTACGGAAAATGGTTGATATCGGCTTGTCTGATGCGGTGACAAGCATTTTGGTACAAGGTAAGCAAATTGCCGTTGGTAGGGCTTACAGCGAAGCTTCCCTGATAGCTGTACCCATGTCCCACAATGAAATTGCCGAGAAAATAAATCATTTCTGTCGTGAGGATATCCGCGATCGCGTTTTGACGCAAGAGATCCTGATCTATCTTGGTATTTTAATCAGATCAGAACCTGAACTATTTCAAGGACTTCTCACCCTGAGAGTTGGCTATCTTATCTTGTTAATTACCAGCGACGTAGCCCAAGAATTGCAAGTTACTCAAGATGAAGCTTATGACCACTTAATGCAACTTTCACCCTTTGAGGTGAAAACACGCTTGCATCAGGTATTAACTGGATATTCTGGCATGAGTAGTTTGTTGCGTCAGCAAGAATCACTCCACATCAAGCAAAAAGAAAGTGATATTGCTTGGGTAGTGCTACCCTCAATTAGTGAAGAAATCGAGGTTCCACCGGGTGGTTGGCGCCGGTTTCGCCAAGCAGAGGGAGCAACAGGTCGCGTACCCAAAAACTTTTTTAAGCAAGTATGGGTGTTGATGCAACATTGCAAAGGCTTAGTGATTGGCGATAAATTAGAGCGCCGCAATCGTTTAGATAGTGAGGTAATGCTTTCAGAAATGACAGCAGGGGAAAGAAATTTTGCTCTGCTAGTTGAGCATTTACTCAACAAAATCGAAGCTCCAGAATATCGCCAAGTTAATATTGAAGCATTAATGGAATTAGCTGCCATTGCTGCCAATAACCCCAACTTGCAAATTGAAGAATATATAGTGTTGGATGTATTAATTGGTCATGCAGTCCGGTTAGCGTGGCTAGAGAACCATCCCCAAAAACGCGATCGCTATGATGAAGATAAAGCCTCAGCTTGGCGATCGTTTTACAATACTTCTCCTAGAGATTGCGCTACTTATATCCTGAAAGCGGTTAAGTTCCTGACTGAGTTTGTGAAAGATTTTTAAACGCAGAGTTTCGCTAACTCTTCCTCAGCGACCCTCTGCGGTTCCCGCAGCACCCCTTTGTGTCAAAAAACATCCCCCCTACTTGACAGAAACAGCATCAACATCGATGGTGTTGGCGGTGGCGGTAGAGTCTTCAGCAGTATTATTGGCTTCTGTATCCAAATTACCTTTACGAGCTTTCCAGCCATCAATCACTAGTCCAGAAACCTCAGAAACTAACAACGTTAAAAGTAAAACATCATCTATTTGTCCGACAACAGGGATAAAATCTGGGGCAATATCAATCGGGCTGATAAGATAAGCTAGTGTTCCGATAATTACCCACCAACGGTATTTTGGATTACGCAGCAAATTGCGATACCAGTTGTAAAGCGATTGGATTGAGAAGTTCATATTTTTACCCTCTAGTTATCTTTTATTCTGGCAAATTATGCTTTAAACTCCCGGTGGGAATAACCGCCCTAGTTTCTATGGAAAATTCTACTCATCAAGAGTCGCTAACTACCTAAGAGGCAATCCCGTAAGCGATTATGGTAGTTGTGCATTAATCTCTACAATTAGAATGCTTGGGCATATTTGTTCTCGTGATGGAGGGAGGAAAACTACACAGTGGATATTTTAGATCTGTTTTATAAGGGCGGGCCAGCGATGTGGCCTTTGCTTGTGCTGTCGGTTCTATCTTTAAGTGCGATTTTCGAGCGCCTATGGTTCTGGCTGCGAATTTTAACTCAGGAAAAAGAAATAGTCGAGCGCATCCTAGATGCTGCCCATGATAACTGGGAAGCGGCTGTGGAAATTGCCCAACAATCAACAGATCAACCCATCGGGCGGTTTCTCTATGCGCCTTTACGTTTACGAAAAAGTGATGCCGAAACCTTTCGACTAGCGCTGGAGTCTACAGCAGAAGACGAGTTGGCAGGAATGCGGCGGGGTGAAAAACTTTTAGAAGCTGTAATTGCCCTCTCGCCGTTGTTGGGACTGTTGGGTACAGTTTTGGGTTTGATTCAGTCTTTGCGAGCAATTCGGATTGGCGATTTGGGAACTGAATCGACAGCTGGTGTAACTACTGGTATTGGAGAATCTCTGATTAGTACGGCAGCGGGGTTAATAGTTGCGATCGTTAGTTTGGTCTTCTACCGGCTATTTCAAAGTTTTGTCGTTAACCAAGTCAAAGTTTTTCGTAAAGCAGGAAACAACTTAGAATTGCTCTACCGCGAGTCCCCACCTGACTTTAGCAAAATGACATCCCTCGTCGTGCGGGAATCTCCACGGGAAAGCTTTGAACCCCCCCGCAAGCGAGGCAAAACCAAGTTTTCTGAACCTCCCGAAACCCCAGGGGAATCTGAGCCACTAAAACCTGAGCAATAATGAAAGTTAACCTGCATACTCCAATTGAAGAAGTACAAATTCAAATCATTCCCTTAATTGATGTCGTTTTTTGTATCCTGACGTTTTTTCTGCTGGCAGCTTTGCAATTTACTCGGCAACAGGCAATTAACGTTGATTTACCCAAAGCTAATACAGGTACAACATCTGCGGCAAATTCACAGAGTGGAAGTAAGATATTACCTGTGACTATCGATGCTGTTGGCCAAACTTATATAGAAAAAGAGGCTGTAAATCGGCAAGATTTGGCGGAAAGATTAAAGCAGTATGTCCAAGCAAATCCTGATGGCATTTTGGTGCTGAACGCGTCGCGCACAGCAACTTACAACGATGTCATTCAGACATTAGACTTGCTGCGAGAAGTGGGGGGCAATCGTGTCTCTTTGGGAATTATACCTGGTTCATCTCAAGTACCTATAAACTCACCGAACCAGCCTACTAACCCTTCTTTGCCGATTAATCCTGGTACGACACCCATACCAAATACCGCACCAGTTCCAGGCAATAATCTCCAAGGCAATCCTAACTCCTTTAACCCCTATATGCCCTATGCCCCCAATCAAGTTCCTTTCCCCACGGCACCAGGGCAAGAAGGTGTCAGTCCTGTTAATCCTGGCGTTTCTCCGGTGGTTCCTAGCCAAATGGCGCCCCAAGTTCCTGTAGTACCCGGAAATACCAAACCTGCACCTCAAAGGTAATATCTCAGGGATAAGGAGAGTTCTCCTTGTCCCCGCCAGTTTTTTTGTAAACCTAAAGATATACAGAATAAATTACAGCCAGAGAAGGAAAACTGCTAATTTACAAATAATTGGTTGAGCTACAAAAATTATTCTATCAACAGACTAATTAATTTAATCGCCAATCACCATTCGCGTTTCAGGGGTTATGGCAATGAGTGGCATTGTGACGTTTTTAATTGTTTGGGTAGTCACGTCTATCAGCTTGTTGATTATTAGTAAATTGCCTTTGGGAGTTGAAATTGATACTCCAAGCAAAGCCTTCCTTTCCGCAGCAGTTTTGGGAATTGTGACGGCAGTAATCAGACCGATTTTGCGCCTTGTATTTGCAGTACCAACTTTTCTCTCATTTGACTTGTTGTCCGGCTTTTTCACATTCATGATTGCCGTTATTTGTTTTAGTATTGCCGCCTGGTTAGTAGAAGGTTTTCGCCTGCGTTTTGGAATTTGGAGTGCTGTTCTAGGAGCGTTTGCGCTCGCAGTTATCAACGACCTACTCTACAAACTATTGGGCGTCTGAAGTTAATAGTTTAAGTAATTGGACGCAAATAGACACAAATAAAATACTGCCCAAAGTGCAATAATTTAGAGTCCCAAGTCAATAGTACAAGGGTTTTTGACTCTTGACTATTGACCGAATTTTAGATTTTAAATTTTGGATTTTGGATTGAAGATTCAAAATCCAAAATTTAAAAAGGGTTACAAGTCCCCGAATTTATACTCGCTCCGCGAGAAGCAAGCTACGTGAAACAAATCTAAAATCCAAAATCTAAAATTAAACGACAAGCCCCTGACTTTAGACATGGGGTCAATCTAAAATCTAAAATCCAAAATTGTTTGACTACTTCTAACTATTCGTTAGCACTGGGAGGAGCCACTGGGGTACTTGCTTGTTGTTTACGCTGTTCCCGTTTTTTGCGATCGGCTGAGACCATATCTGCCATTACTATCAATGCTTGCGCCATTTTGTCTAGGTTAGAGCGATATAGCTCCAAATCCTTGCTAAGTTTGTCATCAGATAAATGCAAACCAGTCGCGATCGCTTTTAGTGCTTCATTGCGTTGCTTGTCGTCTTTGACTAGTTCGGGACTTGAGACTTCCAATAACGAGAATAAACCAATGGCAAACAAGCGACTGTACTTAAAGTTAGAGTTATTAGCGATCGCTTGTAGTTGTGCTTGTAAGTTAGCATCTCGATCCGAGTGAGTTGTTTGGCTCAACCAGGCGATTAAATCCTGTTCTGGCAAACCTTGAGCTACAGCTTGCAACCTTTCAGCATCCTGGCGGTAGCGTTGCGGTTCTTGTTCAACAGCCTGAATTATGGCGTTAAAAATTGATTCTTGATCCCGTTCTGGCTGGTAGCCTTGCATAAAGCGGTCAAAGGTCGTGACGACGCCCAAGGCATAAATTGGATTGTAGCTAAAATCGATATTTACTGACAGCAGATGCATCTCTACCATCAACTCTTCCACTACCCGACGGTAAATCGTATTGATCGGACGGGTATGAAGAGTATAGAAAGTTCGCTTTGTATCAGAGACAGTTCGGACGTTATTCACAAAGAAAATGTTAAGGGCGACGTATTCTTATTTTCTCGCTTAAAGGCTACTTTGCCAAGTTCAGGTTTTAGCTGCGGGGTGATTTTCAATCTCGGCTATCAGATAAACAGCGAAATAACCTCTTGCTTGTAGAACTAACCAGATTTATAATTTTCTGTGCCTATCTATAACATTTTATGAGCTTCTCGCCACAGTTAATAGCCCTAAGTGAGTACCTGGCTGGTGAATTCGACAATCGGGAACAGGCCATAGCAGAACCTGTTTGGTACGTTCACCTACGCTTGTGGCAACGGCCAGTTAATTTATTCCCAGAAGACAGTTTGACTCTGTTTGCCGAACAAGCAAATATTGTCAATTTAGATCAACCGTATCGTCAGCGGATCATGAGGTTACGCCAAGGGCGCGACAGCGAGGCACCCTTGGACGTGCAATACTATATGCCTAAAGATCCAACCGCCTTAAAAGGGGCAGGTAGTAATCCCGCGTTACTCAACGCGTTAACAATCGATCAATTAGATTTACTACCAGGCTGCATTCTCTCCGTTACCCAAGACAAAATAGCCCCCAATCGTTATAAGTTTGCAGCTTCAGCACCTCCAGACACTTGTTGTAGCTTTACTTATCTTGGTAATACCGTGCAAGTTTCTTTGGGGTTTGAAGTTACTGAGGCAACATTCCACAGTTACGACAAAGGAATTGACTCAGCGACTCTCAAGGCGACATGGGGAGCGATTATCGGACCTTATCGCTACACTAAGCGACAACAGTACTTTAGATTTTAGATTTTAGATTTTGGATTGAATTGCAATCTAAAATCTAAAATCCAATATTTAACTAGCGATACTGCGAGGTACACCTTCTAAAGCTTCCTCCTCTGTTTCAAAAATTTCAAAGACTGTGTCCATCATCGTGACTTCAAACACAAGTTTGGCCTCCGGATGGACATTGCAGATGCGGAAACTGCCCTTGACTTTATCAGCATCACGCATCCCAGCTACTAAAGAAGTCAGACCAGAACTATCAATGAAATTTACCTGACCTAGGTTCACGACTATATGGCGACTGAGTTTGGATATACACTCCTGTAATTTCAGGCGAAATTGCCAAGCTGTAGTGATGTCCAAGCGCCCGGCTGGTGTCAAGACAATTACGGTATTACCGTCTTGGGTTGTATAGGTTTTTTGGTCTATGTGAATCACTGAAGCCCTCCCCCTGGCATTCCTCTCAAAATAAACTACCCCTGTATATAAACTTGGTTTGGTGAGCCAAAATACTTGCTAGTTTAGCAATGTTTAATTTCACCGTCACTGGAAATCATTCCAGTAAATTAGTAAATTAGTTGGCTCACCAGCAACAGATTTTTTTGAAGCTGACGCTTGAGATCAACAAGCTACAGATAAAATTGTCACTATCTTAGCCTATGTGCTTATCTTTAGTAGTCTAACTCACCGAAAGATGGCTGAGTACACAGACAATAGTGCTGAGTAAAAAATCGGAAAAAATAATGTATTGAGATGCAAAGTACCCAAGATAAAACATCCTTACTTCCTCCAGATTAATTTGTGGGGCTTTACTCAGCACTAAGCACTATTGACCTGGCATCCAGTTTACCCAATCTTGAGGTTTGAGGAAGGTTTCATATAACTCGGCTTCGGGAGAATTGGGTTCTGGCTGATAGCCGTATTCCCAACGCACCAAGGGCGGTAAAGACATGAGAATTGATTCTGTGCGTCCGTTGGTTTGCAGTCCAAAAATAGTCCCTCGGTCGTAAACCAAGTTAAATTCTACATACCTACCCCGGCGGTACAGTTGAAAGTTCCGTTGGCGATCGCCATATTCCATGCCATGTCGCCGTTCTACAATCGGTACATAGGCTGGTAAAAAGGCTCTACCGCAATCTTGCACAAAAGCAAATAATTCTTCCCAACTGCGTGGCGCTGGTTTTCCTACCTTGTTACTGTAAGCAGCCGCTTCCCCATTCGGATCGGGTCCACCATATAAAGCACTTTGATTATGTTGATAATCAAAAAACAGACCACCGACGCCGCGTGTTTCATTCCGATGCTTCAGATAAAAATATTCATCACACCAACGCTTAAACACAGAATAATACTCTGGGTGATGTTGATCGCATGCCTGCTTCAGTGTTTTATGTAAATGTGTTGCATCTTCGGCGAAGGGATAATAGGGTGTCAAGTCCACACCGCCGCCAAACCACCAGACTGGCCCCGCTTCAAAATAGCGATAATTCAGATGGACTGTGGGCACATAGGGATTGCGGGGATGTAACACCATTGAAGTGCCCGTCACATAGAAGCTATGTCCTGCCGCATCTGGACGTTGGGCTAAAATTGAAGGCGGTAGTTGATCTCCCCAAACTTCAGAAAACCCTACACCTGCTTGTTCAAAGATGGCTCCATCGCGTAATATGCGCGATCGCCCCCCACCACCTTCTGGTCGTTCCCAACCATCTTCTTTAAACTTACCGACACCATCCAGAACCGTCAAAGCTTGACTAATTTCGTCTTGCAACTGTTGCATAAACTGACGAACCCTAGCCTTAGCGTCAGTTGGCGGTAAAGAGGTCGTGGATGATTCTGCTGCTACAGCTGGGGTTTGTGATTTGGTCAACATAGATTCCCGAACCTAAAATACAATTTCCAGAAAGCCACAAATTTTCAGTTTAAAAATTTATTGGCGATACAAGCCAACAATCAGGGCTACAATTTGCCCAACTTGCTTTTTTCTTACTTGTCAAGCATTTAGAGGATTGATGGGTATGACTAGAGATATTGTCCCTCAAATGCGTATAGGCTTGTATATTGACCGAGTTTTTTTTTGGACTTGTTCCTCAAAACATTTTGGTATCAATACCAGACTATGGAGAATTAGTCTATCCAGACTCTAAGCCTTCAGACCTGAAAGCGGGGAGGGATACGCCATCATCGTGATCCCCAAAACCTGCCTAGTAGATGCCAGAGTTGCCAGAAAAAGTTTAGCGAGGAGGAGGATGAGGACAGTGCGAGGTTGGTTATCCCAATTCATCCACCGCAAACGTCGTCGGTTTTGCGCTTCTCTGGTGCGAACCTATCGAGAGATTAGTTCGGCTTCACCAGACGAACTGTGGCAAAAAGTCGTTGACTTAACGGACGTTTCCTGGCATCCACTACTCAAAAGTACCAATGTTCCCTACGGATTAGTACCCAAACCAGGATTGATTTTCCAGGCGGTAACACGCTTTTGGCCGATTCCTATCCAGATTTTTGTGGAGCGCGTCAATCCCAGAGAGATGCTGAGCATTCGCGTGCTGGCGATTCCTGGCGTCGAGGAACGGGTGACTTACCAGGTAGAGTCAACGGTTTGTGGTACTTGTTTGTCTTATTCTGTGACTCTACGCGGTTGGCTATCACCCCTAATTTGGTCTTTGTCCCGTCCTTATGCAGATCGCGTGGCACGTTCCCTGGTCGAGTCTGTAGAAAAAGCAGCGTTGTCAGGTAAGAAAAAATCCATTAATAGGGGACTGGGGACTGGGGACTGGGGATTGGGGATTGGGGATTGAATTCTTCCTTATAGGCAATAGTCAATACCCCATGCCTAGCCCTCAAGAAAGTTAAGATCCTAGAAGGTAATCATGAAAATTCGTTACCTTTGCTGACAACAGCAACAGTGAAAACCTAAGCTACTCAGACTTTAATTGACATCCAGTTATATAGCTAGGATGCTCGCTAAGAATCTATTTCTTGATTTTGAATTTTGAATGAAAGAATTTTGAATTTTTTATGTACGATGTCCTCGATTCGCGATCAGTCCTAGAAGTGCTGCGACCAGTGCAAGATCCAGAACTCCGCAAAAGTCTGGTTGAACTGAATATGATTCGCAACGTTAAAATTAACGGTGGCAAGGTTAGCTTCACTTTAGTCTTAACCACTCCCGCTTGTCCCTTACGGGAATTTATCGTTGAAGACTGCCAGAGGGCCGTTAAAAAGTTACCTGGTGTTACAGATGTAAGTGTAGAAGTGACAGCAGAAACACCACAGCAAAAAAGCTTGCCCGACCGCACTGGCATTTCTGGAGTCAAAAATATTATTGCTGTTTCTAGCGGTAAAGGCGGCGTTGGTAAAAGCACGGTGGCGGTGAATGTCGCAGTGGCTCTAGCACAAACAGGGGCGAAAGTCGGCTTACTCGATGCTGACATTTACGGGCCTAATGACCCCACGATGTTGGGGCTAGCTGATGCCCAGATAATCGTGCGTCCAAGTGAAAAAGGTGATGTTTTAGAACCTGCTTTTAATCACGGCGTCAAATTAGTCTCCATGGGCTTTTTGATTGACCGAGACCAGCCAGTGGTTTGGCGTGGGCCGATGCTCAATGGAGTGATTCGCCAGTTTCTTTATCAAGTGGAGTGGGGAGAACTAGACTATTTGATTGTTGATATGCCACCGGGAACTGGAGATGCTCAGTTAACTTTAACCCAAGCCGTGCCGATGGCAGGAGCAGTAATTGTCACCACACCGCAAACTGTAGCGCTGTTAGATTCTCGTAAGGGATTGCGAATGTTTCAGCAGATGAATGTTCCGGTATTGGGAATAGTGGAAAATATGAGCTATTTTATTCCCCCAGATCAGCCGGATAAACAGTATGACATCTTTGGTTCCGGCGGTGGCGAGAAAACAGCGGCTGAGTTGGGAGTGCCACTGTTAGGGTGCGTGCCGCTAGAGATTGCCACAAGAGTAGGCGGTGATAGTGGTGTGCCGATAGTTGTTGCTGATCCAGATTCAGCTTCTGCAAAAGCATTAACAGCGATCGCCTTCGCCATTGCTGGTAAAGTATCAGTTGCTGCTCTGACATAATAAATTTTAGTTTTTGTCTGTTTCCTAGGTCATCACCTAGGAATACAGATTTTTAGCTACAACCTACATCAGCCCGAAGAACAAGGGGGAGTAATCAGATAAATGTCGCGGCGTGAAAGTATCCCAGTCTCATAGTCGCCCCTAGCAAAAAAGCCAAACGGAATTATACTCTAATCGCCATCGCCAAATTACTCTGTCTTGTAGCTAGGAAGATGTCTAATATACTACCTGAACAAACCTGTCTTGGTGCGATGTTTCCTTGAGGAATACTCATAACAAGTCTTCATTTGCAGTTACTAAATTTAAAATTTAAAAGATCCACTTTAAACTCACACAATGTTGTTGAAACGTTCGCTCTCCAAAATGCGCTGGAAATATGGAATCAATCCCTGGCAACAAGTAGATTGGCTACTATTTTGTTTGCCTGTTGCTGTCAGTATCTTTGGCGGCATTATGATCCTGAGTACAGAACTGAAGCAGCCAGTAGCTGACTGGTGGTGGCACTGGCTCGTAGCTGGTATTGGCGTGTTGATCGCATTATTTTTGGCTCGCAGCCGGTACGAATCTCTGCTCCAGTGGCACTGGGTAACCTACGCTTTGACAAACTTTAGCTTGATCGCCGTGATGATAGCTGGTACAAGCGCCAAAGGGGCACAGCGGTGGATCAGCATCGCAGGCTTCAACGTGCAGCCCTCTGAATTTGCCAAAATCGGGGTAATTATCACCCTAGCGGCTTTGTTACATAAGCGCACCGCTTCCAATCTTGAGAGTGTTTTCCGCATTCTGGCAATCACGGCTATTCCTTGGGGATTGGTATTTAAGCAGCCAGATTTGGCAACATCGCTAGTATTTGGTGCGATCGTCTTAGGGATGCTGTACTGGGCAAATGCCAACCCGGGCTGGTTGATCCTGATTATTTCTCCGGTGGTTGCCGCCATTCTTTTCAGCATATCTTGGCCATTGCCAGAGCCGATAGTTTTCCAAGAACTATCTTTCGGACCTTTAGGCTTACTTTGGGCAGTCGCTATGGGTGTGCTTGGTTGGCAGACTCTCCCCTGGCGTCGATTTGGTATTGCTGCTGGGGGTGCATGGGGTCTCAACATGCTAGGTGGTGAATTAGGAGTCTTCGCTTGGAAGCATGTGTTGCAAGATTATCAAAAAAACCGACTTAGCGTATTTATCAACCCCGAACACGATCCTCTCGGTGCGGGATATCACCTGATCCAATCTCGCATTGCCATTGGTGCTGGTGAAGTTTGGGGATGGGGTCTGTTCAAAGGTCCGATGACCCAACTAAATTTTGTGCCTGAGCAACATACAGACTTTATTTTTTCGGCAGTGGGCGAAGAATTTGGTTTTCTTGGTTGTTTGTTAGTACTGTTTGTCTTCTGCTTAATTTGCTTCCGCCTGCTGCACGTAGCTCAAACAGCTAAAGATAATTTTGGCTCGCTGTTGGCTATTGGTGTTTTGTCAATGATCGTGTTTCAACTAATTGTTAACGTTGGGATGACTGTTGGTTTAGCACCTGTGGCGGGAATTCCACTACCTTGGATGAGTTATGGGCGTTCTGCCATGCTCACCAACTTTATTTCTTTAGGAATAGTAGAATCTGTGGCAAATTTCCGCCAACGGCAGAAGTATTATTCTTGAGTTATTCTTTGAACGAGCCGTGGTTTGGTTCAAAAGTATTAAGCTATTAACAGGAAGTAAGCGAGGGTAAAAACATGATCCTGCCTGGAGCAACTGTTCGCGTCAAGAATGCCGCAGATACCTATTATCGGTATGAAGGGCTTGTGCAACGGGTGAGTGACGGTAAGGTGGCTGTACTGTTTGAAGGTGGTAACTGGGATAAATTAGTTACCTTTCGGCTACCAGAGTTAGAACTCGTAGAGGCCACAGGAAAGAAAAAAGGCAAATAATTACTAGTCATTGGTCATTGAGCATTATTAAAAGACTATTGGCTAATGACTAATGACTAATAACTAAGGACTAATGATAACTATGCGCCTGCCCCTGCCACAGTTTGCTACTGGCGATCGCCAACCTAACCACATTGCGGAGGTGATCGAGACCACTACTACCGAATTTTTGGCACAGTGTTTGGAACCGGAAGACTTGAGTTTTCCGCCCATGCCAGCATTTGGTAGTTGGGTCTGTTCTGTGGATGAAGAGTCTGGCAATCAGGTTTATGCTGTG
The DNA here is from genome assembly GCF_000317535.1 of Cylindrospermum stagnale PCC 7417. Taxonomy (NCBI): domain Bacteria; kingdom Bacillati; phylum Cyanobacteriota; class Cyanophyceae; order Nostocales; family Nostocaceae; genus Cylindrospermum; species Cylindrospermum stagnale. The sequence goes on from NC_019757.1 coordinate 3,651,957, forward strand.
GTCTATTATGCCACAACCATGCCTGTAGACTCTGTACACCGGGCAAGGGCCTTGGGGTTGTCCTTGGAGAACTTGCGCGAGGAACAACCCCAAATTTTTGCCATGCTCAAAACTGAATTCCGTGCAGCGATCGTCGGATTTGAGCAACCAACCCATAATATAGGTTATAACCAAAGGGTGTATCAGTATCTACCACCCCGTCCTCCACAAATACATCAAGCTGTTTATCGGTGCGAACCAGAAGCGATAATTAAGTTCACCGAAGAGCTAGATTTTTTACGGACGTTACTTTTGATCAATGGTGCCCCAGTAGAGTCTTTGGCCGCAGCTGCCATTCGATCCGTGTACCAATTACGCAAAGCCGACCGACAATGGCTCATCAAAGCTGGACGTAACCTGAGTGTGCTGCTGAAAGACGATTACGATCGCTTGCGGTTTATTTTGAGTCAAATCCACCCATAGGCAGTTAGTTTCTTGACAATCGCCTGTATTGGGTAAGTTGAGATTTTTTGAGTTGTTTTCAGGGTAGCTTTCACAGTTATTTATATAGATCAGGCGATTACCTGCGGGGTAATCGCCGCTTCACCATCGCCCCAACAATCATCCTACCTATGGAACCCATATCACAAGTTCTTGGTTTGGAATCAACCTCCCAAGTTCTCGGCAAGGAACCAATTGTTCCCTTTGCTATTTTGCTGGTGGTCATTTTAGTTGTACCAATTTTGTTTGAGCGGCTAAGACTACCAGCATTAGTAGGTTTGGTTTTCTCTGGGGTAGTACTTGGTCCATCAGGTTGGAATTTATTCCATTCCAATTTGCCGATGATGAATCTGCTATCAGATATTGGGTTAGTTTACTTAATGTTTGTAGCCGGATTAGAAGTTGATATCAAACTATTTCGCCGACGGCAAAATCGTTCCTTGGGGTTTGGCAGCTTCACCTTTAGTGTACCCTTCGCGGTGGGAACCTTAGTAGGGCGGATTTTTGGCTTTGGCTGGACTGCTGCAATATTAATTGGCTCTTTATTCGCTTCCCATACCCTTTTGGCATATCCCATTATTAGTCGCTTGGGAGTGATCAATAACGAAGCTGTTACTGTCACAATTGGCGCCACAATTTTTACTGATATTAGCGCCCTCTTGGTATTAGCCGTATGTGTAGCTACTCATACTGGCTCCTTCAGTTTGGTAAATCTACTCACCTTGTTGGCTTGGTTAACTATTTACGCCTTTGTTGTTTTGATCGGTTTTGATTGGGCAGGCAAAGAATTTTTTCGGCGGTCTGGAGACGACGAGGGAAACCAATTTTTATTTGTGCTGCTTTCCTTATTTCTCGCTGCTGTAGGCGCTCAATTAATTGGGGTAGAAAAAATTGTTGGTGCTTTTTTAGCAGGTTTGGCAGTTAATGAAACTGTGGGCGAAGGGCCAGTCAAAGAAAAGGTGGTATTTGTGGGCAGCGTGCTGTTTATTCCCATTTTTTTTGTTGACCTTGGCTTGCTGATCGATCTGCCTGCTTTTGTCAACAGCCTAGCTACAATCAAGTTAACGCTCTTGATTGTAGTTGGTTTGATTGGCAGTAAATTCATAGCAGCTTTGTTAGCAAAACTGGTTTACCGCTATAACTGGCGAGAAATGCTAATGATGTGGTCGCTCAGTATGCCCCAGGTGGGTGCGACCTTAGCAGCAACTTTAGTGGGCTATCGGGTTGGGTTGCTGCCAGCAGAAGTATTAAATAGTGTGATTGTTTTAATGCTAGTTACATCAACCTTGGGGCCTTTGATTACCAATCAGGCAGCTGTGGGTTTGACGAATTCGCAAGCTGAGGAGTCAGCACCAATCACCCTGTCTGACCAGAAACCAGAGGCAGCAAATAGTACTTTTACTATAGTCGTACCTGTCTACAATCCCCAGACGCAGCAGTATTTGATTGAAATGGCGGCATTATTGGCGCGTCAGTCTAATGGCAGAATTGTGCCGCTAGCGATCGCACCAGCTGCTGCTAGAATGGATGCCCCCCAGTTCACCACCTCTCTGCAACGCAGTGAGGAGTTACTCGCAAAAGCCACCGCCCAGAGTCGAGGATTGGGCGTGGCTACAGAACCATTGCTGCGAATCGATGATGCCTTCGCTCCGGGAATTAGCAGAGCAGCTCGCGAACAAAAGGCGAGTTTAATTGTGATGGGTTGGGGTAAACGCACTGGACTGCGAGCGCGTTTATTTGGCAATGTGATTGATAGTGTTCTTTGGGCATCCCATTGTCCAGTAGCTGTGACACGTCTAGTGGAATCACCAAAAAAAATTCAGCGCATCCTCGTACCGCTGGAAAACTTAATTGCACCTGCTTTACAGCCTGTACAATTTGCCCAAATGCTGGCTGAGGCAAATCAAGCTCAAGTAACTGTGCTGAACGTGTACGTTAGCGAAGCTGGTCGTAGACATCGCCTTACCAGTTCCAATAAAATCGCTGCTAGGCGATCGCATCTCTCCCTTTTAGTGTCTAAATTAGCTTTGCCCAATCCACCAGAAATCCAAATCATCGCCCATGAAAATGTAGCCCAAGCGATTTTGCAAGCAGCGAGATTGTATGATTTAGTGGTATTACCTTTTACACGTAACCGTACCAGCCCTGGAGGGTTAGCAACTAGCGATATCATTACCCAGTTAGCCGGGCAACTCACCTGCTCGCTGATCATCCTTGGAGAACCGCAACACACACAAACAGTAATGCTGCCAACTGGAACTCCCAACATCAAAATTGTTGTGTAAAAAAAGGCAAAGCTCAGAGAATATCATTAATTTCGCCTTTTTGCTAATGTCGCAATTGGTCGCAATTGTTTATTAGCTTACTCTATAAATTTTGGACTTTAAGTACGAAATGTGATGAGTGTAAAAACAGTTTATCTTGTTGAAGATTTGATGAACTATAGCTGAAAGACCGACAATTATCAGAGAATATTTGTTATTTTGCTAATTGTATGATGCAGATAGGGCGGACAAATATAACAAAATTGTATCTGTAGTAAAATTGGTAAATCCACAAATACCTTTTTATTTGTCCCTGTTTGTCATATATTTTTGTACCCAAGTTGGGTAATCTAAAAACAAGCGCAATAGCTACTGAAAATATCTGTAACTAACTGGGACACTATGAGAATTTTGGTGACGGGTGGTGCTGGGTTTCTTGGCTCCCATCTTATTGACCGACTAATGGAAGCTGGGCATGAAGTAATATGCTTAGATAATTTCTATACAGGGCACAAACGCAACATCCTCAAATGGCTAGATCATCCATACTTTGAGTTGATCCGTCACGATATCACCGAACCAATTCGGTTAGAAGTGGATCAAATTTATCATCTAGCTTGTCCTGCTTCCCCAGTACATTATCAGTACAACCCAGTCAAAACCGTTAAAACTAACGTGTTGGGAACAATGAATATGCTGGGGTTGGCTAAACGAGTCAACGCCAGGTTCTTCTTGGCTTCAACCAGTGAAGTATACGGTGATCCTGAAGTTCATCCCCAAGTCGAAGAGTATAGAGGTAGCGTAAATCCCATCGGGATACGTTCATGCTACGACGAAGGCAAAAGAATTGCTGAAACTTTGACATTTGACTATTACAGACAAAATAAAGTCGATATCCGGGTAGTCAGGATATTTAACACCTACGGGCCAAGGATGTTAGAAAATGATGGGCGGGTGGTGAGCAACTTTATTGTTCAAGCGTTGCGGGGTAATCCCTTAACAGTTTACGGTGATGGTTCCCAAACCCGTAGTTTCTGCTACGTTTCTGACTTGGTAGAAGGATTTATCCGCCTGATGAATTGTGACTATATCGGCCCTGTGAATCTGGGAAATCCTGGTGAATACACCATTTTAGAATTGGCCCAAGCAGTACAAAACTTGATTAACCCAGAGGCGCAGATCCAGTTTGAGCCATTACCTTCTGATGATCCCCGTCGTCGTCAGCCGGATATCACAAAAGCAAAGACCTTGTTAAATTGGGAACCTACCATTCCTCTGCAAGAAGGGTTAAAACTGACAGTAGAAGATTTCCGCGAGCGTATCCAAAACGAGATCAAGTAGTCAGGCTTATTCCTGACTGCTTAAGGCTGCTCTGAATCTCCGTGCAGTCTCGCTCTCTTCGTAGCCTAGACTCTGGTAACGGGGGTTTCCCTCCTGTCTGTGGATTTCATGCTGAAAGTTTCTAATTGCAGAATAACCCGAAAAAAATTGAGGAATTAAACAAAATGCGTGTTTGCGTAATTGGTACTGGTTACGTTGGTTTAGTGACAGGTGCTTGCTTGGCTCATATCGGGCATGATGTAATTTGTGTAGATAACAACGAAGAAAAAGTCAAATTAATGAAGTCTGGGCAGTCCCCAATTTTCGAGCCGGGACTCTCAGAAATTATGCAATCTGCGATTAATACTGGGAAAATCGAGTTCTCCACAGATTTAGCAGCTGGAGTCGCCCACGGGGAAATTCTGTTTATTGCAGTGGGAACGCCCCCTTTACCTACTGGTGAAAGTGATACCCGTTATGTAGAAGCTGTAGCCCGTGGGATTGGGGAAAATCTCAACGGTGGTTATAAAGTGATCGTGAATAAATCTACAGTGCCTATTGGTTCTGGTGATTGGGTGCGGATGATTGTTTTGGATGGCATCGCTGAACGCCAGAAAACACTAGTACCCGCAGGTGGGGCAGTGATTGACGAGAAATTGCCTGAGATAGCTGCCCACTTTGACGTAATTAGCAATCCAGAGTTTTTGCGTGAAGGTTCGGCTGTTTACGACACCTTTAACCCCGACCGTATTGTGTTGGGTGGTAATAGTCCAAAAGCGATCGCCTTAATGAAAGAACTGTATGCCCCAATTGTTGAGCGTGAGTACGCTGCTGATAAGTCTTTAGCCGCTGTTCCAGTTCTGGCCACAGACCTGAGTTCAGCAGAAATGATCAAATACGCTGCTAATGCTTTTTTGGCGACTAAGATTAGTTTTATTAACGAAGTTGCGAATATTTGCGATCGCGTCGGTGCTGATGTCACTCAAGTAGCAAAAGGCATCGGTCTAGACTCTCGTATTGGTAACAAATTCTTACAAGCTGGTATTGGTTGGGGTGGTTCCTGCTTCCCCAAAGATGTCTCCGCCCTGATTCACACCGCCGATGATTACGGCTACGAAGCCCAGCTAATGAAAGCCGCTGTCAGCGTCAACGAACGCCAACGGCTAATTGCTCTAGAAAAACTCCAGCAAGTCCTGAAAATTCTCAAAGGCAAAACCGTCGGACTACTCGGACTCACCTTCAAGCCCGATACCGACGATTTGCGCGATGCCCCAGCACTCAACCTGATTGAGCAACTAAACCGACTGGGAGCCAAAGTCAAAGCCTACGACCCCATCGTTTCCCAAACAGGTCTGCGTCATGGTATTTCTGGCGTGCTAGTAGAAACTGATGCCGAACGGCTAGCTGATGGCTGCGATGCTTTAGTACTCGTCACCGAATGGCAGCAATTCAGCACTTTAGATTATGAGAAAATGGCAAAATTAATGAACCATGCCGTCATCATCGACGGTCGTAACTTCCTTAATCCCGAAGCAATGGTACAGGCTGGATTCCAATATGTAGGTGTAGGACGCTAAAAATTAAGAATTAGTTTTTTAATTTTTAATCAAATACCCAAAAAATTAAACCGCCGCCTAGATTTTTCTAGGCGGCGTTTAATTGATTTTTCATTTCAAGGAGTACGGGGAATCCGTTCTATCTCCGCATAGCCGCTAAAAATTAACTTTTGTCCCTCAGTATCTAAACGGTTGAGACGCATTTTCACCCCATCGAGGTCAAAGCGATCTAAATCGACCATATTATCCAAAATTTCCACCAACGCCACGCTCAAAGTTTGAGAAATTTCTCGTTGCGCTTCAGGCACCAGATCAAGTTCAATTTTCGGGTCTTTAAAAGAAACCCGCCGCCGTCTTTCAATGCTGATACCAACAGTCATACTCAGGGGGATGAGTTCGCCGTTGTTTAAATCCGCCTTTGCTACAAGATGCAAACGATTTTGTGGCAATAACTTGACTTGGACTTCCGTAAAAGAAACAGGTTCACCCCCAGATAATGCCGTCAAGGCTGGGACAGAAAGGTTAAGCAAGCGCTTCTTTACCAGTTCCGCCCTAAAGGAATCATTAATGCCCGATTCTGATAGAATCACTTGGGCTACCGCTTGGGTGGGTTGCTTGAGGTTGAGTTTGCCACTCATCACCGAGCCAAAATCAATGGCAACCGCATCAGTTTCAAAAGACATCTCCTCAACTGCAAAATCTCTCCGAATCACCAAGCCACGTCCGCTCATTTTAAAGCTGTCAATGCTGCCTTGCAACAGTTTGCTGGAGGGATAGCAGCGCACAAAGACTTCTACTGACTCGCTTTGGGTAAACAGGTGGCGAATCGTTTGGCTAGCGACTGTATTGAGCATCCGCTCTCCCCAATCAGTGCCTTTGGGATCTGTTAAACCAGTAAGTCCGCCGAACATTAGGTTTTGGCTCTCTAGAAGTTCTTTGTACTTTTGTAACAAACTATGAACAATACTGCAAGCGATCCCGTAATAGGTTCTGCTGATGGGTCAGAGTAGGATAACTGATGGTTGATAGCTTCCTGTATCGGATATGACATATTTTTGCTGAAAAGCATTAAATTTAGGGCAAATAGAATGTTTTAAATTTGATAACATTTAATTTAGTGCAAATTAAATGCATAATCAAAGCAATGCTAAACATCATTCGAGATATTCACTCTCTTTCTAGCTTCAAGCGCAACACATCTGAATTTCTTCAGCAGATGAAGCAAACGGGACAACCTGTTGTACTAACTGTAAATGGTAAAGCAGAGTTGGTTGTTCAGGATGCTGAGTCGTATCAGAAGCTTTTGGAACTGCTGGAACAGTTGGAAACAATTGCGGGAATTAGAAAGGGGTTAGAGGATATAGACGCAGGTAAGACAAGACCTGTTGAAGAATTTGAGCGAGAAATGCAGCAAAAATATGGCATTTCAAGTTAGAACAACCGAGGCTGCGGATGCTCAAATTGAGGCAGCATATTTGTGGCTGAGAGATTACAACCCAGCCTATGCAGATCAATGGTTTAGAGGATTGATGAATGCAATCGCCTCTCTTCAGGAAAAACCTCGTCGCTGTGCATTAGTTTCAGAACGTGAAGTATTTTCTGAGGAAGTACGCCAACTCTTTTATGGGAAGTCAAGAAGTACCTACCGGATTTTGTTCGCAATTCGGGATGACACTGTTTATGTGCTTTATGTGCGCCATAGTTCACAAGCACTCTTGACGACTGATGATGTTGATAAGGACGAATGATAGTGTTATTAGTCGCTTAGAAGTGGGAATACTTGAAGAAAGTATAAACTTCTCACCACTACTGACAATGACACAGCCAAATACTATAGAACTTGCAAAGCAGGGTGATACAGATGCGATTAATACTCTGGTAAATGAGTGGTTAAACTCGCCCAGTATTAAGACAAAAACCACTCTAAAACAAGATTGTCTACAAATAATGCTGGAATCGGCCAAAGTTCCAGAGCAGCAATCATTAGTTCCACTGATTCGTGATGCATTAATGAATTTAAATATTCAATCTATTACAAAAGTCAAAATATATGGAAGAGAGACAGGAGAAGATTTTCCAGATTGGCAACAAGAATTTGAGTTAGAAGTAAAACTCAATTCCTCTTTGTCACTACCTCAAACAGACGGTAAATTATCTGTTCAAAAACCATCTTTTTTCAATTCGCTGTTTGGGGCTATAGCAGGAACCGCCGGGGCAGTTGGCGGGGCTGCGGCTCAAGCTGGACAAGCTGTTGCAGGGGCTGCTGTAGGCATCGGTGGGGCCATAACAGAAACTGCGGGAACAGTTGGCGGCGCTGTTGTAGGAGCTGCTGAAGGTATTGGTGGGACTATAGCAGGAACCGCTGGAGCAGTTGGCGGCGCTGCTGTTCAAGCTGGACAAGTTGTTGCAGGGGCTGCTGTAGGCATCGGTGGGGCTATTGGTGGCGCAGCTTTACAAGCAACACAAATAGTAGGGCAAGCACTAGCAATTGTTGGTAATAATCCCCAGTTGCAAACAGCGGTCAAATCTCTAAATAAGGACTGGTTGAATCCTTTAATTCAACAGGTTGATTTGGTTAAAGCCGAGGCTATAGTCAGAGATTTACAGCAAAAATATCCAAATGAACAACCAGCAGAGATCGCCCATCATCTCATGCTAGGAAAAGCTGTTGAAGCAGGAGGAACAGGGCTTGTTAGTAGTGTTGTACCAGGACAAGCAGCACTAATGTTTGCAGTAGATTGGGCTGCTACAGCTGCATTATCGGCGGAGTTAGTTTATCAAATTGCTGCTGCCTATGGGCTGGATTTACAAAATTCAGAGCGGAAAGGTGAAGTAGTGGCAATTTTTGGTTTAGGATTAGGTGGAAAAACAGCAATTAAAGCTGGTTTGGGTTTGTTGCGAAACCTGCCAGTTGCAGGAGCAGTAATTGGTGCTAGTTCAAATGCAGTAATGATCTATGCATTAGGTTATGCAGCTTGTAAATTTTATGAGGCAAAGCAGAATCCATTAACTTTAGAAGCAACCTTGATAGATGCTCAAGCAGAGAGCGAAAAATATCTCGAAGCTGCTATTTCTCAAGAGAAGATCATGGATCAAATTCTAGTTCATGTTGTGTTAGCAGGTAATCCAGATAAATCTTGGGAGGATATTTTGCCAGAATTACAAGCTGCTAACCTTAGCCCTGCCTCAATTGAGGAAATTGCCACTCACATCAAATCACCACCATCTTTAGAAAGATTACTTGAGCAAATTAATAGTGATTTTGCTGTACCTTTACTAGCCCAATGTGAAAAAATTGCTAATTTAGATGGGGTAATTACACCTGAAGAATCTAATGTCATAGAAGCTATTAACCAAAAGTTAAATTATTTATTGTTTAGCGACATTAAATGAAGGTAGGATTTCTATGGAATAAGCTAATCAAGCGATCCGCTTTCTCAACACTACAGAAGTGTGATCGCCCTACATCATCCCCCAACTATCTAAAAAGATATTGACATTGATTAAATTTATTTAGCACTTAACCGATTTTATTTAAACAAATTGGTGCGTTACACTATTACTAAAACAGAATATCAACAAGATGTCCAAGTTTCGCAAGGTTTTAAAAACTGCCTTAGTCAATTTTTCTATATTTGCATTAACATATGCATACTTCTCTCAATCCGTATCGGCTGGTACACCATTCTATGATGGTAACTGTCGTACATACGAAAGAACATCAGATAATTTCAAAATGCCAGCAGTTGATACAGCAGATTTACTCACCAGAAAGCATTTTATTACTAATCGAAAAGAATATTTTTTAACTGTGGTGCATTTTCAGGATGGTACAGCAGTTTTATGTATTACTCAATCTAATTATCGCTATATGAAAAAACTGAATAATGTTCAAAAAATTCAAGGTCAGATTATTTACCAAGTAGTCCAAAAAACTAAAAGAAATGCTACATTTCTGATTACTCTTAAAGAGCGTAACCGCTCAAATGTACCGATAACAGTTTATCATCTAAATCTGAATAACCCTGATAAACCAGTGGTAACGCTAGTGAAGAGACGTTAGAAATTTGAAACGGTTACAAGTACTTGATAGGTAGCAGAAGGTGCAGATTCACTATTACTACCTTTTGGATTGGAGATGATTAAACTTGCCAACAGGTTTAATTAAAATCTTAAATTAATCCGAATAAACTGATTAGCCAGGTTTATCAGTAACATTTATGACTGTATTTGAGAGACTCAACAAACTATTAGTAAGTTAAGTCTACATCAAATATAAATAGGAGAATATTTTGCCCAAAAATTTGGTAGCTTTTATAGCTAGTTTTATTTTTAGCATTGTAGCTATAATTGTGATTCAATGGCTGATTAAATTCTTCAATATTCCTGCGTTTACTAGTGTTAGTATTGCTTTATTTTGCAGCTACAGCTTGATTATTTTTAGTTTAATATATAATTTTCTATTTAAAAATAAGATAAATAAATAAACCAAGCATCCGTGATAGAGAAAATCCAAATGCCTCAACCAGCGTGACTAGTTGATTAAAAGTGGTAATTCGTGCGTTAGGGAACGCACGCTACGGGTAAAATGCGTAGGCGAAGCCCGTCATAGACATCGCCTATCCCCTACCTCGTCAACAACCGCCGGCGCAAATTATCCAAAGCTGCATTTGCACTCACATGACGAGTTAAAGCACGTCCCCGGATAGTCCCAAAGCGATACTCAAAACTGGTCACTTCATCCTTTGGCCCCGCTAAACCGACATATACCAAACCCACCGGCTTCTCATCAGTTCCCCCAGTCGGGCCAGCAATTCCCGTAATACTTAATCCCCAAGTAGTCGAGAGACGGGTTTTTACCCCAATGGCCATCTGTTCAGCTACAGTCGCACTCACAGCCCCAAATTTATCTAAATCTTCTGGGTTAACCCCCAGCAAACCAACCTTTACCGAATTATCGTAAGAAATTACCCCACCCCAAAAGTATTCAGAACTACCAGAAATCTCTGTCAACATTTGCCCTAAACCGCCACCAGTGCAGGATTCAGCCACCGATAAGGTTTCCCTTGATATCCGTAACAACTTACCCACCACAGAAGCCAGGGTTTCATTATCAGCACCGTAATAATCTAAACCTGCAATATCTATAAGTTGTTTGGCAATTGGTGCAATTAATTCCTCTGCGGCTGCTGCTGAAGTTGCTTTAGCAGAAACTCGCAGCCTGACTTCTCCCTTACCTGCATAAGGTGCTACCGTCGGATTAAGTAAATTCAGGTAAGCCGAGACTTTTTCCGCCAAAGCAGATTCACCAATTCCCCAAAATCTTAAACTCCGGCTGTGAATAATTTCCTGACCCCAACCTTGACTTTTAAGAAAGGGGACTGCTGTTTGTTCCCACATCCGATACATTTCACTAGGAACACCGGGAAAGGTGAAAATTGTTAAATTTGGTCGGGGTTGCCAAATGATACCGGGTGCAGTACCTGTGGGGTTGGGTAAAACTTTTGCCCCTTGGGGAATTAAGGCTTGTTTGCGGTTGCTTGGCGTCATTTCCCGACCGCGTTGAGCGAATTTCTCAGCTATATCTTCGATAACTTCTGGGTCTTCTACCAAGGGGACACCAAAAAAATCGGCGATAGTTTCACAAGTGAGGTCATCTGGTGTGGGGCCAAGACCACCGGTAAAAATAAGAATTTGTACTCTGGAAGCAGCAATTTCTATAACTTGCTTGAGTCTTTCTGGATTATCCCCAACCACAGTTTGATAGTAGTGGGGGATGCCTAACTGGGCTAACTGCTGGGCAAGATATTGAGCATTGCTGTTGAGGATATCTCCTAGCAGCATTTCAGTACCAACACAAATAATTTCTGAACTCATCGGATTTAGGAATGGTTAATTGCTAGGAAAAATTATGATTTTAGGACTTACGCACTATAAAAATTTACCCTCTTTTTAGGCTTTTTTGATGCTGGGAAGCAATCCTACCTGTAGGGTGGGCCAAGAGACGTATTAAAAAACTATTTAAACTGCCTGAAAAAAGGATAAATTTGTCCTGTGAGTAAGTCCTGATTATGTAAGGTTTTTTATTTAAATCCCTTTTCAGGAATCAAACTGGATTCCTATATAATTGCTATGTTTTTACTCCAACGGGGGCAAATTATTCGGGTCAATACCTTGAGATTGTAAATAAGCAATCAATCGTTCTTTTTGCTGGCGTTCTTGTTCAGCACGTTGGCGTTCTTGTTCAATTTGTTCCACAGCCCAAGGTAACAAATTCCCCGCTTCATCCCACCAGCGCAACCAATAACCAGGGCGAGTTTCTTTTGTTCCTTGCCAAGTTCCCAAAAATAAGCCCATTGTCTCAACCCAATGACGGCCGTTTTCATCGGGTTGCTTTAACTCATAGCGTCTATTTTCTAGTTGATAAAATTCCAATAAACCGCTATCTGGTTCAAAAATAATGTAGATGGGAACCTGCAAAATTTGCTCGTAGAAAAACCATTTTCCTGGTGGATAAGTTCGCTTTACTGAATATTCACCCCCTTCTGTGTCGGAGAGAAATTCCATGACAATTTCTGGAATCTCACCTTCTAAATGGGGTGTATAACTTTTGCGATTTCCCAAAAATTCTTTAACTGATGGGACATAAACCCAGTCAGGTGCTTTGATAATAAATTGCTCGTTGACGGTTGCACAAAGACCAAAATTTGAGGCGATCAACATCTGGGGTTTGATGAATCCACTAATCTCTAGGCTTTCACGCAAGGCACCAGCTAAAAGTGGTTGACCGGTATTCTCCACTGGTTCATCCTCTAATTGAAAATCGTTGGGCAACGCTTCCCAAGAGATTACCAGTTCAGTTAGGGATTTGGCTTCACGGAGTTGGGTTGCCATAAACACAGCATGAATTTAAATTTATGCTTTAATTTTATCTTCATTGCGCTTCCCGTGGGATTGGCATTGGGAAACCGCTGAATAAATTCACACAGTTTGTCAAAAGGACGCTTTATTATCAGCGCTGGGGGGATAAAAATACATATTTCCTTTTTTGTCCTAAATAAATTCAGTGGTTTTATTGTGAGTTTTGATGGTGTAGTTTTAACGAAAATCAAGACTGTCGAGAAAGTCTCCATACTCGCCAGATAGCGTAACTTAAAAGTGAGGTGGCGGCACAGGCGTAAGTAATGCCACTAGGGATGCCAGCAATAGCTAAAGCCAAGCTTCCCACCCACAGAGTTAAAGAGTAAATAAACAAAACTGTTAATCTGTGGGACAAACCTGCCTGTAGCAGACGGTGATGCAAATGGCTTTTATCCGCCACAAAAGGCGATTTGCCCCGACGTAACCGCGCTAAAATCACGGCTGACATATCAACAATTGGGACTGCCAAAATTAGATAGGGCAATAACACAGCAGTGAAAGCAGGGATTTTCACTAAACCAATTACACCGACAGCGGCTAGGGTGAACCCCATAAAATAAGCCCCGCCATCTCCCATAAAAATTTGTGCGGGGTTGAAATTATAGCGGAGAAAACCTAGGGCGGCACCTGCCAAAGCGGCAGCAATTAGGGCTGCTGCTGGTTGGCGCATAAACAGGGATACCACCAACATCACTACAGCGGCAATTCCAGATACGCCAGCGGCTAATCCATCTAAACCGTCAATCCAGTTAATGGCATTGACCATCCCCACCAGCCAAATGATTGTGATTGGTAAACTTAGCCCTGCTAGGTTAACTATGCCGACTGTGGGAACGCTAATAAAATCTATACTTACGCCTGCTTTCCATGCAGCAGATGCCACAATCACTTGCATTAGCAGGCGTCCTAGGGGAGAGAGGTTTAATAAATCGTCTGCTAAACCGATGAGAAAAAAGCCCACACCTCCTAAAATAACACCCCAAATTTGCCATTCTTTTTCTAGTGACAAATTGCCAAATCCGCCTAACCACCAGACAATTAATAGGGAGGCAAAAGTACCTGCGAAGATAGAAACTCCTCCCAGGCGAACCATCGGACGTTGATGAACTTTGCGATCGCCTGGTTGATCTACTCGTCCGCTTTTGATACCAATGTTTTTGACATCAGGGGTAGTCCAGAGAACGACTACTGCGGCGACTAGGAAGGCAATCAGATGATAAATCTGAGCAGGCATCAGTATTTTTTTCTAAGTAGTTTGCTAGACAAAAGCGGGTGAGGGCAGTTTCTACCTATATCTACTACATTTGGGTCAGTTATCAGCATCGGAATTTGAGATTTTAGACGCTTTCCAAAATCTCAAATCTCAAATTGCTTAAGCTAGCACTGGTACGGGAATTTCTAGGTGAGAATACAAGGGGAAGCGATCGCACAATGCTGCCACCCGTCGCCGACAATCATGGGTAACTGTGTCAGAATCAGGGTCAAGCAGGCGATCGGCAATAATATTCCCAATCTCCGCAAATTCTGCAACTCCCAAGCCCCGCGTAGTCATAGCTGGAGAACCCAACCTCAGACCACTAGTAACAAAGGGCGACTGGGGATCAAAGGGAACTGTATTTTTATTGGCCGTAATATTTATCCCACTCACCAACTGATCTGCCCGCTTACCCGTCATGCCAATAGACTGTAAATCCACTAACATCAAATGGTTATCAGTGCCATTAGACACTAGTTTTAAGTCTCGGTTTTGCAGTTGAGTTGCCAAGGAACGGGCATTTTCAATCACTTGAGCAGAATAGGTGGCGAACTCTGGCTTCAAAGCTTCGCCAAAAGCTACTGCCTTACCAGCAATAACATGTTCCAATGGCCCACCTTGAGAACCAGGGAAAACTGATTTATCTAGCTTTTTACCGAGTTCTGCATCACGGGTCAAGATTAAACCACCCCTAGGGCCGCGTAAAGTTTTATGAGTCGTTGTTGTCACTACATCACAATCAGGAATTGGATTGGGATGCAGACCAGAAGCCACTAAACCAGCGATGTGAGCAATATCCGCCAGTAAGTAAGCACCGATTTCATCAGCGATGCTGCGAAACTTGCCAAAGTCAATGACACGGGGATAAGCTGAATAACCACAAATCAGCAGCTTAGGACGCTCCCTTAGCGCCAGCTCGCGAATTTGATCATAATCCAATTGTTCTGTTTGCTGGTTAACGCCGTAGTGACAAACTTGGAACCATTTACCCGAAACATTTACTGGTGAACCGTGGGTGAGATGTCCCCCATGAGACAAATCCATCCCCATGATTTTGTCCCCTGGTTGCAGCAGTGTCAAGAAGACGGCAAAATTCGCTTGTGCCCCAGAATGGGGTTGTACATTGGCATGAGCAGCACCAAACAGTTGTTTGGCTCGGTCTATCGCCAGTTGCTCAATTTTATCAACAAACTCACAGCCGCCATAGTAGCGTTTACCAGGCAACCCTTCAGCATACTTATTTGTCAGTACAGAACCTTGGGCCGCCAGCACAGCGGCAGAGGTAAAGTTTTCGCTAGCAATCAACTCTAAGTGGTCACGTTGACGCTGTAGTTCTTGGTTAATTAACTCCCCAATCGCAGGATCAGAGGATGTAAGAAAGTCTGAGTTAGTCTTGGTCACTGGAACTATCCTTATGGAAATTTGGACAATGGGTAGATTTTAGTTAGGTGCAGCACCGAAGTAACCGTCTGATAGTCGATAGTTCAATGTTTTTTGGACTGCTGACTATTGACGTTGATTGGTGGTGACTTATTTATTATTAGATACCAGCCTAATTAATGCGTTAATGATCATCGAGCTTCTTCGCAGAGAATATCAAGTTTGACATTCCCTCTCACTAACTTAACGGGGATGCGATCGATCTGGCTGCCTCTGCTAAAACATTGTGTAAGAATTTATGTATTATTTTTTACTAATATCCTCTGTTCCAAGATATACAACATACAATGAATTAAGGTGTATTTAGCAATATGAAAGCTATTGCCCACATTTTTGCCAACAAGAGGGCTTTGGTTGTTTTATTGGCATGTTCCGCCAGATAAAATCGCAGGAGTTGACGACCCGCAGCCAGCGACTATCCTACCTGACTCTGCTCTTTGGGTGTCTACCAAGCGTGTTCTCTCCGAAGTGGAATGTGGGTAGCAATAAGGATTTACGGAGGGATTAGATGCTAGTCATTTTAATGGACGATCAAATCCTTGCCCCTGAGCAGGTTTGCCAATCTTGTCTACTCGCCGACGGGAGCGGTCAACCCCGCTGGCGTGGTGGTCAACTCCGCTGTGGTCAAGCTATTCGCAAGTTCACTGAACAGCAGCCGAACCAGTATAAGTGTATGATGGGTTTCCGCATTGCTTATATAGAATAATCTGATTTGCGAGCAAGACCAAGCAACTGCGTTATCCTAGGCTCAAGTAAACGTTGAAATTTCACCACAGGAGAACGCACGATGACTTGGCGCGGGTCTACAACAGTTTCCGACCGACTTTTTGCTTGCTTACCTTATTTACTACCCCTAATTGATGGTCTAGTATTCGGTAGCATTTTGTTGGCACAGTTTCCGCCACTGCAATTGCTATTTTTGCCCCTGCTACCGGTGAAAGCAATTTACGATAGCATAGGACAAATTGGTCAACTGCTCGCGTTCTTCGCTTTATTCCTCTTGGTGGTAAGAAACGAAAAAATAAGTCACTTCATCCGTTTCAACGCTATGCAGGCAATACTTTTGGACATCATTATATTTTTGTGTTCCATACTGCTGAAAATTTTGGTGCCGATTCCTGGTGCGGGATTTGCAATAGAAACGGTAGCTAACACTATCTTTTTAGGCGTAGTAGCATCTGTGGTATATTCTGTTATCCAGTCACTGAGCGGGCGTTATGCGGAAATTCCGGCGATTTCTGATGCTGTGCATATGCAAGTGCGCTAGAGGTTAACGGGCTACCACGGTATTTTCTAGGCGGCCGATACCTTCAATTTCTACGCGCACGCGATCGCCTAAGTGCAATGCACCAACTCCAAAGGGCGTACCCGTTAACACTACATCCCCTGGCAACAGCGTCATCACTTGACTGATATAGGACACCAGAAAGTCTGGGGGAAACACCATCTGATCGATACAGGCAGATTGCACTGGGTTCGGGTCGTCATTCAAAAAAGTCTGCAATTTGGCTCCTGGATTTAATTCCCTTACCACCCAAGGCCCCAAGGGACAGAAAGTATCAAAACCTTTGGCTCTTGTCCATTGACCATCTTGTTTTTGTAAATCCCGCGCTGTCACATCATTGGCGATGGTATAACCCCAAATTTTGGTTTGGGCTAACTCTGGTGTACAGTCACAGGTGCTCGAGCCAATCACGACTGCCAACTCTCCTTCATAATCTACCCGTTGCGACTGGCGAGGATACTTAATTTCCGTCTCTGAGGCGATGATAGATGTAGGTGGCTTCAGAAAGAGCAATGGTTCAGCAGGCACAGAAGTTCCCATTTCAGCAGCATGGTCTGCATAATTCTTGCCTACCGCCACAATTTTTGAGGGCGCACAAGGCGCCAGAATTTGGTAATTATTTGGTTCCAAGATTAAATCAGTGGGTTGGCCATGCAACCAAGGTGGAGCATCCAACACTTCCACATTCAGGGATGGTTGTAGTAACCCATAGTAAATCTGTCCTTCTTGATTTTGAACTCGCAAATAGCGTTGCGCCATAACCTTGATTAATATCCTTACTTTGGCAGATTTGGCTAATCATTCAAATTGAAAACTGGTAAGATTATAGTTCCTTGTTGCTTCCGATGTTGATGGGTGCTGGTATCGTATATTACCATGCTTGTATAAATTAACATCAGCAGCCAATTTGTCCATAAGGAAACTAAAAACCATGACGACAGTTTACGAGACAATGTACATCCTGCGCCCTGACTTGGGAGACGAGCAGGTAGAGCAAGCAATTACTAAATACCAAAGCTTGCTCCGTGAACAAGGATCTGAGGAGATCCAAATTCAAAATCGTGGCAAGCGTCGTCTTGCTTATGAAATCAAAAAGCACCGGGATGGCATCTACATCCAATTCAACTACACGGCACCCGCAAAAGCGATCGCTCCATTAGAACGGGCTATGCGATTAAGCGAAGAAGTGATTCGCTATTTAACAGTTAAGCAAGAAGTCCACGAAGAAAAACCAGCTAAAGTTGCGGCAACCGTCTAGGACAGTGCTGAGTTTTGAGTAACGAGTAACGAGTAACGAGTGCTGAGTGTCACAACTCAGTACTCAAAACTAAGTTAGATAAAAATCCAAAAAATTTCTTGATGACTTTTTCCTGATTGCAGATGGGAATGCTAAATTAACAAGTACTTGCCAAAGGCAGTATCATCGCAGTTATACCAAGAGAGCTGTAAGCCACTGTGAGCCAATCTGACACCCCCAACATCCAAGCTCTTTCTACGGAAGTATCGCAGTTGCGCCAAGAGTTGCAACTTCGCGATCAATTAGTACAGCAGCTATCTCAAGAACTCTTCCGGCTGGTAAAAGGAAATACTAATTTCATGCCCCAGCGCTCGGAGCCAGAGCGGGATCTGAGTCAGTTGCAGGCTTTACGAGAACAACTCCAAGCTGTTGAACAGCAGGTGACGTTCTACCAAGAGCAAATTACAGTTCGTGACGCCGAAATTTACCAATTGCGCCAGTCAGTGCAAGAACTCACTGATCGCAGTCGGATGTTGGAGCAAGTAGTACAGGAGTTACCGCAAATTTACCGCCGTAAGTTTGAGGAACGTATGGCTCCAGTGCGAGAAAAGGTGACAGTGCTACAACGGGAAAATCGCCAACTACAGGCTGAGCTGCAAAGCGTGAGTTACCGTTTAGCAGTAAAAACCCGGCATACTACTCATAGCGGCATTGATTTGCCAAACTTTCCCCGCACGGCATCTGGACAAAGTAATATGTCTACTCCCCAGAATGCCTAAAGATATGATTGTGGTGCAATCTAAACAATTAGCCGATAAGCTCCTGAAATTTGCTACTAAAAAATTGTAGTCCGCAGTCCCTAAAATAAATTGCGGGGGCTGCGAACTCATAGGAATTAATTCCTCTCCATGCTATATTCGTGTGTCATTTCCGTCGGCAAAACTGCTAGTCGGTCTCGCCATACTTTATATAGATGGTATAAAAATTTAGTCTGCTAGCACAAAATTGTTATCCTTAACGATAGATAAGATATCTTCCTCGCTGTTAAAAATTTCAAACACTGAATCCAGTTGGGTAAGTTCCAAAATCAATCGTACAGGGGTTTGTACGTTGCAAAGAACTAAGCGACAACCACTCTGGCGTGCGGCTTTGAGTCCTATTACCAAGGGGACTAGTCCAGAGCTATCCATGAAATCCACTGCCGCTAGATCGATAACCCAGAGTTGATCGGCTTGGGGCTTTATTGCAGCCATCTTTTCGCTCAAAGCCATACCACCCTGTAAGTCTATAGCTCCTTGGGGTTCGAACAAAATCACTTGGCGTTCTTGTGTCAGAGTCATAAATTTAACTGAGTAGTTGATACACTTAACAAAAAGAAAATTTGACATCAATGCTGCTTCTGTTTCAACGGCGAAATTACCGTTTTATCCAAATGTATTGGGACTTTGCGTAATGCAATTTAGCTTTTGTTTCAGTATTTATGCCGTATAATTTATGATATTTAACCCAGTATAGGCACAAGTGCCTGGTAATTTCGGTATCAAAGTTATCTTTTACAAGATATTTATAAAAATCTTGGCTTTTTATAAATTATTTATAAATTTTTTGAATTTAGCCGACAATAAATCAACTTTTGTGGTAAATAACGCTGATTAGCTAATAGTCAATAGTCAAAATTCAACAGTTAACATAGATTAAAGATTATTGGTTTCAGCCGTGGAACGTGTCAACTTCGATTAAAGACTAATGAGTCCGTGTAGTGGCTTGATTGACACCCCAAGCAAAAACAAGCAAAGATATAGTAAAAGTAAAAATTTGTAAAGGTGGCGGTGCGGAATGTCTTTTGAGCTGATTTCACTAGAAAATATCCAGGAAGTTGCCCACAGTTACGGCTATTGGGCAATTTTCTTGGGAATTTTGCTAGAAAATTTGGGCATTCCTCTTCCTGGTGAAACCGTGACTCTAGTAGGTGGTTTCCTCGCTGGTAGCGATGAACTAAACTACTGGCTGGTTCTCGGTGATGCCGTTGCTGGTGCTGTAATTGGCGGCAATTGCGGTTATTGGATTGGGAGAGTAGGCGGTTGGCCTTTCCTGTTAAAAGTTGGTAGTCTCTTCCGGATTTCTGAAGTTCGACTGCTGAGTATTAAAGATCAATTTAGTGAAAATGCTGGTAAAGCTGTATTTTTTGGGCGTTTTTTCGCCTTATTAAGAATTTTTGCGGCACCACTAGCTGGGATAGCTGAAATGTCCTTTGGAAAATTCTTTTTATACAACTTGGCAGGGGCCAGTGCTTGGGCTAGTGCGATGGTGACATTAGCTTTCTTTGCTGGCAGAATTATCTCCCTAGAGCAGTTGGTTGCCTGGGTGAGTCAATTTGCGATCGCCGCATTACTAATTTTAATTGCCGTGATCGTTGTGCCCCTGTGGTGGGAGTCCCGCCAAGTTAAGCATCAAGCTGGTGAGTAGTGGGATTTTGGATTTTGGATTTTGGATTTTCAATTCATCCAAAATCCAGAATTGACTAGCCTCTAGTTTGCTGTGCCCAAATCCGCGTTGGTAGCCCCCAAACGTAGATAAAGCCTTCAGCTGCCTTATGGTCAAATTGGTCTTCTGCGCCGTAGGTTGCTAAGTCGGGGCTGTAGAGGGATTTATCACTCCAACGACCGACTATTGTGGCATTGCCTTTGAAAAGTTTCACCCGCACAACTCCAGACACTCGCTCTTGTGTCTTTTGAATGAAGGCATCTAATGCGGCTTTGAGTGGACTGTACCACAGCCCGTTGTACACAAGTTGCGTATAAGTCTCTTCTAGTCCCCGTTTATAGTGGCTGACATCAGCTGTCAAAGTTAGGCTTTCTAAATCGCGGTGGGACTGAATTAGCACCAACATGGCAGGTGATTCGTATATTTCCCGCGATTTGATGCCCACTAAGCGGTTTTCAATCATGTCGATTCGCCCAATGCCGTGATTTCCTACCACCTGATTGAGTTGTTCAATTAATTCAACTGGGTTTTTGGCTGTACCGTTGAGCGTGGTAGGAAGACCTTTTTCAAAGCCGATTTCAATGTATTCTGGCTCATTGGGTGTGTCGGCGATCGCTTTAGTCATTTGATAAATTTCTTCTGGTGGTTCGACGGCTGGATCTTCCAGCGAACCAGCTTCGATGCTCCGACCGAGCAAATTTTTATCAATACTGTAGGGAGAGGATTTTTTGACTGGTGCGGGGATGCCAAATTTCTCACCATAGGCGATGGTTTGCTCACGACTCATGCCCCATTCCCTTGCTGGTGCGAGTATCTTCAGATTGGGATTTAGAGCGGCACAGGAGACATCAAAGCGTACCTGATCATTACCCTTGCCAGTGCAACCGTGTGCGATCGCATCAGCACCGTATTTTGCCGCAGCTTCTACTAATATTTTGGCAATCAGCGGCCGAGCTAGGGCAGTTCCTAGAGGATAGCGATTTTCATAAAGAGCATTAGCTTGAATCGCTGGGAAAGCGTAATCTTTAACGAAGCTGTCTTTGACATCCGCCACCAGAGATTCACTTGCACCCGATTTCAGCGCTTTTTCTCGAATTGGCTCTAATTCATCTCCCTGACCTAAATCTGCTGCAAGTGTAATCACCTCATCAACTCCCCACTCTTTGATCAGGTAGGGGATGCAAACAGAAGTATCAACTCCACCAGAATATGCCAGGACAACCTTTTTGGCGCGACCCATTAATTTCTCCACTCAGGAAAACAAAGAATGAGTCATTATTATATCTAAAGTAACCCCTGTATACTTTCTCTATGCAACGCCATCTGGGGATTGGGTACCAGGAGAAAACTATTAATCTACACTCTAATCTTTGAGGAAACCCTGACAGTGATTTATTTGTCCTATCCTGGAGATGAGTAAAAGTGTTGTGGGTGAGACTGTGTTTTTCAGCGTTGTGATACCAACTTACAATCGCCAGCCGATTTTGTCTAAGTGCCTCCGTGCCTTGGAAATGCAGGATTTGAGTGATGTAGAGACGTTTCATGAAACGTCTCTCCAAGGTTATGAAATAGTTTTGGTAGATGATGGCTCTACTGATGGCACATTGGAGTGGTTAGCGACTAATAAAGAAGAATTTCCCCATGTGCGAAGCTTTCAACAAGATCATGCTGGCCCCGCTGCGGCGCGAAATTTGGGGGTAGAGAAGGCGCTGGGAGACACAATTATTTTTATTGATAGCGATTTGGTGGTGCTGAAAAACTTTCTGCGATCGCATTTTGAGGCGTTGGTGCGGGGAGAAGAGAAGTTGGGATGCGATCGCTTTTTTACCTACGGTGCAGTCATTAACACTGCTAATTTTGACAACCCCACCGCCGAACCCTATAAAATCACAGATTTTTCCGCCGCCTTCTTTGCTACTGGTAATGTCGCCATTCCCAAACATTGGTTAGAAAAAGCGGGATTATTCGACACAGGCTTTCAACTTTATGGCTGGGAAGATTTAGAACTAGGCGTCAGGCTAAAAAAGCTAGGTTTACAACTAATTAAATGTCCTGAAGCTGTCGGTTATCATTGGCATCCACCATTTAATTTAGCACAAATTCCTCGTCTAATTGATCAAGAAATTCAACGCGGACGCATGGGAGTTTTGTTTTATCAAAAACATCCCACTTGGGAAGTAAAAATGATGATTCAAATGACATGGTTTCATCGCTTACTTTGGGGCATTCTTTCGCTTAATGGCGCGTTGAATGAAAGGACGATGGCTCCTTTTTTGCAATGGTTGATTGATTTGGGTAAGCCGCAGTTGGCTTTGGAAATTGCGCGAATTTTTCTGAATTGGTATAACGTCAAGGGTGTTTACGCGGCTTATCAGGAGATGGGGAAAGGAGAATAAAGAGTTATCTCACGCAGAGACGCAGAGGCGCGGAGAGAGGAAGGCAAGAGATATAATGAGATAATACGAATTAGCAGGGTTTGAGTATGCAAACACACCAGAGTAAAAGTCTTTGATATTAGGACGTTACTAATTTCAGTAATCCTACTCTAGTATTCATTATTCCTAGTATCCTAATCTAATCTAGGCTAGAAAAATAGGAATTTTAATCAATGGGACGTGGAAAAATAGGAAAAGCTAAATGTTACTGTTGTAATGAAATTTCAAATAGTAGAGAACATATACCACCTGAATGTTTTTTCCCTGGGAAAGAATATTTGCCTGATGGAAGCCCTGATTACAAGAAAAATCTTCTAACTGTACCATCATGTAAAAAACATAATACTGCACGAGCAAAAGATGATGAGTATACAGCCATATTTTTAATATTAAATGCAGATACTGAGATTGCATTTACTATTTTAAAATCTAAATGGTTTAAAACTTTAGAGAAAAATAATTTAAGCATAGCTAAAACAGTTTTTTCTAGATCAAGACGTGTACAAGTTCAAAAAAAAGTAGGAAGTCTTATTATTCCTTATGAAACAGCGCAGGTAAGCTATGACCGAGATAGAATTGATAATGTAATACAATCTATTGCTCGTGGGCTTTACCACTACGAATCAAAATATCAAGATAAATGGTTAGGAGATTGTACAGTACAAAGTCCTAATTTTCTTATGGGAGATTTACCTTTAAGTCCAGATTATGAATATCTCATGTTTCAGTCTCAAGTTTTTGAAAATTCTGAATTAGAAAAAAAAGGAGCAAATCCAGATATATTTATTTATCAAATATGGCAAAACTTAGATAAAGTTACCATAAAAATGGTCTTTTATAAGACAATTATATTTTTTGTTAGATTTGAGCCTAAATCCTATAAACATGGCCAAGGGTTTGAAAAATAAAAATATGCAGAAGACTGATTTACTACAAACCTCAATCATCCCTTTTTTTAGTGAGGTTTTCAGAATAGAGTTTAGATATAAGTTTTAATAATAAAATAAGTTCCATCAAACTTGAATACTATGTAATACATAGAAACCACATAGACAATTACCAAATATCATAATAATTCCCTAGTTTGAAGCTCCGAATTAGTCATAAACTCTACTTCGATGTTCAATAAAAATAATCGTCACTTGGTTGAGTTCATCGTCAATTTCATAAATTACTCGATAGTCACCTACACGATAACGATAATAACCTGATAACTCACCTCTCAAAGGTTTTATATTAGGATAATTGCGAGGTTCTTTTTCTAATATTTCAAAACATCTAGCTATCTTCTTGGCTAATGATTTATCAACGCCGGCATAAAATTCTTCTGCATCGGGCGATAGTTTTACGCTATACATCGTTTCTAATACTACGCCAATCAGTTACTTTACCTTCGGCTACATCTTTCTTAGCTTTTGCAAATGCTTCTCTAAATCCGGGAATATTTAATAATTCTTCTGTCGCTTCATTAATTTCACGTTCAGCTAAATAAGCTAAAAAATCAGTGGCTACTACTAATTTTTCGGCGGAAAGACGATCAATATAATCTTTTGCTTGTTGACGAATATTTGTTGTTTCCATAAAAAAATAAACTAGCTTTTAATCAAATTATAATTTAATAATCACTAATAATCTAAAGCTTACTAATTCGCTACAAAAGCTACTGAGACTAAACCCGTTATCACTCAGCAAATCCAAATTTACTTTAAAAGTCAACATAATTGTGCTACCCTAGATAAGTTCATTAATCTCGCACATCCGGGAATTCGGGTGTTTCCTTATGGGAGATACGCCTGGGTGGAGGTTTAACCCGAATCGGAGTTAAAAAATATGCCAGTTGTTTCATTGGCTCAAATGATGGAGTCAGGGGTTCACTTTGGGCACCAAACCCGACGTTGGAACCCGAAGATGTCCCCCTACATCTACACTTCCCGCAATGGTGTACACATCATCGACTTGGTGCAAACTGCCCAATTGATGGATGCGGCGTATAACTATATGCGATCGCAATCAGAACAGGGTAAGAAATTCCTGTTCGTTGGCACTAAGCGCCAAGCAGCCGGAATTATCGCTCAAGAAGCCAGCCGTTGTGGTTCTCACTACATTAACCAACGTTGGTTAGGCGGAATGCTGACCAACTGGGCGACCATCAAAACCAGAGCAGACAGGCTGAAAGATTTGGAACGCCGCGAAGAAACCGGCGCCCTAGACTTATTGCCGAAAAAAGAAGCTTCGATGCTGCGTCGGGAGATGGCAAAGCTACAGAAATACTTGGGCGGCATTAAAACCATGCGGAAAGTGCCCGATGTCGTGGTGATTGTAGACCAACGGCGCGAGTACAACGCAGTTCAAGAATGCCAAAAACTGGGAATTCCGATTGTATCTATGTTAGATACAAACTGTGACCCAGATGTAGTTGATATTCCCATCCCAGCTAATGATGATGCCATTAGGTCAATTAAGCTGATTGTCGGCAAATTGGCGGATGCCATTTATGAAGGCCGTCACGGTCAGCTGGAAGGCGAAGAAGATTACGAAGAATACGAAGGCGATGAGTACGACTACGAAGAAACGGAGTATACTGACGCGCTGATTCCCGACGGCGAAGAAGAAGAAGAAGCATAAGTAACTGTCGGATGTCAGGATGAAAAATGAAGGATGAAGTAAAAATCGAAGTCACTTCATCCTTCATACTTTTCATTCTCCTGAGTAAGATAGAAATACTCAACACCCGTGAGCGATTACAACTCGAGGTCAAGTTAGGAATTGAGGCAACATGGCGGAAATATCTGCAAAACTCGTCCAAGAGCTACGCCGAAAAACTGGTGCTGGCATGATGGACTGCAAAAAAGCGCTGAAAGAAAATGACGGCGATATAGAAAAAGCCGGAGATTGGCTACGACAAAAGGGCATCGCTTCGGCAGGTAAAAAAAGCGATCGCATTGCGGCAGAAGGTCTAGTGGATACCTACATTAAGCCAGGTGGCCAGGTGGGTGTACTCATAGAAATCAACTGCCAAACCGATTTCGTTGCCCGGAATGATGCTTTTAAAGCTTTAGTTAAGAGCCTAGCCAAGCAAGCTGCAACGGCTGATAGTGTGGAGTCTTTACTGGCTCAACCCTATATTGAAAATGCCAGCGTTACCGTAGACGAAGCGATTAAGCAAGTTATTGCTACCCTGGGAGAAAATATTCAGGTGCGGCGCTTTGTCAATTTTGCGATCGCAAAAGGCACATCAGGTATAGTAGAAAGCTACATTCACACTGGCGGTCGAGTTGGTGTATTGATAGAACTGAACTCTCAAACTGATTCAGCAGCTGTTAACGAAGAGTTCCAAACCTTGGCACGGAACACGGCGATGCAAGTTGCGGCTTGTCCAAATGTCGAGTATGTGAGCTTAGACCAAATCCCTGCCGAAGTAGCCCAAAAAGAAAAAGATATTGAAATGGGCCGGGATGATTTGGCAAATAAGCCAGAAAACATCAAGGAAAAGATTGTTCAGGGGCGGATTGATAAACGCCTGAAAGAGTTGACTCTGCTAGATCAACCTTACATCCGCGATCAAAGTATCTCGGTAGAAGACTTGGTGAAGCAAGTGAAGAATCAAATAGGCGAAGACATCCAAGTGCGCCGCTTTACGCGCTTTGTGCTAGGTGAAGGCATTGAAAAGCAAGAAATTAGTTTTGCTGACGAAGTTGCTGCACAAATGGGTACTAAGTAAATTAGTCATTAGTCATTAGTCGTTAGTCATTTAGTTAAGAATTATGGTTTTAACTATGGGCTATAGACTCTTGACTAATAACTGTTTTAAGACAGGTCAAGCAAACTATGCTGGCCTGTATTTTATTGGGGGTAAATCAAGCTGAAGGGATGATTATCCCCAATTTTTCCGACAAAATCTCAAGTTTTCTAGATAATTTTTTTACCAAAAATTTGTACATTTGTACCATAATTAAGGTTCAGATGGACAAGAACAAGAAGATATGGCGAGAGCAATCGAGCGAATTGAGCGGGATATTGCAGTGCTGAACGAGGCAATCGGAGCGATCGCGACAGAACTCCAAAATGCTTATGCTAGTTATTTAACCACCTTGGGACAAGCCCTATCCAAACAGTTGATTCTGGCAAGTTACCACCTCTGTACCCAAGGATATGCCGAAAATTTCCTGAGTTTGTCATTGAATCAGCGGCAAAAATTGCAACAAGCTGTCCGCAAATTGGGTCAACAGACTGCTGAGTATTTACTCACTTATATTAAAAGTGAGCAACTAGAGGAACTAGGGGAAACTGAGGAGCTAGGGGAAACTGAGGAACTAGGGGAAACTGAGGAACGTGAAAGCAATTCCAAATTCATTGACCTTTCTAACCCTATGGAACTAGCACAATGGCAGCAGGAATTAGAGGAGGCAACCCAGGAGACACTGAAAAAAGTCTCCCATGATGCTAATGTTTTATTACAAAAAGCTGGTATTTTACCGAAAAAATTACCAGAACCGATTTTAGCAGCGGCAGCGGCTGTATCCGAAGCATCGGCTGAGGTCATACCAGGCCCGCCCAATCTATTAAACTTAGTAATTGAAATTGAAAATGAGCAGGAGTCAGAAGATTCTAGCCTGACACAAATCATGGCTATTAACCTGCGGTTGGGGGAAATCGAATTTGCTGACGCGAAACTTTTGTCTGAGCGCAAGCAGATTCGTAATATCTTAGTTCAGCTAAACAAGCTAGGACGGGAGTATCAAAAAAAGCAGCGGGAACTGACAATCGCTGAAGCTGAAGCCGCATGGCGTGCCAGTTGGTTTGAGGATTAGTCATTTGTTCTTTGTCTCAATACTCATGACTAATGACCAATGACCAATGACCAATGACTAACAACTAATGACCAATGACCAATGACACACCCGATTGGATAAGATTGCACAAAGCCTTGGCAATAGAGGCTGAACATGGCTTTACAGATTTGGTGGGTAGGCAATACCGCTTCGGTGAGTTTCTCAGCTTGACTTTTGGTAAATTCCCCACAGCCTTACCCCCAAATGAACGCCGTCGCTGGCAAGAACTAGCGGTGCAATTTGCTGACTATCCAAATTTGGGTGTGGAAGAGAGACAACATTTAGTAGCAGATGCTCGTAGATATCTCTACGAACTGCAAAAAGAGCAGGATGAGCCAGGAAGTAGAGGAGCAGAGGAGCAGGGGAGAACTTATCAATCCAAAACCCCAATATCCAAAATTATTCCTGATATCAGTCCAAGGCTTGCCCCGAAAATAGACCAAAAAATCAGCGAATTGCCAGAAATAGGCATCAAAAAAGCGGAGAATTTGGCGCGTTTGGGTCTATCTACTGTGCGTGATTTGCTGTTCTACTATCCCCGCGACCACATTGATTATGCGCGTCAGGTGAATATCCGTGAGTTGCAGGGGGGTGAAACAGTAACAATAATAGCGACGGTGAAGCGTTGTAACTTTTTTACTAGCCCTAAGAATAAGAAATTATCAATTTTAGAATTGATCCTGAAAGATAACACAGGGGAAATCAAAGTTGGGCGTTTTTACGCAGGGGCGCGTTTTAGCAGTCGTGGTTGGCAGGAAAGTTTAAAACGCCGTTATCCGGTAGGTAGCGTGGTGGCGGCTTGTGGGTTGGTGAAAGGAAGTAAATATGGCTTGACGTTGGATAACCCAGAATTAGAAGTTTTGGCAAATCCAGGAGATCCGATTGATTCGCTGACTATTGGGCGGGTAGTGCCGATTTATGCTCTGACTGAGGGTGTGATGGCGAATATGGTACGACAGGCGGTAATTGCTGCTTTACCTGCTGCGGCGCAAATGAAAGATCCTCTACCCAGTGGTTTGCGAGAAAAGTATGGTTTGATGGAATTGAAGAATGCGATCGCTAACATCCATTTTCCCGAAGATAGCGACACCCTGAAAGTTGCCCGTCGTCGCCTCGTATTTGACGAATTTTTCTATCTGCAACTTGGTTTACTGCAACGACAGCAGCAAGCGCGACAAATTCAAACCAGCGCTATCCTCGCCCCCAAAGGTCAGCTATTAGAAAAATTCAACGAAATCTTGCCTTTTCAACTCACCGGCGCCCAGCAAAGAGTCATCAATGATATCCTCAACGATTTGCAAAAATCTACACCGATGAATCGTTTGGTGCAGGGGGATGTGGGTTCGGGTAAAACCGTCGTCGCTGTAGTAGCTATCCTCGCCGCAATTCAATCTGGCTACCAAGCGGCATTGATGGCACCCACTGAAGTTTTAGCAGAACAGCATTATCGTAAATTAGTTAGCTGGTTTAACTTGTTGCATTTACCCGTGGAATTGCTGACAGGTTCTACTAAAGTTGTCAAAAGGCGACAAATTCATTCCCAGTTAGAAACGGGTGAATTACCCCTATTAGTGGGAACTCATGCTTTGATTCAAGACCCCGTCAACTTCCAGCAACTGGGGTTAGTGGTGATTGATGAACAGCATCGCTTTGGGGTACAACAACGGGCGAAGTTGCAGCAAAAAGGCGAGCAACCCCATGTATTAACTATGACCGCCACACCCATTCCCCGGACATTAGCATTAACGGTACATGGTGACTTGGATGTGAGCCAAATTGATGAGTTACCACCAGGACGACAAAAAATTCAGACAACGGTTTTATCGGGTCAGCAACGTCCCCAGGCTTACGATTTGATGCGTCGGGAAGTTGCCCAAGGTAAGCAAATTTACGTTGTTTTGCCCTTGGTGGAAGAATCAGAAAAACTCGATTTGCGATCGGCTGTAGAGGAACATCAAAAGTTACAAGAAAGCATTTTCCCTGACTTTCAAGTGGGGCTGTTGCACGGTCGCATGAGTTCAGCCGAAAAGGATGAATCGATTACCAAATTCCGCGATAACGAAACACAGATTTTAGTTTCTACCACTGTGGTTGAGGTAGGCGTGGACGTACCTAACGCCACTGTAATGCTCATAGAAAATGCAGAGAGATTCGGTTTATCACAACTGCACCAATTACGGGGACGTGTCGGTCGGGGTGCAGCACAGTCCTACTGTTTGCTGATGAGCAGTTCTCGAAGTCCCGAAGCGCAACAAAGGCTGAAGGTGTTGGAACAGTCCCAAGATGGCTTTTTCATCTCGGAGATGGATATGCGTTTTCGTGGACCTGGGGAAGTGCTGGGAACTCGCCAATCAGGAGTAGCAGATTTTACCTTAGCAAGTTTGGTGGAAGATGAGGAAGTATTAATTTTAGCCCGTCAAGCAGCAGAGAAGGTGATAGAAACAGATGCAACTTTAGAGCGTTGGTATTTGATGAAAGAAGAATTGAAATATCGGTATGAGCGGTTGATGGGTGGAGCAATTTTAACATAATATATCTGAGTAAAATCTTATTTTCCGGGAATAAAAATAGCTAAATGGCACCAATACCTTTCACAGACAAAGAAATGGAGAAAGCTTGGCTTAGAAACATATCTGCTTATCACAAAACACCTCCACTCCTTACCAATGCCCATCGGTTATTATTATTTTATGCCGTTGAATGTGGTCTTAAGGCAGTGTTCATGAAGCAAAAAAAGCGTAAACGCACTGATTTATGCCCAGAAATTGCTGAATGCCAACATAATATAAATAAATTGTTAGATTGTCTAGAAGCAGAAGGGCCTTTAAGATTACCTGAAATACGTATGGAGGATATCCCAGATAAGAGGAATAATAAGAATAAACAAGAAAAGAGAAAATTAGATAGTGGACAGATTAACCAAATGTGGAGATATGGAGGAAACGTTATTTCTACCATTACTAGAAAAAATGAAATACAAGCAAGCGATGAAGATATAGAGAATAAACTGCTAAAAATAGCAAAATGGATTGCAGGAGAAATTAACAAACTATGAATGAACTAAAATTATTCACTTGGCTCGATATTAGAAGAAAAATTCGGCACGAAACTAACTACGGTACTAATCTACCAACAGGAATAGTAAAAATTCGCTGTTATTCAGATGCTTTAGAAATATACCTTCATACTGAAGAAAATAGAGATCGCGCTGTTATTGCTTTAAAGGAATGGTTCAAAGATTGGTATCAGGAAGAAGAATCTGTTATTCAGTTTGATATTGGTGATGCTACATTACCTGTAGAATTTATCAGTGGAGAAGAAGCTTACATAACTGATATTGAGGTACGTCCTTTTTGGGAAGAAATTGCTTATCTAAAAAGTGACTTGGAAACAGAAACCGTAATAGAAAACCCAGTTAAGCTACCAGAACCATATACTAAAAAACCTAGTTTAATAGCTTTTTATTCTTTTAAAGGTGGTGTAGGGAGGACATTAAATTTAGCAGCCCATCTTTTTGCTTTGCTAGATAGAGCTAAAGAGTTAAGTGAGTCTATAACTATCTTGGTAATTGATGCTGATTTAGAAGCTCCTGGTCTTACCTATTGGAATGCTTTTGAAAAACAACAACCATTTGTTTCTTTTATTAATTTTTTAGAAGTTTACCACTATCCTACTATTGAAAGAGAAGAAGCACTTTCATTATTTGCAGGTGAAGTTAAAAAATCAGCTAAAAATGAGTCAGCTAAAAATGAGGTAAAATTAACAACTTATTTCTTACCTGCCTGTCTTAAAGATGAACAGCTACTAGATACACCTATTCTACCTGAACATTTGGTTAGAAGTCCAGATGGAACTTGGGAATATGCCGATGCTATCTATAAATTAGGTCAAGTTGTTGATGCAGATTATGTTTTTATTGATTTGAGAGCAGGCTTAAGTGAAATATCCAGTCCAATAATTTTTGATCCAAGAATCCAGCGGTTTCTAGTTACAACAATTAATGATCAATCTATTAAAGGCACGAGTCTTGTTTTAAAACAAATTGGTAAAGTTGCACCGTTAGAAGCAAGTGTAAAAGATAAAATTTACTATGATCCATCAATAATAGTTAGTATGTTAAAAGAAGAATTTAAAAAATTACCAGCATTTGATGATGCCTTGGTAGAATTAATATCTGCTTATGTCCAATCACAAGAAGATACGCTAAATGGGCGAAGATTGGAGATAAAAGAAGCTTATTTTGCGGAAGAATTACTTTATGTAAATAACTGGGAAGATGCACGCTCAAAATTAAATGCAACTTCAGTAATGAAAATTGCTAGAGAGTGGGCTAAGGGTGAGTTAATACCTACGTCCTGTGAGGAATCAAGGTTAAGTGACACAGAAGAAGCGGATATACTTGCAGAAGTTCGCCAACTTAGGGATGTAAGTCGGCTTTATGAATATGCTGAAAATGGAGAAGGGGAAGATTTATTAGTAACAGAACCATTGAAAAACTTAGCAACTAATTACAAAGAGCAATTACCTTGTGTAGTATCGATTGGAGCCAAAGGAGCAGGCAAAACTTTTAATTATGTTCAGTTGTCACGGTTTAAATATTGGGAATCATTTTTGCATACAATTGACACTACATCGACACCATCAGAATTAAAAACCTATATATTTCCTCTGCTTCAATCAGGCAACCTTCACGACAAAGCTAAGAACTTAACTAATGAAGCCAGAAGCAACGTCAGAGAAGCTTTAAACGAAAATTTATCTGAATTTTCACCTGAAGGCTTCAAGACTAAAATTCAAAAAGCTTTATCGAATACGGATTGGGCAGAACCAGAATGGACAGAATTTTGGATTAAAGAGATATCAATAGCTACAGGTATTAACAGTGAAGAGGGAAGTGTCAATAATCTGAGCCTAATAAATCGTGAATTAAAAAAGAAAAATTTACGAATAATCTTTCTTTTTGATGGATTGGAAAATATTTTATCTGAGATTTCTTCTAAACCAGAACAAAGAAAAGCTTTAAGAGCTTTGATTCAGAATGTACCAGAGCAGTTATCTGAAATACGGCAATCTAATCTTGGTTTAATAATTTTTCTTCGTCGTGACTTTCTGCGTTATACAATTACTCAAGACTTGAAACAGTTTGAAAACCTTTACCGTCCTTACGATTTATCCTGGGATCAAGATTCTTTTTTGAGGCTGGTTTATTGGATTTGTAGCAAAGCAAACGTAGTATGTGCAAACAAAGATATTGACAGTTTAAGCGAAAACAAGCTTACAGAAGAACTACAGAAATTGTGGGGCAGAAAACTCGGTACAGATAAATCTAATGAAGCCTACACTTATTCTTGGATATTTGCGGCGTTGACAGATTTTAATAACAGACTTCAAGCGAGAGATGTTGTCCGTCTTTTATACCATGCGGCTGATATAACGGTAGATAATTCTCAGGAACTACAATTTGTAAAGTGGTCTGCAAGCAGACTTTTGCCCCCTCAAGCTATCCGTCGAGCAATTGAGCCATGTAGTAGGAAGAAAGTAGACGAAGCCAAAGAGGAATATCCAACATTTAGAAGATGGGTTGATGAAACTCTTCCTACCTTTACCCCTGAACAAAAGAAAATTCCTTTTGCTGTCGAAGAGTTGGGTATGGAGCAGGAAACGGTGAGAATGTTAGAAGAGATGGGGGTCATTTACGAAGATAAAGAAAAGGAAGATACTGCACGTTTTTATATGCCAGAAATCTTTCGTGAAGGTCTAGGATTTACATTAGCTAGCAGAGCGCGACCTCGTGTACTGGTGTTAAAGCGTAAGGCATTAAGGAAAGGAATCTTGTAATACTATTTGTCCTTATTACTGATTTTGCACCAGATCAATTCGCTTTCGTAGAAAGATTGGAAGATTAAACAAGGGGGTTTGTTCTCAGACATTGCCCCTTGCTAGAGACGAAATTCTTCTGACTAATTAAACTCTATAGTCTCCAAAAAGTTTAAAATATTTACCTTGATTTCTTCGGCTTCTTCTTCAAGAGTACCGGGAGTATCGCCATTAAAAAAGCTGCGCTGGCTGCTAACTATATACAAAAATTCCCCATTAATTAAGGCCAGCAGCCCTCGGTAGGCATCTAATCTGATGGCAGTTCCGTTATTTTCTTGCTTGGAGATTGTCGAACCTTTCGGCATATCAACTAAGGCATAGTAAGACCCCTCCCAAGTTTCTTCCAGATATTCAGTATGCTTTACCTCAGCGCCTGGTACATGGGCAAAAATCGCCTGGGGTACATATTTTTCTATGAGAATTGATTGGAGATATTCTTCTTGTCCAGTAGACTCCATTTCCTCTAACTGTTCTGGGGGGAGAGGATAATAATCAATTCTCAGCAAAGTGCCGAAGTCATCAGAAAAGCCGACTACGCCTTCTTGACTTTGAACCCTACCTCCTTGTTCAGCATCAACCGGGATCGGTACTGTAAAATTCCCCAAGGGTGACTCATATACCTGTTGACTAAAGTCTTCGATGATTAAGGTTTCATCTTCGTCATCTGCATATTCTTCATTTTCTGCTTCTTGAAAGGCGGCAATTACCTCTTGGATAATTTCCTCTGCTTCTCCATCTTCAAGTTCCAATGCTGTTTGTAGTTTTTTGAGGTAAGGCTGTTTTTGTTTGGGGATAATCAGTTTTTCTTCGTCTAAAACCATGATTACCCCAGCGGCAAAACCATCGAGTACGATTTCATCGGAGAGGCTGGCACTGGCGGTATTAAACAGGGCCCCAAGTCCCTCATCTTCGGCAATGCCTAAGAGTCTATCGACTATTTCGGCAATTTCATCTTCTGAATATTCCTCAAAAACCTCGAATTCCCACAGGTTAATCACTAAGCGTTCTGCTTCTACTTCATCAACGGTAGACTCGGCAAGTGCAGTGATGACTGCGATCGCAGCTACGGCTTCTTCTGGACTCAGTGATTCTTCTGAGGCTTCTTGTGAGTTAAAGATTTTTTCGTACTTTGTCATAATTGCTACCTCAGTCTATGGTTTTTTAGTAATAACGGATTGAAGACAAGGGAAAATCGTTAGTTTAGCAATGCAGCGAACCTTCTCAGGAGGAGGTTTACTCAGGTGTGACAAACCCATTCATCCTTGCTGTCGTCTGTTGTCAAAATTCCTAATTTCCCCGATGCTCATTTGAGACAGATAGGAAGCGATCGGCGACACTTTGATAGAATTTTAAATCAGTCTAGTAATCTTGGTGTCCTTAATTTTTTCTGGATGCTTTATACTTCGTTTCTCTGTTATCTAGGTTGTTGTAGTAATCTAGGTTACCGCTAATCGGGTCTTTTCAGTGGCAGGAATTTACCTTTTGCCTAGCAGACAGTGATAATTACCTCCAGCCAAACAAGCTGGAGATTGCTGGTAATAGCTTTTTATACTAAGTTGCTAGAGCTAATAATCGAAGACAAATATTTGCAATGCCTCGGATTCAAATTATCCCCACTTGAATGATGCACTATTCTCAAAGGTGCGGTTGAGTTTACTCAACTTAAAACCCAGCAGCAACAAAAAACCTCAGCTTGATAGCCGAGGTAGTTGGGAGAAGATTAAATCTCAATGAGATATAGCGAGATGGAAATCTATTTCTTATAAGCTGACGCCTACAGCAACTACGATGATCGCGGCGATGAATCAAGCCGCAACTGCACCACCAAAAGCATAGCGATTTTGCTACTCTTTGTTGGGGTAAGTGGCATATTACATCTTGGACTCATTGGCGTAGTTATTGAGAATAAGGCTTTTGCTAATAGTGGTATAGATGGTTGGTTTTTTGTTTTTTAGTTTATGTAAATAAATTTAACGAAATTGTTACACTTTGTCAAGCAAACTTGACAAAAAAAGCTAATACTACATATAGGTAAGGCTTATCAGGAATGGGGGTTAGGCATTTGCACCACAGCAAGAGCGTTTCCCAAGTCCCCCGGATCAAACTGGTATGGTTGCAACTTGTTAAACGCCGCTAACTCTTAACAAACGTCCACTCCAGCACTTTGATGGGAGCGTCCTGAAGTGCTTGAGTAAGTTCAGCATTGTCGTTAAATTTAACCTGTTCCAGGTTGCAGGCTTCGACATTGACTGTGAATTGATCATCCTGAAAGGGCCAAGGTTCAACAGAGACCAAGCGATCGCGACGCTGGATAATGTCATATCGCTGACCGTCGGGACCCTTGCTAATTTCTAGAAACCGCTCATCAGCAGGTAGTTCTTGCTGACAGAGGATCAGCGAAAGGCGATCGCACCATTGCATAAACGCATAAGCTGCATCTACCTCCTCCTTCTCAATACCCAATTCCTCACGCCAACGTTGCTGGTTTTCTAGCTGCTCATCAAGAACTTTGTCTATTTCGGAAGACCTACCGCGTGTTGGCTCATTTAAACGGCTGATGTGCATAGAAATTAATAAAGCCACCCACCGTCCCCGATAGCGAGCATTTCTCGCCAAATCTGCCACTTTTTGGATATCACCATCTTTGTCTTGGTTTAGGGTAAAATCACGTGGGGCACCAGCATCTGTCAGAAGGTACTCCTCCCACTCTTTTTCCAAGTCATCATGATGGGAAATTGCCGCTAGGGTTTCATATAAACGTGCTGGCGCATCTGCACGCCGCCACTGTCCTGCTAGTTGAGCTGCAAGCAAAGCGTGGGCGCGATGATAAATGATTTCCCAACCATTTTGTGTGGCATTAACAATCACAAATCAATCTCCCAATTCTCAGTTTTGAATTCAGAAATCACCCGATCTATGAGAATAGCCCCAAAATTTTTGGCTAAACAACCAGATAAAAACTAAATACATAGCAGTCCTAAATCATTTAGGAAAATCTCTATTTCCTTTCTGATCTCTGCATTCTCTGTGCTTGCAGCGTCAGACTACAAATCTGTTTACGTGCTGTCGCGCTCTCTTTGCCAACATAAATCAGAGAGAACTGCTATATCTGAAGTCTATCTAGCTGTCGTTCAGCAAGAGCAAATCTTATGGTATTAATTAAATTCGGGGTGAACATACAGCCCACCCTACTCAATGCCGCCAGCGTTGCATCCACCTGTAAACCGCTATTAATTTAAGAGCGATTTTCTAAGGGGTTAGCAATATATTTAAATGTTGGCTCAGAATTCCAAGGGCCACGCTCATCTTTACCATTTCCGTTGGTAGATAGGTTGTAGTAAAGTGCAACAGTTTCGTCAGGTTGAACATTGCCAAAGAAGGGATCAGTCAACTTACCCAACGAATCTAGAGCCTTCATAAACATCTGAGTATGAGAAATCTCTCGCGTTAATAAATGAACCAAAGTCTCTTTAGTTCCCTCATCTGAGGCTAGCTTAATCAACGCTTCATAAGTTTGACGAGCGCCAGCTTCTGCCGCTAGATTAGCACGTAAATCACGCACTACATCTCCACCTTCATTCAGGTAATTTGCAGTCCAAGCATTACCTTGACTATCAAGAAAATGGGGGCCAATACCGCGAACAGCAAAGAGAGTACTTTTGTAAGCCTCTGTTTGGTCGGTATTTTTGGTATGAGCTTCGATGAGCTTACCCACCATCTCTAAATGCCCAAATTCCTCGATAGCAATATCTTGAAGCATATCGCGAATTCCTGCATTCTCGACATGAAACGATTGCACCCAGTATTGCAGAGCCGCTGATAGCTCTCCAGTCGCTCCACCAAACTGCTCTAGAAGTAACTGAGCAAAACGGGGGTTTGCTTCACTAACTTTGACTGAATGAATCGGTTCTTTTTTGTGAAAAAACATACCCTTAGTTTTCCTCACTAGATGATTTGACACGAGATTTTTTTGCGAATGTCTGCAAGACTTAGTACAATTTTTCATAAACTCTGAGATTTATTTGTAGTTGCGTTTGGGATAAGACAGCGCAACTACAAGTTATAAATCTCGTTTTATAGCGATAGGAGTCTATGAAATCTTGCACTTAGCAAATAAATCCATCTTCTAATAGCTAGAGTTAGGCGTTGCTGCTTCTTCTGAACAATCCCCAGAGGTAGATGGCAATCATTGCGCCAATGATAGCAACGAGAAGACCAGGAATATTTAAACCAGCACCAGCCGCCGTAATTTGTAAGGTTCCCGTTCGGATGAGCGTGAACACAGTACCACCAACAAAGGCGCCGATAATGCCCAAAATCATGGTTGAGAGAATGCCGCCGCCTTGATAACCCGGATAAATAGCTTTAGCGATCGCACCAGCCAACAGTCCTAAAACTACCCATGCAATAATGTCCATAGTTGCCTCAAAAATCTAACGTGTATCTAAGTTATCAATTTTTATTTACACTTATCTCCATCAAATGAGATAAATTGAAAAAACCTAAAGATAGAGAAAATATCCTAATCTCTATGACAAGATAATAAATTTGATTTCTTCTTTTTTTATTTGTTCACGGTTTTTCCAAGCAAACCAAATAGATATGATATTGTTTTGTCTATATCTAACGGCGTATTTTAATGTTATATCTTTCGGTAGATGAATAAAAAAAGGTTAAGTTAAATATCTGATTATTGCAAAGCTTAGACGCACAATAACTCAGGGATTATTCGGCTTTTTTAGATAAATTACTAAAAATGGATAAATAATATCAAGGAATTTTTATAGCTACAGAAAATGTGCCTCTAGACTTTCAGTCCTGAGTTGGTCAAGATAGATAGTAAAAGTATCTGGTTTAACGATAAGTAGGTGGGCGTTAAAAAATATAAGATAGACCTAACCCCCCAGCCCCCTTCCCTCCTCTCCCTAGCCCTCTCCTAAGAGGAGAGGGGAAAGGAAAAACTTTTGTTGCTCTTAAGGGGGAGAGGAATGTTCGCGAGGTTTTATATTTAATTGTGCCAAGCTACTTAACTGCCGAAGTGATAGCACATCGGCAATATCTGATTGATAGTTTTTCCGCTTGGAAATTGGGGATCTTCAGTACCTGTTATGCTGAACTTTTAATTAAAGTCCAGAACTGGGCTTTAAAATCAAGGCTTACAGGCATTTGTAGCCTAAATTTCAGAACCAAGCCTAAAACGTTAAGAATAACGACTGTTAATATTGTCCAGTAAGGGTTTCAGCCTTATTTGCAGACGTATTTAGCATAACAAGTAATGAAGAGCCGAAATTGGTAAAGTTAAAAGTTCAGAAATAATTTTCTACTTCCCCAATTACCAATTACCAAATTACCCATTACCAATACTCAAATTGCACGGGAGAATTTTGTCTCTCTCATTCTAGTATGAGTGTCGAAGATGACGGCAATATTTCTCACCAACAATCTGCCAATATCTGTAATCTGGATGTCGTTGGTTGATAAACTCACAAGTCCATCAGCTACTAGCGGAATTAATTCTTCTAACTCCTGGGAGAAATACTCATCAAAACTGATGTGGTATTTGTTTTCTATGTCTGATTTACATAAATGAAAGTGAGACATAATGGACATAATGGCATCTCGTCTGATGATGTCATCCTGAGTCAAGTTGACGCCTTTGCTAGTTGGGATTATACCTGCCACCACTGCTTGATAATAATCTTTTAATTGCTTGTGGTTTTGGGCATACGCATCTTCTAGCATACTGATGGATGTGGCACCGAAGCCAAAAAGTTCTGTTTCTGCATGGGTGGTGTAGCCTTGAAAGTTGCGCTTCAGAGTGCCATTACGTTGTGCGATCGCTAATTCATCATTAATTTTGGCAAAATGATCCATCCCAATAAATAGATATTGGTTATCGGTTAACTCTTCAATGGTCATTTTCAGAATTTCTAATTTTTCCTGTGCTGGGGGTAGCGCCTCTAGAGGAATATTTTTTTGCACAGGTTTTAGCCACGGTACATAGGCAAAGTTAAACACCACAATCCGGTCAGGATCTAAGGCGATAGTCTTTTGCACAGTTTCCCGAAAAGTCTGGAGAGTTTGATGGGGTAGACCATAAATTAAGTCTACATTCACACTTTCAAATTTGGCTTCTTTGATCCAACTCATGGCATCAAAGAGCATTTCTTCTGGCTGGATGCGATTCACCGCCACTTGCACTTCGGGGTTAAAATCTTGGATGCCAAAACTAATGCGGTTAAACCCTAGTTTTCTGAGAAATAAAATGTAGTTTCTATCGACATAACGGGGATTAATTTCAATAGAAACTTCTGCTTGTGGATCAATATTGAAGTGACGAGTGATGTTGTTCCACAAAAATTCTACCTGGTCAGGTTCCAAATAATTAGGTGTACCGCCACCCCAGTGAACTTGAAGCACTTTCCTGTTTGGATCAATTAAGGCTGTGGTGTTCTTAATTTCTTGAACCAAATGCTCTAAGTAAGGTTTGGCAATATTCTTGTTATTGGAAATTACGGTATTACAGCCGCAGAAGTAGCAAGCACTCTGACAAAAAGGAATGTGGAAATACAAAGATAAGGGAGATTTCCGTTGATTAGAGGCGGCGATTGCGGCTTGAAAGTCAGTTGCGGTGAATGTTTCGCTTAATTCTGTAGCGGGTGGATAGCTGGTGTATCTGGGAGCACGGGTATCATACTTTTGAATCAGATCCAGATCGAACTTAACACCAGGTAATAGAAAAACCATCAAAACCTCCGAGTAACTGCGAACATACCGCCTAGTAGTTGGTTGTATGGGAAATAAAAACTGTAATTTGCTTGCTTCTGTGCTAGCTAAACAAATTACTAATAGAGCAGAATGAAAGTTGATTCAAACCAAACAGCTAGAAATTACGCAAAGAAACCCGGTTTATATCAAAAATACTAGAATTATCCCTGGCGAATAGAATTCGCGGCTACACAAATTAAGTCCTCGTTGAGTGGGACTGAAGATAAATCTTTGTAACTAGATACTGGTGTAGGAAATTAATTAGCAGTAGTTACTTCAGTGCTACCAGGGTTATGAGGGCGAGTTAAGCTATCAAATAAAACTTGACCAAGAGCCTTGATTAAACTTTCCTCTAATTCCTGAGCCATCTGTAAATTAAGCTGGAAGGCATTGTTTGCTTCTGCTACGATTTTTTCTGCTGCTGCATCATCGATAGGTATAGCGTCTAATGCCTGACGATACTTATCTTTAAATGCTTTCTTATCAGGAATTTGCTCAAAATTATAAAAGGATGTGCCTTCGTAGCCAGACAACTTCAGGGTTGACTGAGCAATTTTTTGTAACATCTGACCCCCTGAAAGGTCGCCCATGTAGCGAGTGTAGCTATGACCTAGTAATAAGGTAGGTGTATTGGCAGAGATTTCTCGAATGCGGTTGATGTAGGCTTGGGCAGCGGTTGAGGGTGCGATTTGATGAAGCCAATCATTTCCATAATAGAATACCATATCTTGCTCTAGAGAGGCTTGGCGGTTGAGTTCGGGGAAATAAACTCGACTAATTACGGGATGCTCTTTGTGAGTTGCAATTGCTGCTTCTAGTTCGCTGTAGATATAGTAAAAATTGGCTAAAAACTTAGCGAAGCAGTCTTTATCTACAACTCCTTTGAGAAAACATTTCATGAATCCCACGTTTTCTGCCTCTGTATGAGCTTGTTGGGTACCAGAGCGCAGTTTGATGGCTAGATTACTACTCATTGTTGTTTCCTTCTTGTTCCAGGGCAAGGTTTTCAGACAGCTATCAGAGGAAGGATGTCTGCCAGTTAAAGTTAAAAGATTGCTATTCTAGGTTTATAGAGGATCTGTACTATTCTCCGCCAGCAAGTATCACTGCCAATACAGATCCAAACGATTTTTATTTCTCCCAAAATTATTTAACTATTAATTCTTTGTATAGCGAGAAAGTTATTAATATTTCTTTAGATTTTTGAGTATCCAAAAATTTAATTTTTATTTACTGTTTTTTGATGCTAAGTGGCACTGAACACCAAGTTAAGTGGATACAAAATTGGTTGAGGATAGGCATTTAAACTCTGCTAAGAATTTATGTATTAAGAATATCAAGCACAATTTCTTTTTCAATAATTTAACTGATGACTACTCATAACTATTTATGCTTATATAACTTTTAAAGGATAAAATTGGTAAAAGGAGTCTCATGATCAAGTCTCTGGAAGCCCCCCAGACTGATTTACTGAAGTCGGGTATTAAAGCCCCTGTTCAGGAAACATTATTAACGCCCCGGTTTTATACCACGGACTTTGATGCTGTGGCGAAGATGGATTTTTCGGCTCATGAGGCTGAGTTGCGGGCAGTAGTTGAAGAACTCAGGGCTGATTATAACCGCCACCACTTTGTGCGCGATGAGGAATTTAAGCAGTCTTGGGATCACATTCAG
The DNA here is from genome assembly GCF_000317535.1 of Cylindrospermum stagnale PCC 7417. Lineage (NCBI taxonomy): Bacteria > Bacillati > Cyanobacteriota > Cyanophyceae > Nostocales > Nostocaceae > Cylindrospermum > Cylindrospermum stagnale. The sequence continues at coordinate 3,693,785 of NC_019757.1, forward strand.
GGGGAAAAGCGCCGTGCATTTATTGATTTTTTAGAGCGTTCTTGTACTTCAGAATTTTCTGGTTTTCTGCTGTTTAAAGAGTTGTCACGGCGACTGAAGGAGAGCAACCCTTTGTTGTCTGATGCTTTTAATTTTCTGGCACGGGATGAAGCACGCCATGCGGGATTTCTGAATAAGTCAATGGCAGATTTTAACCTCTCCTTAGACTTAAGTTATTTAACTAAAAGTCGTACTTATACATTCTTTCCGCCAGAGTGGATTATTTACACGGTTTACCTATCGGAGAAAATTGGTTACTGGCGCTATATTTTGGTGTTCCGCCATATGCAAGCGCATCCAGAGTACCAAGTGTATCCTTTGTTCCGGAAGTTTGAGAGTTGGTGTCAGGATGAGAATCGACACGGGGATTTTTTCAAGGCACTTTTGCGATCGCAACCCCGGCTATGGAACAATTGGCGATCGCGGTTATGGGTGCGGTTCTTTCTGCTGACGGTGTTTGCTACCCACACGATGACGGTGTTTGAACGAGCGGATTTTTATGAAGCCATTGGTATTCATCCCCGCAAATACAATAACCAAGTGATTGCAGAGACGAATAAAACCGCCGCTAGGGCATTTCCGCTGATCTTAAATACAGATCACCCGGAGTTTTTCTGGCGCTTGGAGCAGTGTTCGGACAATAACCTAAAACTGATAGCCTTGAAAAATAGCGATCGCCCCAAGTTTGTCAAATTTTTGCAAAAAATCCCCCTAGTTATGGGAATCATCTGGCAAATGTTAAAGATTTACCTCATGAAACCCATTGATGCAGAATCAATCCGCGAAACAGTGCGTTAACTAAAGCCTACAAATCACCTTGGGGAATCTCCTCGCGGAATTCGATCATCAGTTGCATTGTTTCTACGGTTAAGTCGCGTAAATCCCGATTCAGATACACAGCACCTTGAGGGCCAAACCAACGGTCAAAAATCGTCACATATTTGGGATTAACGTTGACAAATCCTTGCATAAACTTGACTAAAGAATAGTTCACCGAGTCGAGGAATTTCGAGTTATTCTCCGGCACCATACAAGCAATTCCCTCTCGTGAATAAGGACGCGGCGGTGCGATGGCAAAATCATCTGGATTTTTCGCTGTTTGCAACCATCCCTCCAACAGAATGCTATCAGATGCAAAAGCGTCAATTTTTCCCTGTTGTAAAGCAGTAAATCCCTCAGCCCTAGTCTGCAAATACACCAGTTTCGCTTTCGGTTGTGTCCGCTTGATCGCTTGTTCGTTGGTAGTTTGAGCCAGCACACCCACACGCTTACCAATTAGAGACTCAGGAGAACCTAAATTACTTTCCTTCTTGATTAAGATTTGAGTACCAGTAACCCCATAACTGACAGAAAAATCAACTTTTTTGTCCCGTTCCCAAGTGAAACTACTAGCATCACAAACAATATCAACTTGTCGGTTGACTATATTAGGAATTCGTTCTGCTGGAGAAAGTCCGACTAATTTCAGTTGAATTTTTTTGCCCAGTTCTTTTTCTAATTGTTGTTGAATAATACCCAGCATATCTACAGAATAACCAGTTAATTTACCCTGACTGTCAACGTAGGCAAAAGGTAAGGCATCTTTACTTGTACCAGCCTTTAGCACCCCTGTCCGGGCAACTTTTTGCATCACAGTCTCAGAGTGTGCCATCTGAGGTATCAGTGCTGGTAACGTTAAGGCGAAAAGAGCAGCAGCAATATTTTTATACATTTTGGTATTATGGAAACTAGGTAAACACGATAGAGAAACTTTTGAATTAACCAAACTTTCTCGGCTATTCAAAATACAAAAAAATTATCCCTATAGAGTACACAAGAACTATATCCAGCAACGATTCTTTACATCTCACCAGTTTTATTTGTAATTCACCAAGAGGCACGCTACGTAGTAGGATGCGTCCCCTGACGCATCTAAAAACCATGAAAGTAGCCTGAAAAGTTGGTTCTACCGCTAATTGTTTGGATAGTTAGAGCGTATTTAATCTTATGAAAAGCGATCGCCTTTCCCCCAGGATAAGCGATCGCGCCTTAAGAGGATGTTTTAAAAGTTGTTAGGGATAAATCAAATACTCGTAGATCCCTCTAAATCTCCTTTAAAAAGGGGGACTGTAAGGAGTTTTTGCCCCCCTTTTTAAGGGGGGTTGGGGGGATCTCGATCAATTTTGATACTTTACAAACATCCTCTAAGCTGCAAACATAAGCAAGTTTTATCAGACAACGGAATAATGAGGGTTTGGAGACGATTAATATCGTCTCCACAGTAGTTTCAATTGCCAGCACGTAGTCCATTCAACTGAAAACTACTATAATTTTATGGCTTTTTCTCAGTTGCAACTTTCGCTTCGACCTTCACGCTCTTAACACCGTTCAGTTGTTTAACGATGGGTTCGATTTTCTTCAAATCTGCTTCAGTGGGAACCGTTCCTGTGACAGTGACAACACCCTGTTTATCTTCAACTACTAAATTGCTGCCAGGTAACTTATCCTTTAACTTGCCCAAAGCTAAACTTTTAACATTGTCAGATCCTGCGGTTACTACTGGTTTGGTCTTTTCAGTAGCAGTTTTAGCAGCAGTTGTATCTGCTATTTTTGTCTTTTCAGTAGCAGCAGTTGTATCTGCTGGTTTGGTCTTTTCAGTAGCAGTTTTAGCAGCAGTTGTATCTGCTATTTTTGTCTTTTCAGTAGCAGCAGTTGTATCTGCTGGTTTGGTCTTTTCAGTAGCAGTTTTAGCAGCAGTTTCAGTGGTCTGAGAAGCTTCTTTTGCTGGTGCTTGGGCAGATTCATTGGTAGTGGTAGGATTTTCGGAACTAGATTTAGGAGCTTCCTGGCAACCAAAAACACCAGCTACCAGAACGCCACTAATTAGAAAAGGAATAAGCTTTTTCATTTTTATCTCGACTTGAGTACTTGAAGCGATTAATTGATCTGTGTGTGATGCTGAGGAGCGAATCTTAAAACACAATTAAAGGTGAAAAAGCAGCGGGGGAGCTAGACACCTATGTTACTGAAAGTCTAAACTGGGATAACTTCTAGCAGCTAAAATCTGGAACCCAGTTCTGAGAAGCACCAATTTAATTTTTATGCCTGCTACAGACTGGTAGCGGCTCTGGACAACGGTTGGCTCGCCGCAAAGAAAGATGTAGACAGCCAGTGGCTTAGAAGAGGGTAGACGCTGCCGCACCACAACGGTCACTTGATGCTATCAGATTTGGGGAAATTTAGCGATCCCTGCTCAAAATTTCCTGACATTTAGGACAGATGATCAAGAAGCAATAAAGAATAAAAGGGGAAATTGCGCCTCAATTGTTCGGTTATACGACTGTCATCAATACACAAATCACTATAACCTCGTAAGTATATGGTGCAATGCCTAGCTGCTGTTAGACGCTCTTGAATCAAGGGGTGAAAACCTGTGTACGAATGGATCTTGCCGAGTCTGAGCGAAGTTTTAGCCGAAAGCCAATCAAGCGTGGCTGAATGTCTACCTGCCAAAGCAGAGCAACAATGGCGCGTTAGCCTTGCAGCGACAGAACATTTGCTACTCAAAACTTTAACAAAAGCAACACCAGACACCATCCAAGGTTTAGTTTTAGCTGCACCAGCACCTCTATTTAGTCAACCAAAACTGACTCAAAGCTTAAAAACTGTAACTTTTACGGCAAGACCTTTCAACCCCTTGGCACTGATGCCATGGAAAATGCCGCCTGTTGCTACCACGGTAGATGAAATCATTCCCGAAGAATCGATACTGCCGTTACTACCTGCCGATCCTCTGGGGTCGGAGCAGTTTTGCTTGGTGTTCACTGATAAATTTAGATTAGTGCTGGTTTTAGCAGAACATAAAAACGGTAAAAAAGAGTTTTCATTTTCCTTTGAGCCAGAGGTAGTCCAGCAGGCGTGGCGAGCGTTGGGAGCGCGGGTAATACTGACCAATCCAGAATTTTTTGCCGATCTAGATGTATTGGTACAAAAGTATTTTCCAGTGGCGCCAGATTACCGCACCGTAGTTCAGTTTAGCCAGCTGTTACTTCGAGAATTAACAGAGCCGCCATTCGCAGACACGGTGACACCTACTCCCCAAATCCCCCAATCCTCCCATCCCCCCGTCCCTTCTAATCCCCACTTCATCGGCACCCCAAGTTCCTCATCTTCCCCTCAACGTCCCGATGTGGAGTTACTGCAAGCTTTTGCTCACGAAGTCCGCACCCCACTGACAACTATTCGCACGATGACTCGCCTACTGCTAAAGCGACGGGATTTACCGACTAGTGTGATCAGTCGTTTAGAAGTTATCGACCACGAGTGTACTGAGCAAATTGACCGGATGGAGTTGCTGTTTAAGGCAGCAGAACTAGAAACTTGTGCCTCGGTAAGATTTTCTGGAACTCAACTGACGCCGATGTCTCTAGATCAAGTATTGCAGCAGAGTATTCCTCGTTGGCAACAAGCGGCGAAGCGACGGAACTTGACTTTGGATGTGGTTTTACCGCAGCATTTACCAACGGTGGTGAGTAATCCCACTATGCTAGATCAGGTACTCACGGGTTTGATGGAAAATTTCACTCGCAGCTTACCACCTGGTAGCCATATTCAAGTTCATGTCATTCCTGCTGGAGACCAACTGAAGTTGCAATTATCGCCTCAACTCCAGTGCAAAGATGCAAGTAAAACTACCACACCAGCAACGCCACCAATTCGTAAAGCTTTAGGTCAATTGCTAATGTTCCAACCGGAAACGGGGACGATTAGTTTAAATATTGCTGCAACTAAGCATCTGTTTCAGGCAATTGGTGGCAAGTTGATTGTCCGCCAGCGCCCCCACTACGGGGAAGTGTTGACAATTTTCTTGCCTCTAGAGGTTAGCGATAAACATAAGCTAGGTCTTAATAACTCATAATTCATGCTCGGCAGCAATCACCTCTAGTTTCTCGGAGACGGTTGCCAAGTGTACTGTAAAGGTAGAACCTTCATATAGTTTACTTTTTACGGAAATAGAACCACCGCTACGCCTCAGCAGTTGTTCCACGATTGTTAATCCTAACCCAGCACCGCTAGCGTCTTCTGTTGATCCTGTACGCACACGATAAAAGCGGTTAAAGATTTTGGGAATCTCGTTTTCGGCAATACCGATACCTGTGTCGCGGAATTCCAATTGCACATCATCGCCTTGAAGACGCGCACGCACCCACACTTGGCCACCATTGGGGGTAAACTTCATGCTGTTATGCAGCAAATTAATGACGATCTGCCGCAGTCTACCACTCACACACCAAATAGCTGGTAGTTCAGTGGGGACGGTGTAAGCTAGCATGATGCCTTTTTCTTGGGCTACAGGTTGGTAGGTACTGACGACCCCTGGCACTATGTCACAGAGGCGTACCAACTCCAATTTTGTCTCTTCTATATTTCGCTCTAGATCCAGCAGATCCAACAGTCCAGTAATCAGAGAATTTTGGCGATCGCACTGGTTATTTACCATCTGTAAATAACGTTGTCGCTGGGGCGGTTTCAGATTAGGGGAGTTCAACAACGACAGTGCTGTTTTTATGTGAGTTAATGGCGTACGCAACTCCTGACACACATTGATTAAGTATTCATCCTTAAGATGTTCTTGCTTTTGCTGACTTTGATTTCGCTGCTGCAATTTGGCGATGCGCCTAGTCATGATTTGCCGATTCATTTCCTCCTGCCGCTGGAGTTGCTTTACGAACAACTGATTCATCAGTGTTGGCTCGGGTACACTGGGGCAAATAAAATCAGCAGGTACAATTGGCGGTGATTCTGGAGCTTGCGCCTGATTGATGCCGGTTAATACTCGCTGAATGATTTTTCCTTCAACAGTATTTATTGCCAACAACGATGTTTTTTTGTTGATATTTTCTCTAGGTGATGTGTGATTTTTAGAGTTGTTGAGAATCCGTTTAGCTAAAATCAAACTACAAAACTGGGGCGATAAAATCATCAAAAAGTATTCCCGTTGCAGTTGGCTATTTGGTAGTAACTGCACGCTAATACTGGAATAAGCGGGGAGACAATCATTACTTTCTTGTTCCTTGTCTGGCTCTCTCCTTCTCGAACCAGTTTGGCAACTATAGATGATCCCAGAAACACCCATTGAGGATTGATAACGCCATAATTCTGAGTGCCAAATATTTCCCGGTGGTAGCTTTACCCATAAAGTGGCGTCAATCTGCTGCTCAATTAGTAAGTCAATTTGTGCCCTCACCAGCGCCAGTAGAGTAGCAGGATTGAGAGTTAATGATTGGAGAGGAGTTTGCCCACCAAGAGCTAGCTGATAAACGGACAGATCATGAGCCAGAGAAAAATTCATTTTGCAAGTACAAAAAGGAAAAACGAAGAATGATCGATCAAGGAGGCAATAATTCTATCTTCTATTTTCACCCTGATGTATAAATAATTTAGGAACCAACTGCGGCAAGAAAGATGAAGGATAAATTATTGAATTATTAATTATGAGATTCAGGGAGTTTAGCATTCAAGATAAACTGTGGCAAGTTTTTCTTGGTCTAAATAAATTCCTATTTATTTCATGTATTTATTGATATTCCTCTACTTTTGTGTGTCTAAATTTTTCTTTTGTAGAGACGCAAGGGATGGCGTCTCTACTGAGGACTTACGCAACTGGTATATGGATTTGTTCGTAGTGTGTACTTCAGTACACAGAAAGTACTAAATTGTTGACTACGAAATTAAAATTCAGTTCCTGGATTTGATAGTTGCGTCAGCCTTCTAATGCAGGCATTAACCTTGAATTCTTGCTTGTAAAGCCTCCCGTGCATGTTCTCGGTCGTCAAAATGGATTTTTTCGGTGCCGAGAATTTGGTAGTCTTCATGACCTTTACCAGCCAACAATACCCCATCGCCGGGTTTAGCTTGTAGAATGGCGGTGCGAATGGCGATCGCGCGCTCGCAAATTACCGTCGGCTGTATAGTTGCGGGAATCCCGGCTAAGACATCTTGCAAGATTTTTTCTGGGTCTTCGGTGCGGGGATTATCTGATGTCACCACTGCCACATCTGCTAATTCGGCGGCGATCTTTCCCATGAGTGGGCGCTTGGTGCGATCGCGATCGCCTCCGCAACCAAACACGCAAATCATCTTCCCAGGAATAAACGGACGTGCAGCTTTGAGCAAATTTTCCAAACTATCCGGTGTGTGAGCATAATCCACAATCACGCTGATTTCTTGCGTTTCACTAATCTGCACCCGTTCCATCCTTCCAGGAACGCCGGGAAACTCAGAAATCACAGAGGCTACTAACTCCAAATCTAGCCCTAAATGTAAAACTGCGCCCACCGCTGCCAAAAGATTCTCTAAATTAAATTGACCAACCAAAGGTGAACGAAAAGCCACATCACCCTTTGGTGTATGCAGTTTACCGCTGACACCATGAGGCTGATAACTCAAGTCACTCATCCACAAGTCAGCTTTGGCATCGTTGACACTGTAACTCCAAACCCGTTCTCGACTCAACGACCCAATTAACCGCTGACCGTAAACGTCATCAGCATTAATTATCGCCCGTCCTTGGAGATAATCAGGGCTAAACAACAACGCTTTAGCGGCAAAATAATCTTCCATATCGCTGTGATAGTCGAGATGGTCTTGGGTGAGATTGCTAAACACCCCCACCTCAAAAGGACAACCCAACACCCGACCTTGGGCTAAAGCGTGGGAACTAACTTCCATCACCCCAAACTTACAACCAGCATTTACAGCTTCTCCTAGCTGTTGTTGCAGTTCCACAGCAAACGGTGTCGTGTGGACAGCAGTTTGTTCAAAACCAGGCCAACGAGTGTAGAGAGTTCCCATCAAAGCTGTAGCTAGATTAGCTTTGGTGAGGAGAAATTCAATCAGGTGAGTAGTGGTAGTTTTGCCATTTGTACCCGTCACACCCACCAATTTGAGTTTCTTCCCTGGATAACCGTAAAAAGCCCCTGCTATCTGGGCGCAAGCTGTATTCATGTTGCTAGCGCTGATGACAACAGCCTCAGGTGTGGGATGATTTTTAGCGATCGCTTCCTGCGAGACAATGGCCGCTACCGCACCCGATGCTAAAGCACTCGGCCAAAACTCCCCACCATCTACCCTAGTTCCCGGCATTCCAATAAACAAATCACCCACACCGCAGGCATGGGAATTAGTCTTCAACCCCAAAACTTCCGCATCCGCCAAACCAGCCAACTCTTCAACACCATCTACCGCCGCTAGTAATTCCCGCAAATTCATCTGGTGAACCTCGCCACAAGCTTCTCTTGCGATTATTCTGCATTATTTTTTTCTATTTGGATAAATACTTAGACAACATTTTCTCCAACTGCTGCACACTAGCACGGGGAGAAGGACGCGGCAAAAGTTCCTCAATCACCTCTTCCTTGGCGTTCTTGGCGTCTTGGCGGTTCGATAAAAACAAAACCGGCACCTCATACTGATACAGACCGAACCAATCCTCACGGGTGGTAATATCCCGAATTTCCAACTCAAAAGCAATATTTTGGATTTGTTCCAGCTTTTCCTGCAAGCCTTCGCACAGATGACAACCAGGTTTACTGTATAAAATTAATCGCATTTCCTTAAACCAATTTCGCCCATACCAAAAACATGATAGGCGTAAACAATTTAAAATTTAAAATTAAATTATCCCATCTTGTGGGGTGGGCATACTTCGACAAGAAGAATTTGGATAGTTTTTTATTTGGAGTTTTTAGTCGGCTTTGTTCTGGTCGTTCCGCGATTTCAATCGAAGGCGTGCAAATGTGAAGGAAGGTTTCACCTGAAACCAAATTGATATAATTTCTATTATTGACTATCCTATCCAAAAACTATGACACAAACCATTCAAGCAAAGGATATCAATCTACGCTATTTAATTGATAACTTTGGTATTGAGTTGGTTTTAGATAATCAATTCTTCCGCGAATGGCAAGAAGATTTACCAGAAATTACAGATTTAGACAAACAACTTTTAGATAAGGTAAAAACAGGTTATTTCAACCTTCTTAATTACCCACCATTGCTAGAAGATGTCGTCAGAATGGCAATTGTAGAACCGATACTTTTTATTTGGGATTTTTATCTAGCTCCCTTTTATGTAAAATCTGAAGAATCTATTGACATTGCTGTACCAGATGAAGATGTAATCATCAAAGGCAGAATAGATACCTTGGTTTTACAAAACAGATTATGGGTGATGATTATTGAATCTAAAAAAGCTTCGTTTTCAATTGAAGAGGGACTCGCGCAAATTCTAGCTTATATGCTAGGAAATCCCTATGCTGATCAACCCAGTTTTGGCATGATTGCTACAGGAAGTGAGTTCATTTTTGTCAAATTAGTTAAAGGAAACACACCGCTTTATGCTTTATCAAAGGGATTTTTGATGCGAAACCCTGGAAACGAATTGTACGACGTGCTACGCATACTCAAGCGTCTGACTCAGTTGGTAAGCGATTGAAGCCTTGAGGGTGTCATTTGACTAGATGATCTTGAGTCTAGACATAAATCCTGGGTGTACTTTTAATCTCTTAGCTGGAACCTGGGGTTTTCAAGCTACTTTCTCAAAGCATTCGAGGAATTAGGGAATACCAAAAAATAAATTATCCAGTAATCGTAGACTTTTAGGGACACAGCATTGCTGTGCCCCTACGGATTGGATATTTTTTTAATTGGAAGTCCCTTACCCAGAGACTGCACCTGAATCAAGTCTCCACTCTTGCTTCAGCATTTGCTGATACGTCTTTTCCTGAATCATCATCTGCTCGTACAGCTTGACCAAAAATGCCTGGGCTTGTTCACGGGACATCTGCTGCACTTGGTCAGCAAACGTTCTGAGGCTAAATTCTTGTTCTAAAGATAATTTTAAGGGCTGATTCATTCCTGACTCCTGTGCCCAAATGGGGCGAAAACTAGAGGATAAATGCTGTCTATCTTGTTCTGGAGCTAAGTAATTAGCTGATGTTGGTAGTCATTTTCTATAGCAGCGTCTTACATGAGCAAGACATTGTGTGAACTTATATTAACAAGTATAACAAAAGATTTACAAAACAGCGATGATGGCAGAGTGTTCAGAAATAGACTTTGTTGACAAATGGCAATCGCTTCAGAGAAACCCTGATATATCACAGCATTTCCCTTTCCAAATTAGGGTTTGGACGACTTGCCAACAAAATCTTTACTTTTACCTGATATACGCCAGGATTTCATATAATCGAGCTACTCATCTTCGTCACCAGGCGGTCTTTCGCTCTCGCTCTGCTGCGCGTTCCACTCCAAAACAATGCGCTCCAACATTTCAGCCTGGGTACAGTCATTAACAGCCGCATATACCTTAATCAACCGTCTCACTTCAGGACTAACGTGGCGGATCACTAGTTGGTTGTCTTCTGCCATATTCATTGTTTTTCTTCTTTGACCTACTTAACACATTGGTTTTCTTCTGGGTGCGTCTCTTGCTTGTTTCTGCGATATTAGGCTAGTGAGATTCCCAAGAGTTAAAGCCTAGCGATAATTTTCTGCACTCGTCGCCAACTATAGCAATCCTATTTGCAGCTTGTTTCCTTAGAAAAATTATCTAAAGTCGAAAATACCCCATCTGAGCGAAAGCTACGTTGTTTGATTTCTGGGGTTGTGGACTCGTAGATATTTGCATTATTTTAAGTTTACCAAGCAAATCATCCAAAATTGTTGAAGAAATTGCTAAAAAGTGGACTTTATTTTGATAATTATATGACAAACTGCATAAAGTTATAGAGTTTCTCCTAATATCAATATCCTAGTTTACTACTGGGTATTTATCTTGCTCACCTATACAATATTCGGCAAGCAAGATACCCAAAGAATTAAAGCCCAGTGATAATTTGCTGCACTCGTTGCAGACTAGTATTATGCTGTTTTTGCGAATAGATTCTCGCAGCTTGCTCAAAAGCCTGCTTTGCTTCTGGTTTCTTTTTCAAAGCCAAAAAAGAATTACCCTGATTTTCGTAAGCTTCTCCATAATTTGGATCTTTTTGAATTACGCGATCGCAATCTTTAATCGCATCTTCATATTTCTTGCGGGCAAAGCGAGCTAAACTGCGCTGATAGTAAGCGTCAACATAGTTTTGATCTATGTCAATCGCCCTGTCATAATCTCCAGTGGCGTCTTTATATTCACCAATCGTATATTTGGCAAGCCCTCGGTTAAAATATGCCCAAGCCCAGTTGCTAGAATTACCAATAGCTGAGTCATAATCTTTAATCGCACCCTGATAATCTTGCTGGGCAAATCTAGCTAAACCTCTGTTATTATATGCTGCCCCGAATTTAGAATTGATTCTAATCGCCAGGGATGCATCAACAATCACTGCTGCATAGTCTTTTTGGATACGGCGAATTGTGGCCCTACCGTTGTAAGCTTCAGCGTAGTTAGGGTTAAGGCGAATTGCTTGCTCAAAATCAACTAACGCGTTTTGATAATCTTGTTGCTCAATCCGCGTCAAACCCCGACTGTTGTACGCTTTGGCATAGTTAGGGTCAATTTCGATTGCTCGGTTGAAATCGGCTAATGCGGCTTGATAATCTTTTAATTGGCTAAAAGCAAGACCGCGACTAGTATAACCTTGGGTATCTTGGGGATTAAGTGCGATCGCTTGATTGTAATAGGCGATCGCACTCTTGTATTCACGTTTGCTATACTGATTATCTCCCCATTTGCTGTAATCACCAGCATCAGCACGAATATTGTCAGGTAAACTACTTGCATCTAGGTTAGCGCCCCGCAAATCAGCATTCCCCAAGCTAGCACCACTGAGATTGCTACCAATCAAATCAGCACCCCGCAAGTCAGCACTATAGAGATTAGCACCTTGCAAGTTAGCACCATTAAGTTGGGCATTACTTAAGTCAGCATTTTGCAAATTGGCATAACTAAGATTCCCATTCCTCAGTTCTACACCCCGCAAATTAAAACCATTCAAATTTGCTCTACTGAGGTTGACACCATTGAATGAGACACCGTTAAAGTTAAAATTCCTCAGGTCTACATCACTCAGGTCTACACCATTCAGGTTCACTCCTCTGAGGTTAACATTATCGAGTCGCACGCCCCTGAGATTGGCATTACTGAAATTAACACCACTGAGGTTTACACCATTCAGGTCAGCATTGCTTAAATTTGTACTACTTAAGTTGGCATTTCTCAAGTCTGCACCACTCAAATTTACCCCGCTCAAATCAGCACCACTGAGGTTAGCACTCCCCAAGTCAACACGAAACAGGTTAGCACGAAACAGCTTGGCGCTACTTAAATCAGTATTTCTCAAGTCTGCACCGCTTAAGTCTGCACCCTCCAAGTCTGCACTACTGAGGTTAGCCTGATAGAGATCAGCGCGAATTAAATTTCTGCGCCTCAGGTTTGCACGGCTTAAGTCACATTTGGGACATTTATTCGTGTCCAGCAACTGTTTGACCTGTTCAGGTTTTTCAGCATAAACCGGAACCGCCATCATCAGGGGTGTCAATAAAGTAATAGCAGCGAAGAACTTTTTCAAACCTCTTTGCTGGGTATTAGCAAGTTTCATCTCTTTTGTCATCTGTAACCAGGTGTCAATTTGTTGTGAAGAGTCAACTCTTCTACAAACTGTGTTTATAGAATTACGGATGATTGCGTTCAGATTTTTGTTCCGAAAAAAATTATATTTTGTAACAAAATGTAAAAACCCCACTCATTTTTGAACGGGGTTATGTAAAGTTTTTTAGCTAAAATTTGCAGTCTTGTTCTTAAAACAGGTTCATAATCGTAATAATGCCAACACTGGTCAATATGATCAAAGCAGCCATAGCTAAGGATTGACCGAATGCATTTGGTAATTTTGAATCGTTCATTTTCGTAAAATCCTTTTATTTTAAAGATTCTCTTAACATAGCAGTAACAATATAAATACCTATGCAAAGCTAGTCAAAACTTAAAATTGCGTAAAGTTTCTTAGCAAAATCTCAGTATTTCTTAATAAAGCGATACCATGACACTACAGACTGTGTAGTAAAAGCCGAACAAAATAATTACCTAATTTCCGAGCGGGATACGTGCCTTGATAGGGTAAGATTATTTTTAATGAAGGTAAAAAATATTTAATCCCAGAGAATAATCATGACAGTTTCCACTGCATCTAGGAACCAAACGGCGAATTTTGACTTAGAGCAATTAAATCAGCACTTTGAAACTGCAACTCCCAAGGACATCCTGGCATGGTCTATAGAGAATATCCCCACGGGACTGGTGCAAACCAGCGCCTTTAACGTGGATGACATGATAATTACCCATATTCTTTATAGTGAACTCAAGCATTCAGTCCCTGTTATATTTCTCAACACCTTATACCACTTCCCCCAAACCCTAGAACTAGTTGCCAAAACTGAAGAAATTTATAACCTGGATCTGAAAACTTACAAAACTCCAGACGTAGACACCCGCGAAGCCTTTACCGCCAAATACGGCGAAGCACTTTGGGACAAAGATATTACCCAATTCCACCACGTTACAAAAATTGAACCACTGCTCAGGGGTCTAGACGAACTGAACACCATCGCTTGGATTACCGGACGTCGCCGCGACCAAGCCGTAACCCGTGCGAATATGCCCGTATTTGAGTTGGATGGCAAAGGGCGGTTGAAAGTCAATCCCTTGGCTAGCTGGACACGCGAAGAAAGCTGGGTTTATGTCGCTGAACATGGGGTGATTTACAACCCTCTCCACAACGAAGGTTATCCCAGCATTGGCGACGAACCCATCACCACCAAAGTCGGTCAAGGCGAAGATGAACGCGCCGGACGCTGGCGGGGAAGTAATAAAACAGAATGTGGAATTCATATTTAATGACTGTTTAGCGACCTGCACCAAAGCATCCGCTGTTCGCGATGGCGCGGAACGCCCGCTGTTCGCGATGGGCTGCGCCCCGCTGGAAGCGATCGCCTTTTATAAAGTCTGCATCCGCGGACTTTATTTTTTTGGAGTTCCCTTACCAAAAAACTGGGTTTAAAGCCCCGTCCTAGTAGGACGGCTTTTGTTTAATTTCCGGATTGTTAGACTGGCTACGCCAGCAATTGCTGTTTGACCCCAGAATCCCCACGCCTAAAGGTGTGGGGAGTATGTCAATCACCATTTTGTTCTGTTTCACTGAGTTGAGCTTGAGTACGACGCAATTCCTCCAGTGTCAACTCTAAGCTAAGATTTTTCTCATTTAACTCCCGCGTTCGTTCGCGTACTTTCTCTTCCAGTATTTGGCTGTATACTTCTAGTTGTTCATTAGCATCATTGTGGACTTTGATGAGTTGCTGAACTTCGAGGATGAGACGATTGAGGGAAGCAGCTAAGATACCAACTTCATCATTAGTTGTTACAGGTGCTTGCAAATCAAAATTACATTCTTCTGTCACCTGTTGAGCAATATGAGTGACTACTTGAATAGGACGAGCAATGGCGCGACTGGTGTAAATTGCTAATAATGTGGCGAGTGCAATTGATAGTGATAAACTCCCTAAAATAATGTATAAACGTAATTTTTCTGCCCTTTTTAGTTCCCAATTAGCTTGCTGATACTCCTGGGCTATCACTTCCACAAGCATCGTGATCTCATCGAGAAAATCATCAATCATAAAAACTGATGAACCGTGCATGAAATTAAACAGTTGGTTTTGTGCTGTTCTAATCTCATTTGGTGATAATTTACTGGGATTGTTATCCTGAAATAAACCTCCCGTGTGTTGTAAGTAAGTATCAAATCCTTTGTAGGTTTGCAACAAGCGATAAACGGCTTTTTTCTCAATTATAGAATCGTATATAATTGGGTTTTCAATATTGTAGTTAGCTTGGAAATCAAACCAAATTTGTCTAGCTTGCTCGACATACTTCAGTAGTAAAGTATATTGTTCTTGCCATCTTTTTGGTTGTTCCATATATAAAATCAGTTTGTGTTGGTTGGTACGAACACGAAACACAATGGTTTTGAGTTGGTACATTTGATATAACTCTTCAATTGCTGCTTCTTCCCGTTTCTGGGCTTGTCGCTGGTAATGATCCGCAATCAAAAACCCGATGCTGGTTCCCAAGACAGCGATGCTCAAAAGCAGTCCGTAACCAAGACCAATCTTTTGGCCAACTTTCAGATGGCTGAACCAATACCTAAAATTGCTTGTGTCTGGGCTTGAATCACTTGATTCTAAGGGGATATTTGACTGACCGAAGGTCTGTTCATCTAAGTTGTGATGCTGTTTCATACTCAATCACGACCCAGATAGACTTGAATCCGTTCCATCAACCGAATTTTAGATTTTGGATTTTGAATTGAATAATTCAAGTCTGTAATTATACCAATATACTATCAGATTCGTAAGCGATAACCCATGCCTCTAACTGTTTCAATCACTTTGCTGCCAAGTTTCTTGCGGAGATAACCGACATATACATCGACAATATTAGAACCTGGGTTATAGTCGTAACCCCAAACGGAATCTAGCAGTTGTTCTCGACTGATGACTTGTCCTGGATGCCGACAAAACATTTCTGCCATTGCAAATTCACGGGCGGGTAGTTCTATAATGCGATCGCCTAATTTCACTTGTCGAGTCCGCAAATCTAGTACCACGTTACCAACTTGAAGGGTAAACTCTTGAGCATCTCTGACAGGTCTAGCGCTCCGCAACCGCAACCTTACCCGTGCTAGTAGTTCTTCAAATCGGAAGGGTTTAGTGACATAATCATCTGCACCTCCTTCTAGTCCCGCAACTTTATCGTGAATGTCACTGCGAGCAGAAAGGATAATTACAGGTATGTCTTCTCCCTGTCCACGCAGTTCTTCGAGGACTTTAAATCCATCTTTTCCAGGCAACCTCAGATCCAGAATTAACAAATCAAAAGTGCTACTTTGTATTACATCCAGCACGTACAGCCCATCCGTCACAATTGTGGTTGTGAATCCTTGCGATCGCAACCCTTTTTGAATAAATGAGGCAATCCGGGGTTCATCTTCAACGATGAGAATGTTGGGCATAGACACTAGTACCGCTTTCGCGGAATTAAAAATTAACAACTAACAATTAAAAAAGTAGATTCCACAAGCTTTTGACTTGAATCTTACTGATTAGTTATTTATGCCCTGCGCTACTAGTAATTACTGGCTTTTTGCGGGGGATCTAGGGGTAAGATGATGGTAAACATCGAACCTTTGCCTAACTGACTGCGAAGTAATACTTGCCCGGCATGAGCCTCTGCGATCGCTCGAACAATAGACAGTCCCAAGCCCGCACCTTCTGAACGACGACGACTGTGGGAAGTGCGGGCAAATCGTGCAAAAATCCTTTTTTGATCCACCAGTGGAATACCTTCGCCTGTATCGCGTACCCAGAAGCGTACCTTTCCTTTAGCGATCGCTGAACCTATGGAAATAGTATCACTCTTGTTAGTATGCTGAGTAGCATTCTGCGCCAGATTCATTATAGCTTCGGTGATTCTTTGGCGATCAACCACAATCTGACCTTTGGCCACAGCATCCAGTTGCCAATCTCTCTCTGCCAGCGCTTGGGCTTTGATCAATAACTCTTGGGTTAACTCTGCCACATTTACCGTTGCTACCTGTAAAAAGTCTGCGCGTTCTGCTTTGGCCAGCAAAATCAGATCATCAACTAAACGGCTCATCCTGTCCAGTTCTCCCATCACCATGACCAGGGTTTCCTGTTGTTCTTGGGGGTCATCTCCCATCAGTTCTAAATGTCCACGAATGATCGTGATTGGTGTTCGCAGTTCATGTCCAGCATCATTCACAAATTCACGCTGACTGGCAAAGGCAGCTTCGAGTCTGTCCATCATTTCGTTGAATGTTGTGGCCAGTTTTCCCAATTCTCCCTGATCTCGCACTGGCAAACGCTGAGTTAAATCTGACTCACTAATGGCATGAGCCGTGGTGATAATTGTTCGTAAAGGAGTCAGTATTCGCCCTGTAGCTAACCAAGCTAGAATTAACGACACCACAAAAACTAAGCTGGAAACTTCAATAATTGCCGTCACTGCTTCTAGAGCTTGTGTCCGATCTCCAGCAGCATTGTGGGCAACCACAAACACTCCCCGTGTTTGTCCATTGATGGTTAGCGGTTCCACAATGTACATAATATTACTAACATCAGAGGTGAAAAATTCTTTTTCTCCCTGTTCTGCATAGGTCTGTTTTGCCCATTGTTTCATTAGTAGTGAATTTCTAGCTAGGAGCTGAGGACGGGCGCTAGGACTGGATTTGTAGAATTCACCATCTATAAAAGTGATGAAGTAGGATTCATCTTTGGGTAGCCGATACAACAAATAAGCTCTGAAAAGCGTCCTTAATTCTTCTACTGATCTGGGAGTAGTAATTCTTTCTTGTTCAGACATTAACAAGTTAAATTGCTTTGGTCTGATTACCATCTCTTTTCCTTCGTCATCAGTGAGTTCATCCCCTGGAATCAAGGTTTGTCCGTTAATCAATGCTCTGAAATCCTTGATGTCTGCTGCCATATTTTGACGAACACGCTCATCAATGCGGTAATAGAGATGATAGCGAAATGCAGGAATGGCTATGAGAAATGTTATTCCTAAAATCAGCAAGTACCACAGCAAAATTCGGGTGCGTGCTTCTCCAAATACTTGCTGCCAAACTAAAGATAACTGAGATATTTTGAAACCAGATATGCGCTCACGGAAAGTATTTATTGTTACGCTCATTTTTAATCTTCTTAATTTCAATTTTCCCAGTTCTTTATTGGGAATTAAGTTGTTCATATCACGGTTAAACTCAGGCAAATTAGGTTGTTAAAAATCACGGTTATTCCATGCAGGCTAATTTTACAAACTGGTGATCATTTAAAGATGAGAAAATTTTCATCTATTTTTCATGTGTTTTTCACGGTTAATTGATATGTTAACAATAATCTTTAATTTTTCTTCAAGAAAGCAAAATCAAATCTTAATATCCTGTTAATAAACAACAGTTGCAAAATCCATCTACCCAATGAATACAAAAACCATCCTACTATTTAACCCTATTAAATTCAATTGTCGGAGCGAGTTTAACAGGTGATAATTCAATTAAATATAGTAATAAAGGGAGTATGGACTGCACTACCCTCTGCTATCAGTAGTTAAGCATTAGTTTTTAGTCCTGCCTGTTTCCTCCTATCTCTGATCTAGGAGCAAATTCATCAACCGCCATTAATCATTGTTGTGGTTAATTACCCTAATGAAAACTTTGTCAGGATTGCAAATGAAAAACTTATTAGTTCACTCTAGAGAAATAGGACTAAGGGCGGCTAGAGAAGAATCTGCGGAGGTTAGTAGTTCATCTCACAATCCTCGTAAGTGGCGCATTGCTTTATATTCCCATGACACAATGGGACTGGGACACAAACGCCGTAACTTGTTAATTGCACAAACATTAGGATGTTCACCCCTAGAAACCGATATTTTGATGATTAGTGGCATACAAGATGGCAGCAATGTACTAATACCTCCAGGAGTCGATTATTTGAGCCTACCTGCTTTGTACAAAAATGTTAATGGACAATATCGGGCACGACGGCTAGATTTGTCATTGCAGGAAATAATTACACTGCGATCGCAAGTTATTCTCACTACAATCAAAACTTTTAAACCCGATATTTTCATTGTCGATAATGTACCCAGAGGAGCAGTCAGAGAACTAGAACCAACTCTGGATTACTTGCGTACCCAAGAACAAACCCATTGCATTCTCGGTTTACGAGATGTGCTAGACGAACCTGCATCCGTAGATCGAGACTGGAAACGCATGGCTAATGAAGAGGCTATTCAAAGTTATTATGATGCCGTTTGGGTATATGGAGATCCAGCCATCTATGACTTAGTACAGGAATATAGTTTCCACCCCAAAACCGTTGCTAAACTCCGCTACACAGGCTATCTTGACCAACGTAACCGCCTCAAATTCATGGATTTGGATAGTGTTGAGGCTTTTAAATCACTCAATTTGTCATCAGGACGATTAGTATTATGCCTGGTGGGTGGTGGACAAGATGGAGCGCGTTTGGCAGAAACATTTGCTAGTGCTGAACTACCACCAGACATGAACGGCATTATTTTGACGGGTCCTTTTATGCCGCGACAGGTGCAGCAACGGCTTCAAAAGTTGGCTGCTAAACGTGCCAATTTGCGGGTATTGAAATATTTATCTGAGCCGACAATGTTGATAAATCAGGCCGAGCACGTGATTGCAATGGGTGGGTACAATACAACTTGTGAATTGTTGTCATTTCAAAAGCGATCGCTAATTGTACCCCGAATCAAACCCCGCCGAGAGCAGTTTGTCCGCGCCGAACGCTTACAAGCACTGGGTTTAGTTGATATGCTGCACCCCCACAACCTGACTTCTCATGCATTGACAGATTGGTTAATACAAGAAAGCGAGCCACCACAGGTGCGTAACTTCGTCAATCTCAACGGACTCAACCACATTTCTCAATTTATAGACGAAATACTCATGCCGAGTACCGAGTGCTGAGTACCTATTACCTATTTCTAATTATGTCAATTGTTGGTTACGTTCTCAAACGCTATCCCCGCTATTCTGAAACCTTCGTAGTCAATGAAATTTTGGCTCATGAAGCAGCAGGTTTAAATATTGAAATTTTCGCATTAAGACCGCCGAGTGACAGCCACTTTCAAAACATTATTTCCCAGGTACGAGCTTCCGTAACTTACATTAAACAGCCAATTCAAGGTCGTGTGAGTCAATCTCTCAATAGTCTTGCTCCCACACCAGCCTGCTATTTTTGGGCAGAATTACAAGAGGCTAGTAAAGTCATTCCAGATTTTTGGTCAAAGTTAGCAGTTGCTCAAGGTGAACAAGCCAGCACCGTCTACCAAGCTGCATGGTTAGCACGGGAAGCAAAACTTAAAGACATCACTCATTTACACGCTCATTTTGGTACTTTAGCAACCAGTGTCGCTAGATTAGCATCTCACTTTACGGGCATTCCCTACACCTTCACGGCTCATGCTAAAGACATCTTTCATGAGAGTGTTGAATTTGCAGATATGGAACACAAACTACAGGATGCAGCTACTGTTGTAACTGTCAGTGACTACAACCTCAATTATTTACAAAAAACATATCCTACAGCCGCACAGCAAATTAGGCGCATTTACAATGGTTTGGATTTGCAACAATTACAATATTCTTCTCCGGCTGACCGTCCTCCTTTAATTATCTCAGTCGGTCGGTTAGTCGAGAAAAAAGGTCTATCTATTTTGATAGATGCTTGTGCCATCCTGAAGCAAAGAAATTGTGAGTTTCAGTGTCAAATTATCGGTACAGGATCATTAGAACCTACACTGCGTCAGCAAATCCAAGATTTAGGACTGCAATCTATTGTGGAGATTATCGGGCCACGTCCCCAAAATGATGTGTTTCAATTGGTGCAACAAGCGGCTGTGTTTGCAGCGCCTTATGTGATTGCTAAAGATGGCAACCGGGACGGACTACCTACAGTTTTACTGGAAGCGATCGCATTAGGAACGCCCTGTGTGAGTACAGATGTTACTGGTATACCCGAACTGGTGCGTCATGGTGAGACTGGGTTGATTGTGCCGCAAAATCATGCTGAAAAATTAGCGATTTCACTTCAGGAACTCCTCACTGATTCAGCTTTGCGGGTTAAGTTGTCAACTCAGGCTAGACAATTAATTGAATCTGAGTTTGATATTTATCGCAATACCGCAGTGTTAAGAGAGTTATTTTTCACGCAATCGCTCTTAGGGATCTCCAAGAGTAAGCGCAAAGTCGCAAAGGAGTTGTGAAGGTGAGAATTGCTTATGTTTGTGCTGATTCCGGAATTCCTGTATTTGGACAAAAGGGATGTTCTATTCATGTTCAGGAGATGATACGAGCATTACAAAGGCAAGGTAGCGAAGTTGAATTGTTTGCTACTCGGATTGGAGGAATAGCACCAGCAGATTTAACTGATATTATTGTTCATCAATTGCCAGCAATCCCCAAAGTGCAAAAAGCTATGAGGGAACAGGTTGCTTTAGGAATTAATCCTGATTTACGTTTATATTTGCAGAGGTTTGGATCTTTCGACTTCATTTATGAGCGCTATTCTCTTTGGAGTTATAGCGCCATGAAATTTGCCCAAGAAAAGGGAATTCCCGGTTTATTAGAAGTCAATTCCCCTCTGATTACAGAACAGGCAAAGCATCGCGGTTTGATAGATATTCATAGTGCTGAACAGGTGGCGCATCGGGTTTTTCAAGCTGCTACAGCCTTGATTGCTGTTTCTGAGGAGGTGAAAACCTATTTAATGAATTATGTAGATAGTAGCAAAATTCATGTCATCCCTAATGGTGTAAATCCTGACCGTTTTTCTACTGTTCATGCTGCCACTCAATCGGCAACCTTTACGGTGGGATTTGTGGGGACATTAAAACCGTGGCATGGATTACCAATTCTCACAGAGGCTTTTGCTCGACTGCATCAACAAGTTCCTCATGCCAGACTTTTAATTGTCGGTGATGGGCCAGAACGAGAAAATCTCGAATCTGAATTATCTGCACGGGGGTTAAATTCTCATACTCAATTTACTGGGGCGGTAAATCCTGATCAAGTTCCTAAATTATTAGCTGCGATGGATGTTGCTGTTGCACCCTATCCAGCGCAAGCGGATTTTTATTTTTCACCGTTGAAAGTTTATGAATATATGGCGGCTGGTTTGCCTGTAGTTGTTAGCAGAATTGGGCAATTAGTAGATTTAATTGATCCGGGGGTAAATGGGATTCTTTGTCCTCCTGGTGATGCGATCGCATTGGCAGATGCATTAGCACAATTGTGGCTCACGCCTACTCTCCGTCATAGTCTAGGACAAGCTGCACGCCAAAAGGTGATGGCACATCATACCTGGGATGCGATAGCGAAGCGCTCCGTAGCAATCGCTCAACAAACTTTGCCTATAGCGGGACTCTCTGTGGAGGTAAGACAATAAATGTCAAAACCCCTCAAACAAGCTGTTCCTGGTTTGTGGGGAGTGCTGGCTTATTTCTGGCCTTACATTCGCCCACAGTATGGATTAATTTTAATTTCGGCGATCGCTCTAATTGCAGATGTCGGACTCCGGGTACTAGAACCTTGGCCTCTCAAGTTTGTGTTTGATTACGTTCTCATCCGGGACAATCAACCAACCAATATTCCAGTAATTACAAGTCTAGAACCGATTACTTTACTGACACTTTCCGCAGTTGCAGTCCTTGTATTTACAGGATTACGCGCTTTTGCTGCCTATTCAAGTACCGTTGGATTAGCCACAGTCGGCAGCCGAGTCATGACCGAAGTGCGTAATCATTTATATCGTCATCTGCAAGATTTGTCTTTGGCTTATCACACCCAAGCCCGTAGCGGTGATTTAATTATTCGTGTGAGTGGTGATGCCAGCCGTCTGCAAGAAGTTATGATTACGGCTGCATTGCCCTTAGTAGTCAGTATTCTCAGTCTATTTGGCATGATTGGGGTAATGTTTTGGATGAATCCCAGCCTTACCCTACTATCACTTCTCACGTTACCGTTATTTTGGTTAGTTACCAATCGACTTAGCCAAAAAATTCAAGATTCCTCATTAAAGCAACGGAAACAAGAAGGATCTGTAGCAGCTACAGCAGCTGAATCAATTGCAGCCATTAAATTAGTCAAAGCACTCTGGCTGCAAGATGCCTTTGCACAAGTGTTTGCTCAACAAAATCAGCGTAGCCTCAAAGAGAGCGTCAAAACCCAACGTCTGGCCGCTCACCTAGAACGCACTGTAGATGCTGTCATTGCTCTAGGAACAGCTATTGTTCTCTGGTATGGCTCTTGGTTGGCATTAAGAGCTGCGCTGACACCAGGGGATGTACTCGTATTTATCACCTATCTCAAAAATGCCTTTAAGCCAGTTCAGAACTTCGCTAAGTACACCGGCAGACTTGCTAAAGCTGCGGCTTCTGGTGAGCGAATTTTAGATATATTACAACAGCAGCCTGATATCAGAGATTTACCAGATGCAATTCCCGCCCCAATTTTTCGAGGTGCGGTTTGTTTTGATCATGTTAATTTTGGCTATGAACCAGGACAAATTCTGCTAGAAGACATCAACTTAAATATTCAACCAGGACAACAAGTAGCGATTGTTGGCACTTCTGGTAGTGGTAAATCTACATTAGCGAGTTTATTATTACGGCTTTATGACCCTGCACTGGGTCAGATTATGATTGATGGCAGAGATATACGAGAGTATACATTGGCATCATTACGCCCGCAAATTAGTGTAGTTTTACAAGAAAGTATCTTGTTTGCGGCGACTATTCGGGAAAATATCGCTTACGGTGTTGCCGGAGTATCAGACGCTGAAATTGAAGATGCGGCTCGTCTGGCTAATGCTCATGATTTTATCCAAGCTTTACCGCAAGGATATGACACTTTTGTCGGGGAAAGAGGAGCAACACTTTCTGGAGGACAACGCCAACGAATTGCGATCGCTCGTGCTGCTATTCGTCAAGCTCCTATTCTCATTTTAGATGAACCTACTACTGGTTTAGATAAGGGCAATGAAAAAGCTGTAATTAATGCTCTACAAAGGCTTTCTCAAAACCGCACGACGTTTTTAATTACTCATGACCTTGATGTTGCTACTCGCGCAGATATTATTGTTTACATGGAAAATGGGCGGGTATTAGAACAAGGTACGCATCTGGAATTGATCCAACAAAATGGTCTTTATGCAGCGTTGTATCATCTACAAGTTGCAATGCAAACTAAAGAAGATTTTTCTGACGCAGAGGAGTAGAAAATGAATGTTTTTGTGAGTGATAGGTTTAACAGTGTTACTGATATTAAAATGCCGTTTTTGTCAGCAGCTATTGATCCGCTGCAAGTGCAAGACTCTTTGAGTCATTATTTGTCAACTGCTCAAAATACTCATCTTGAAAAAATTGAAGTTATTCGTCACAAACCGGGGCGGCGTTGTTTAATTGAATATGAATTGATTAATGATTATGGACAAAAAATCACGCTGATTGGGAAGGTTCGGGCTAAGGGGATAGATTTTAATAGTTATGAGTTACAGAAGTCTTTATGGGAAGCAGGATTTGCTGGGGATAGTATTGATGGAATTTCTGTACCTGAACCTGTTGGCATAATTCCTGAATGGCAAATGTGGTTACAGCGTAAAGTTGAAGGTGTGACAGCTACTCAATTATTAATAGAAAAAAATGGTTTTATCTGGGCTGAACGAATTGCTGAAGCTGCTCATAAACTTCACAAAACTAATATTCCTCCCCGTTGTTCTCATACTATGACTGATGAATTAAAAATCTTGCACGAACGTATTCCTTTAGTTATGAAACAATATCCACAATGGCAAGGACGTTTAGAAAGAATTTTAGCAGAATGTAATTATTTGGCAAATAACACACCAGCACCAAAATGCTGTGGTATTCATAGAGATTTTTATCCTGATCAATTGATTATTAATCATCAACGTTTGTATCTCATTGACTTAGATCTATATTGTGAAGGTAATCCAGCTCTCGACATCGGTAATTTCATTGGTCATGTTCAAGAATACAGTCTGCGTGTATTTGGTAATCTAGAAATGCTGCGCGATTTTGAAAAATCTTTGACTGAACGATTTCTTCAGCTTACAGATGATCAATTCCGAGTTGCAATTGAATCTTATACCACTTTAACTTTAGTAAGGCACATTCATATTAGCACTCAATTTTCAGAACGTTCTCATTTTACAGAAGCATTATTAAATCTCTGTGAACAACGTCTCAATATAATTCATAATTATAGAAAATTTAAATGAGTTACTTGTGTTAGCGAAGAAAGCACGACAGCGCATAAATTTATTTTGTTATTCACACAGATAAAATCAAGAAAATAGAGATTGTTTTAATGAGTTACGACTGTTGTAATTTTCGTTATTTATTTTAGTTGCTTATACCAATTAAAAAAAAGATTGTGACAGATGGATAAATATAAAGCTGATGCAGTAATTCTTTCACAATCCAAAATTTAAAATAGTATTACAGGAGATTGCTTTGAATAATTTGAGTTGCTTACTAAAAATTATTTTGATTGGTTTAATTATTTCCTGCTCGTTGAAAAACATAACTCAAGTTAATGCTGCACCTATTCAATCAGTGTCAGACATTGATAATTTCAATCAATCTAACTCAGATAATTATGCCTTAAATCAAATCAACTCTGTTTCTCGATTGTCAGATATTAGTGTGGATAGTTGGAAATTTCAAACACTACAAGCATTGGTTGAAAAGTATAATTGTATGAATCGGTTATCTGAAGATATGGCTTTTTCTGATCAAAGGCTAAACCGATACCAATTTGCGGCTGGACTCAATACTTGTATCGTCAGTATAAATAAGTTAATTATCAATGAAAAGTCTAATCTTATTGATCGAGAAAGTTTAACTGAGATCCAGCGATTAAAAACTGAATTCTCAGCAGAGTTAAAGATTTTTGATAACCGAGTCAATTTATTAGAAACCAATATTAATACATTAAAGACGCCGCAGTTTTTACCCCATATTGAACTAGAGGGAGAGATTATTTTTGCTGTGACTGGATTGGCTGGCAGACAAAAAGCTAAAACTACTAATAAGCCAATAAATGATAATTTAATATTCAGTAATCGTGTCCGTCTCAGTTTAGAGAGCAGTTTCACAGGTAAAGATAAATTGCAAGTGCGTTTACAAGGCAGAAATACACCAGAGTTGGAAGATGCCACTGGTACTAAAATGGCAAATTTGGGATTTGATGGAGATGATGACAATGAGGTAGAATTAGATGAAATAAAATATAGGTTGGCGTTAGGTAAAGAAACCCGGATAACTTTGTATGGGTTGGGAGGAGGATTAGGTGATTTAGTTCCTAGTATCAATCCTCTATTTAGCGGTAGTGGAGATGGATCGATTTCTACATTTGGACGAGAAAATCCGATTCGACGGCAAGGTGGTGGAGTCGGTGTTGGTATTTCTCATAATTTGAATGATGCTGCTAATTTTTCATTGGGATATATTGCTAGTAATGCAGCTAATTCAGAAAGGGGAATTTTTGCTAGTCCTAATGGTGCGATCGCACAACTCACACTCGAACCTACTAAAACAACAGCGCTTAGTTTTACCTACGTCTACTCTCGCAACAATTTGAATACAGGCACCGGCAGCGAATTAACCAGCGATCCGTTTGATGATCAGGCAAATACAATTACTGCTAATTCTTTTGGTGCAGAAGCAGCTTGGCAACTTAACCCAACTATCGCCCTCGGTGGTAGAGTTGGTTTTATTCATGCCAAAGCAGAAGATTTACCAACAGATGCAAATGCTATGATCTCGACATGGGCAATGCTGCTAAGTCTCAGAGATATTGGTAAAAAAGGTAGCTTTGCCGGTTTTGTGGTTGGTCAACCCCCCAAAGTGACTTATAATAGTTTCGGTGGTATCTTTAAGGATAAAGATACATCTTTACATCTAGAAGCTTTTTACCACTTTCAAATCACTGATAATCTGGCAATAACTCCGGGGTTGTTTGTGATTACAAGCCCGGAACATGATGATAGTAATGATTCCATTTATGTCGGTACTGTTCGGACAACCTTTAACTTCTAGTACCGCTTTCTTGGAATTAAAAATTAACAATAAACCACTCTTGGTAGGTGTTCTTCTACCTGATTTTTTTGGTAGTCACGCTATGGGAACATCTGCCATAACCTTGTTGACACTCTACACGTCTAAAGATGCACAGATTCTCGCTGGCGATATTTAGTCAGTTGTCAGGAATCATTAGTAGTTAGACTAGAAACAACTGACCACTGGCTAATTATGATTAAAATCCTCCATCTCTCCGACATCCACATGGGTAGCGGTTTCTCCCACGGACGGATTAATCCTGTGACGGGATTAAATACACGGTTAGAAGATTTTGTCAATACTTTGTCATTGTGTATTGACCGAGCGATCGCAGATCCCGTGGATCTAGTTATATTTGGCGGCGATGCTTTTCCTGATGCCACACCGCCACCCTACGTCCAAGGAGCCTTTGCCAGCCAGTTTCGGCGTTTGGTAGATGCCAATATTCCCACAGTGCTGCTGGTGGGTAATCATGACCAACATTCTCAAGGACAGGGAGGAGCGAGTTTAAATATTTACCGCACCTTGGGAGTGCCGGGGTTTATCGTCGGGGATACTTTAACTACCCACCACATCAAAACCCGCAATGGCAAAGTACAAGTGATCACTCTTCCTTGGCTAACTCGTTCTACTTTGATGACTCGCCAAGAAACTGAGGGTTTGTCTTTGGCGGAAGTAGGTCAATTGTTAACGGAACGTCTGCAAGTTGTTTTAGAAGCAGAAATTCGCCGCCTTGATGCCGATGTGCCAACTGTGCTTTTGGCTCACTTGATGGCTGACAATGCTACCTTGGGCGCAGAACGCTTTTTAGCGGTGGGTAAAGGTTTCACTCTGCCTTTATCTTTGCTAACACGACCTTGTTTTGATTATGTCGCGCTGGGTCATGTTCATCAGCACCAGAATTTGCATAAATCCAACAACCCGCCTGTGATTTATCCAGGAAGCATTGAACGGGTGGATTTTAGCGAAGAAAAGGAAGATAAAGGTTATGTGATGATTGAACTGGAGCGTCTGAGGGCTGATTGGGAATTTTGCCCCTTACCAGCTCGGACTTTCCGCACGATTGAGGTGGATGTGTCAAAGGCTGATGATCCGCAAGCGGTATTAATGAAAGCGATCGCAAAACATGATCTACAAGATGCTGTAGTCCGGTTAATTTACAAACTGCGATCAGAACAGTTGGATCTGATTGATAACTCCTCACTGCATACTGCTTTAAGTTCCGCTCACACCTACACTATCCAACCAGAATTACTCAGCCAGTTGGCTAGACCTCGTATACCCGAATTGAGTGCGAGTAGCAGCATTGACCCGATGGAAGCATTGAAAACTTACTTGCAAAATCGCGAAGACCTCAAAGACATAGCCGCATCAATGCTAGAAGCAGCACATAATTTGCTAGCAGATGAGGCAGAAATCTGGCT
Source organism: Cylindrospermum stagnale PCC 7417 (assembly GCF_000317535.1). Lineage (NCBI taxonomy): Bacteria > Bacillati > Cyanobacteriota > Cyanophyceae > Nostocales > Nostocaceae > Cylindrospermum > Cylindrospermum stagnale. The sequence continues at coordinate 3,721,979 of NC_019757.1, forward strand.
CGAATCGGCTACTCCTAATTAAATTTTTTTGAAAAAGGCGAACATTTATCATATTGTTCCCCAAGAGGGACAAACGGCGGTTTGTCTTTTAGGTAGGCAAATTTTGGGAATTGGTCTTAAAAACAGCTTTACGAGATAAGAAAAGTCGAGTTGTTACCACTGTTAGATATTCCTTGTAACAGGATGTTAAGAAAAGTTTTCAGACTATGAAAAAAGCCGGGTTTTTCTATTAGAAAGTGAAAAACCCGGCTTTTTTTGCAAATACCTTTCTCTCTAAGCACCAAATACGAGTGGTTTACGCGACTTTAGTCACAATACTACTTAATCTTTTCAACTGGCGATGGCGCGAACGCGAACAGTGTGTCCGAAAAAGTCAGCGCTTCTGGAGTAGACAATCGCACTTTGAATTCACAAATCGAGTCCTTTAGTACATAAGTACCATTTTTCAGCAAATTTTGTGGGTCTATGACAGTTGAGGATGCGGAATGTGGGTGTTATTTCTTCAGAGTAATCAAAATGCAGTAAGTAAGTGGGCGGTAAAAAAAAGGCTGCTGGTAAAAATATTGTGAATATTGCCCTATAATAGCTACAATTACGGAATTCCGCTCAAGTTACCGTACTTTTTGGGAGGAAATGCTGATGAGCAAGTCACAACATCCAACACAATTAGGATTTTACCTAATTAAGAAAACACAGGTTTATGTCTGGCAAATTTTGCAGTCTATACAACTTTGGTATCAACGAATAAACAAAAGTTGGTTGCGTAAAAACTCTTTTATGTGCTTGTTTCTAGTTGGTATTTTTTTGTGTATGGGAGTTGCTGCCTGCTCTGAAAATAGCTTAGGTAGCAAAGATGATATAAAACTTAGGCTCGTTTCCTTCTCAGTTACTAAAGCAGCTCATGACCAGATAATTCCCAAATTTGTAGAAAAGTGGAAGCAAGAACACAACCAAAACGTCACTTTTGACCAGAGTTATGGAGGTTCTGGCGCTCAAACGGCTGCTATCATTGCTGGGGAGCAAGAAGCAGACATAGTACATCTGGCACTTCCCTTGGATGTCAACAAAATTCAGCAAGCAGGCTTGATTAAATCGGGTTGGGAAATAAAATCTCCGAGAAGTGGTATTGTTAGCAAATCGGTTGCGGCAATTGTCACCCGCGAAGGCAACCCCAAAGGCATCAAGTCTTGGGAAGACTTGGCAAAAGATGGCGTGAAAGTGATTGCGGCTAACCCAAAAACTTCTGGTATTGCTATCTGGGAATTCTTGGCTTTCTGGGGTTCTATAACTTTAACAGGAGGTGACGAAGCGGCAGCGCTAGATTACGTCACAAAAGTTTATAAAAATATCCCTGTGCTGACGAAAGATGCCCGTGAGGCTAGCGATTTATTCTTCCAACAAAATCAGGGAGATGTCTTAATTAACTACGAAAATGAGGTAATTTTGGCAGAAAAGAATGGGAAGAAACTTCCTTATGTTGTACCCCAAGTCAATATTTCTATTGATAATCCTGTAGCCGTAGTCGATAAATACGTTGATAAGCACGGTACAAGGAAAGTGGCACAAGCATTTGTTGATTTCCTTTACTCGACAGAAGCTCAACGCGAATTTGCTAAATTACAATATCGTCCTGTTAACCCGACTGTTACTCAAGAAGTAGCATCACAATATCCTCAAATCCAGACTTTATTCACATCTCAAGATTTCGGCGGTTGGGACAATATCCAGAAAAAGTTTTTTGGAGATGGGGCAATTTTTGATAAAATTCAAGCTGCTAAGAAAACATGACATTTAATTTTTTCAGGCAAGATTATAAAATTGCAGATATCAAAGCATAAATGATTATCATTCACTTGATCTCAATTAATAATTTATGAGCTTTCGTAGCCGATTTAAGGATAACTTGTTCCTAACATGTTTAATGCTTATCGCCAGCAGTATCACTGGTTGTAACAGCGGACAGGAATTGAAAAGTCAGGTAAGTATTGACGGTGCAGCGGTAGGTTTTCCTGTTTCTTTGGCAGTTGCTGAAGAATATGGAAGGGTTAAACCAAACGCTAAAGTTAGCGTTGCCTCAAGTGGTACTGGTGGCGGTATTAGTAAGTTTTGTGCTGGCGATATTGATATTGTTGGTGCTTCTCGTACCATTAAAGATGAAGAAATTAAAAAATGTAGCAGCAAAAAAATTGAATTTGTCGAGTTGCCCATAGCTTTAGACGGCATCGCGGTGATTACTAACCGCGAAAATAATTTTGCTAAATGTCTAACTATTAAGGAATTAAGCAAGATTTGGGGCGCTAAATCAGACGGTAAAATATTAACTTGGAATCAAGTTAATCCCAAGTTTCCTAACCAAAAACTCAAGCTGTATGCTCCAGCTTCTGATACTGGAACCTTTGATTATATGACTCAAGCTGTGACTGGCAAAGCCAAGAATGGACGGACAGACTACACTCCCAGTCATAATCAAAACCTCCTGGTGCAAGGGGTGTCAGGTGATGCATCTGCCTTGGGTTATGTTGGGATATCTTACTACATTCAAAACCAAGATAAACTCAATCTAGTAGCTGTAGAAAGTCCCACAGGAAAATGTGAAAAACCTGTTCCGGTAGATAATGTGATCAAAAATATCTACACACCTTTGTCTCGTCCCCTCTTCATTTATGTCAGTAAAAAATCCTTAGATAACAAGCCAGCAGTCAAAGAGTTTGTAGATTTTTACCTGGAAAATTCTTGGAAGTGGGTAGATAGTGTTGGTTATGTGGCATTACCAGATGAAGCTTACGTCAAGGTAAAACGAAAATTTGCTACTGGTGAAACTGGGACAAAATTCAAAAAAGCAAAACCAGGTGAACCAATCACAAACTTTATCTAAATAAAATCCCAGTCATTGTAGGTAGTTTTAACTGTTTATGCAAAATACCAATTCTGAAAACGATGCTCATCAACTATTCAGGCAGTCATTAGAGAAAAATGCTTCTGAAGATATTTCAGAAAAGATCATTTCAGCAATTTTATTTGCTTGTGCTCTAGTTTCTGTTTTGACCACCTTTGGTATTGTTGTAATTATCTTTCAGGAGGCATTCGGGTTTTTTCAACAAGTTTCATTTGCCCAATTCTTTCTTGATACCAAGTGGACGCCTTTATTTGCAGATAGACATTTTGGTGTTTGGCCATTGATTAGCGGCACTTTTTTGACTACAGCTATTGCTATGGCAGTTGCTATTCCTTTGGGCTTATCTTCTGCTATTTATTTGAGTGAGTATGCTCAACCCAAAGTAGCAGCAATTTTACGCCCAGCGGTGGAACTTTTAGCAGGAATACCAACTGTAGTCTATGGTTACTTTGCGCTGTTATTTCTCACACCATTGCTGCGGAATTTTATTCCTGTAGAAATATTTAACGCCTTGAGTGCAGGGTTAATGATGGGGGTAATGATTACTCCTACTGTTGGTTCCATCAGCTTAGATGCTATTCGATCTGTTCCACGTTCTTTGCGGGAAGGAGCTTACGCTTTAGGTATCACTAAACTGGAAGCTATTTTTAAAGTAGTTCTACCAGCCGCGCTTTCGGGAATTATAGCCTCAATTATTTTGGCTATTTCTCGCGCTGTGGGTGAAACAATGACAGTCCTTATAGCCGCCGGACAACAGCCAAAACTTACTGTTAACTTTGCGGAATCAGTAGAAACAATGACGGCTTACATGGCACAAATTTCTGGTGGAGATAGTCCGCGTGGTAGTCTCAATTTCCAGACATTATATGCTGTCGGTGCTGTTTTGTTTCTCATCACCCTAGCTTTGAATATTGTTAGTTACTGGATTGCTAATCGCTTTAAAGAAAAATACGAGTAATAGTCATGGCTACAAGTTATCAACAAGATGATTCTCTCGATTCGGCGGCAGAATTTAGTGATAATGTTGAGAGTAGGGAGACTTTAGGGAAAGTATTTGAAGTACTTTTTTTGTTAGGATTGCTGATTGGTTTATTTGTCCTGGCATTGCTACTTTTTGATATTTTCCGAGACGGATTAGCTAGATTTTTGTCCCCTGGCTTTTTCACAGAAACTCCTTCTCGTTTTCCTGACCAAGGTGGTATCCGTCCTGCGATTATCAGCAGCATTCTTTTAGTAATTGTTGTCATTTTTGTCACTGTCCCAATTGGTGTTGGAGCAGCTTTATATCTAGAAGAGTATGCGCCTAAAGCTTGGTGGACAGCGATTGTTGAGATTAATATCAGCAATCTGGCGGGGGTGCCTTCTATTGTCTATGGATTGCTGGGTTTAGGAGTTTTCAATTATTTGCTTGGCTTTGGCCCCGCTTTGATATCTGGAGCATTGACTTTATCTTTACTGTCTTTACCAGTAATTATTGTGACAGCTAGAGAAGCAATTCGTGCTGTCCCAGATTCCCTGAGAAATGCTTCTTACGGATTAGGTGTTACTAAATGGCAAACTATCAGCAATCATGTCATACCCTACGCTATTCCCGGTATCCTCACAGGGGTGATTATCTCTGTATCTCGCGCCATTGGTGATGCAGCATCTCTAATTGTGGTGGGTGCTGTGGGTTTTCTCACCTTTGACCCTGGTTTGTTTCAGAGATTTATGGCGTTACCCATTCAAATTTACAGTTACATCACTCGTCCTGAACCGGGTTTTGCTGATGCAGCAGCAGCGACAATTATTGCGTTGTTGCTCTTGATTTTACTTTTAAATGGTGTGGCTATTTATATCCGACAACGCTTTTCAATACGTTAAGTAACGAGGCAATTAAATAGCTTTTTTGACAATTTTTACGGCATTAATCCGGATTCACAGTTATTAGGAGGCAAGAAAAGTGACCTATAGCAATAGTAGAAGTAAATCAGATAATTCCACAATTAACCAACAGAATAATTCGGTATTTAATGTTGAAGGCGTGAAGGTATATTATGGTGGTTTTCTGGCACTTATAGATGTCTACATAAAGATTCCTGAAAAACAAATTATTGCTTTTATTGGCCCTTCAGGATGTGGTAAAAGCACTCTACTGCGTTGCTTCAATCGGATGAATGATTTAATTCCTGGAGCTAAGGTTGAGGGTAGGTTGAATTATCGCGATCGCAATATTTACGATCCCACAATCAATTCTGTGAAGTTACGACGACAAGTAGGGATGGTTTTTCAAAGACCGAATCCTTTCCCCAAGTCAATATACGAAAATATTTCCTTTGGCCCACGTGCTAATGGTTACAAAGGTAACGTTGATCAGTTGGTGGAAGAGTCCCTCAGACGTGCTGCTATTTGGGATGAAGTTAAAGATAAACTCAAAGAGAAAGGTACTGCATTATCTGGTGGACAACAGCAACGGCTGTGCATTGCCAGAGCGATCGCCATGAAGCCAGATGTATTATTGATGGATGAACCATGCTCTGCTCTTGACCCAATTTCTAGCCGTCAAGTGGAAGAACTATGTTTAGAACTAAAGCAGCAATACACCATCATTATGGTGACTCACAATATGCAGCAAGCTTCCAGAGTGGCAGATTGGACAGCTTTCTTCAATACAGAAATTGATGAGCATGGCAAACGTCGGGGAAAATTAGTCGAGTTCAGTCCTACATCTCAAATATTTAGTTCTCCTCAAACCAAAGAAGCTGAGGACTATATAAGTGGACGGTTTGGTTAAGAACGGATGATAATTTGCCTGAAATTTTGCAGTCGATATGGGATTATCTTGAATGTTTCTAATTTGGTAATATCTGCTGAGGCAGGGCATCATATAGGAATCCTACTTAAATTTCACTAAAAATACTGAGATTGTAATCCCTGTCACGCAAGGCTTTGGCTGGATCAGGTGTTCAAAAATCAAATATTAGTCCTATACGAGTAGGTTACTATTAAAGGCTGTTTTTTCAAAAATTATGGTTGACTAAAAAACTGGGTTTCTTTGCTTGTAAGCAAGTAAGCCCAGTTTTTTAAACTTAATGATTGAGGGAGATTACTTCTGACAACCATAAAGTCAAAAGTTTTCTCCTGTCAATTTGCTATGATTTTATGTAAGGTTGAAGTGCTCCATCCGCATCTACGTTAAACAAAGTTAATTTATGCGTTGTCGCGCTTTCTTCGCTAATATAAATTAGATAGGATTTCTATAGCAATCATATGACTTCAGTTGATCAGCTTTCTCAGCAGCCGACATCCAAAACTTCGGCTGTTGAGTCTGATACCAAGCAGCAAGACAATAATAATGATGTCTTATTCCCCATCGTTGGCATTATCGCCTCGGCCGGTGGGCTAGAGGCGGTAACTGAGTTGCTCAAATACTTACATACGGATACCGATATGGCATTTGTGCTGATTCAGCACTTATCCCCCAATTACAAGAGCCAGCTGGCTGAAATTCTGACGAGGGCGACTCAACTGCCGGTCACTCAGGTGAGGGATCGCATGGTTATGGAAAAGAACCATGTCTATGTTATTCCACCCAACACCAAGATGATATTGTCTCAAGGGGTGCTGCAACTTTCGCCCCGCGAGAAGGTTTCAGGAAAATATATGCCGGGGGATGCCTTCTTGAGATCCTTGGCAATTGATCGCGGAACCAAAGCGATCGCAGTCGTCTTATCTGGGATGGATGGAGACGGTTCACTGGGGCTGACAGCGATTAAGGAGGCGGGCGGCATGACTTTTTCTCAGTGTGAAGCAACGGCAAAATTCGACAGTATGCCCAATACCGCCGTGGCCACAGGTAACGTAGACTTTGTTTTAACCCCGCAAAAAATTGCAGAGAAACTGGCAAGCTTTAGCCGTGACTTTAAACACAGCGACTGAGTTTATAATACTGGATTTGCAGGATTTTTCTCGTCTAATTAAGGTAAAAATATGCGATTAAATGGTTGCTTGCGATAGCGGCGATAAATATTAAAGTCTTTGTCTAGAGTGGCAATAGCAGAAATGTTTAATCTTTCGGAAATGGCAATAAGCGATAAATCGGTGAAATCTGCGGGTAAATCTTGATAAATTGTGTTAAGTTCTTGGATTCTTTGATAGTCTGATGGGTTTTCTGATGTAGTTCCTATTCCTGTTAATTTACCACTTTATTTAAAACATCTATCACAAGAGCAGAGTAATCACACTTAAATCCTAATATTTGAAATCCAAATTTTTATGTTGATAAAACAAACAAGCTGGCGAAAATATGAATAATATACAAGTAGTATTCTTAATGATAAAGTAGTTAAAAAATATTTAGAAAAACACCTGAACTTAAAAGATTTTAAAATTCAACCTAAAGAAAAATTGCCTGGTAAATCTGGTACAAATTGGCAAGTAGACGCTTATGGTGATGACATCAATGAACAGCGTATTTTGGTTGAATGTAAACACTACAAACGCAAAAAATCCGAAAAAGTGCAGCATTATAACAAAATATAATAGCTGCATTTGCTTATATAATTAAAGATGTGGGAGCAAGCAGAGGAATAGTGGTAACTACACAAGGATTACAAGAAGGGGCTAGTAAAGTAGCAAAGTATGAAGGTATAGAATTATTGCAATTAGACTATAATTCAACAGACAAAAACTTTGTGATTCTTTTTCCTGAAAATAATCAGGCTGTTGCTTTATTTACTGAAGAATTTGGTACTATAAGTGCTACTAAACTATATTCATCATATACTAAGCATCCTCTAGGATAAGCACTATAAAAGTTTATACTAACTGTCTATGTGTTGACGGTTCTTGATGCGGTCGAATAAAATACAATCGTATAGGGCTTCATAGTTTGTTTGACATTCGTTGTGTAGCCCTTCTGTGAGTTGCCATTGATCTATTTTAGCTAATGTTGAAATATTTTTAGTTAGGTGCGTTGGAAAATAAAAATTGGATAAGTTGGGGTACTGGTTTGCTAGTTTTTGTTATACTCCGAAATTGTAGTATTGCTAACGAACCACACTATAAAACAGTTATTACTGGGAGAGAACCAGTCCGCGAATCTATGGTAGGAATGGGATGTGAATGTTCCTACGATTATGATATAAATATTAACCGTTGTGGAGACAGATCCGCTGATATGCGACTTGGTGGTGAAGAACCTAACTGTTACAATTACTCTGTAAAAAGGGTACGGGTGAAATAATACTGTGAAATCATCTGGTATTAGAAAGTATGTTTAAGCATTCCTGTATTTATAGTGTTAACTTTAAGTATTAAAATCGACATAGCTATAAATGTGATTCCATGTCTAAGTTAATATCTGCAACCTTAATTGCTACAGCCCTGGTGTTGACCTCAACCAATAACTCTGACGTTACATTGGCTGGTACTTGTGCTTCTCGGTGTGGTACGCCGCCAATTCAGTTTACACCTGGTCAATACATTCGCTTGGAAGTGGTGAACCGCACATATAGTTTAGTAAAACTGGAGAAATCTCCAGGAACGCCGCCAATTTCCCTGGAACCAGGACAAGAATTGCAATTTGCCCAAGGAGATAGTTTGCAGCCGAATCTTTCTGTGATCTTCTGGAATGAAAAAGGATGGCCACTCAAAGCAATTGTTTCTAAACCCAACTTTGGCACATTGCGCGTAGAAATTCGCCCCGGTCGTAGCAACCCAGGCGATCGCTCTATATACATTCTCAACGATGGTCGTGTAAACGTGTTATGAGTTATGAGTTATGAGTTATGAAACTACTTAAAACTCATAACTTAAAACTCAAAGCGCCTAACTCCGATTGTGCTAGTAGACCGACCTGTAACTGAACTCTCAAAACCTGGCAAGCGCTTACCTAATCAGCGTTGGCAGATATACCCGCAGCAAACAGAATTTGCTCAACATCTGGCTATTTTGACAAATATCTCCCCGATTGTCAGCCAGTTGCTGATTAATCGTGGTATTGAAACACCAGAACAAGCACAAGCATTTTTAGATCCAGAATCTTTGGTTTTGCCTTCGCCGTTAGAAGACTTCCCAGACTTGGCGATGAGTGTTGAGTTGTTGAGAGAGGCGATCGCTAATCAAGAGAAAATTGCCATCTGTGGTGACTACGATGCAGATGGTATGACTAGTACGGCATTACTACTGCGGAGTCTCCGCGCTTTAGGTGCTCAGGTAGATTACGCCATCCCCAGTCGGATGCATGAAGGCTATGGCATTAACAAACGCATTGTCGAAGAATTCCACAGCGAAGGGGTAGGACTAATTCTGACTGTAGATAATGGGATATCGGCCTATGAACCAGTTGCTAGAGCTAGAGAGCTTGGTCTAAAGGTAATTATCACCGACCACCACGATATTCCCCAAAAATTGCCACCAGCTAACGCTATCCTCAATCCCAAATTAATCGCCGAATCTTCACCTTATCGGGGTGTGGCTGGTGTTGGTGTTGCCTATATTCTGGCTGTGTCTCTAGCGCAACAGTTAGGGGAAACTAAGGGATTGATTCAGCCGATGTTGGCATTGTTTACATTGGGAACGATCGCCGATTTAGCGCCTTTAATTGGTGTAAACCGTCGCTGGGTAAAGCGTGGCTTGAAGCATTTACCTAAATCCCAGTTACCTGGGGTGCAGGCTTTAATTCAGGTTGCTGGAGTGCAGGCCAGGGGAGAGGGACAAGGAGGAAATTCTTCTCAATCCCAAAATGCCAAAACGTTGAAGCCTGAAGATATTGGTTTTCGTCTGGGGCCACGCATTAATGCTATTGGTCGGATTGGCAATCCCCAGACGGTGATTGAGTTGCTGACTACTGATGATATGGGGATAGCACTGGAGAGAGCAATGCAGTGCGAACAAATAAACCTCAGTCGCCAAAAAATGTGCGAGGAAATTGAGCAACAAGCGATCGCAGTTGTAGAAGATTTATATGCCACGTCTCTGCAATTCGACCGCGTATTAGTCGTAGTCCAACCCAACTGGCACCACGGTGTTATTGGTATTGTCGCTTCTCGGTTGGTGGAACGCTACGGTGTCCCTGTGTTTATTGGCACTTATGAAGATGAGAAACACATTCGCGGTTCAGCACGGGGAATTCCTGAGTTTAATGTGTTTTCAGCTTTGGAATATTGTCACGACTTGCTCGGTAAGTTTGGTGGACACAAAGCTGCGGGGGGATTTTCTTTCCCAGCAGAAAATTTGCTCGTGTTGCGATCGCGTTTGAGTGAGTTTGCTAACGGCTGTCTAGAACCCCAACACCTCAAACCACTCCTGAAAATAGATGCCCAAGCGAATCTCAACGAAATCAATCATCAGCTTTATCAACAGCTAAACGCTCTCCATCCCTGCGGTATCGACAACCCAGATCCCGTATTTTGGACACCCAATGTCCAAGTTGTAGAGCAATCAATCGTTGGTAAAGGTCACATTAAACTTACTCTGGCCCAAACCGTCGATGATCAGCAATATAAAATTAAAGCGATCGCCTGGCGTTGGCGCGACTACTTCCCCCTACCGCCACGAGTAGATATCGCTTACAAACTCCGAGAAAATGACTTTAATGGCAACACCACCATTGAAATGGAGTTAATCGGCGTCAGACTCCCAAATTTGTCTCACATATTTGCTTCACCACCAGTACCTCTACGCGCTAGCTTTGAACACAAGCAGCGTCAATACACTTGTGGCGTTTATCAAAACGCTATTGGGTCGGAGTTAAGAATTAAAAATCCTGAAGGCAAAGTTTTAGTTATGCAGCCAGGAGATACAATCGGCTTACTAGGCATCAATCGTGAAGACGCCAAAAAGGTTGATTTATCTCAACCAGTGTATGACGGCATTATCCAAGCTGCTCTTCAGGCTTTATCAGTGCTTCCTTGCTGAGTTAATGAGTTTTGAATTCAAAAATTTTTTTAACTTCAGTCACTCAGCATTCAGCAAGGACGCAATCAGTAATCTTACAGGTTGCCGTTGCGAAATGCCAGCACAAAAATTACCACTGGACCAGCAATCACAATTAGCCCTACAGAGAGCAGTTGGAAAACAACTTCCCAATTGATGCCAGCGAAAGTGTTAAATAAAGCGTCAAACATTTTTCCTCTTATCCTCCCAAGTGTCTTAAAAAATTCAATAACTCTGTTGCCAAACCCGCAATAGATCATATCTGGCGACGGACTACAGCATTTAATTTACTTAACAAAATTATAAAAAAATCACAAAAACGTAAAATAGCTTCAGGATCAGGTTTTCAAGAGAGGTAGAAAAAAATGGCAACTTGGCAATGTATCAAGCAATGTGGAGCCTGCTGTCATCTTGACCCAGCAGAGCGTCCAGACTTGGATGAGTATCTCTCACCAACAGAACTGGAAGTGTATCTCAGTATGGTAGGTGAGGAGGGATGGTGCGTTAATTTCGACCATGCTACGCGAGAATGCCGCATCTATGACCACCGTCCGCGTTTCTGCCGTGTGGAGGTAGAGGCGTTTCAGGATATGTATGGGATTGAGCCAGAAGAACTCAATGAATTTGCTATAGACTGCTGTCGTGAGCAAATAGAAGGAGTATATGGCGATCGCAGTTTAGAAATGCTGCGCTTTGACCAAGCTGTTGGTATAGGGGTCAAATGAGCAATCGTACAGATAGTTACGCTAAGGCTGTAACCCATACTGGGTGTCGGTGGAAGGATAAGATTGCCGTTTTTACGTGCTTATGCTTCCAATTGATTTCGGCAAAATTATGCTTCCAAATAAACAAGCGTGCCATTCATTCCGGTATAGATCATGTTCATTCATAGCCGAGAGAGCTTTGAACATCACGTAAAGTCTTCTTAGCATACCAACTCAGCATGACTCCTGGCCTAGTGAGAAGCTTAGTCACCCTAGCTTGAGTCGGCTTGTGTCCTGTTTCATGAAGAAATTGAGCAATATCAATAATTTCTTGGCATATGCGTTCTCTTTTCTCTTGCCCACTAGCTTTCTGGTACTCTTTATACCGCTTAGAGATTTCGCGAGAAAGTTCAGAGAAATATCGGTATAAATAGCTGTTATTTTTATAGCCAAGTCGTCGATTAATGGAAAGAAGTGAAGGAGGTGGAAATTCTTTGAGTGCTGCTTCCAGAATAGGTTGTATTTTTTGCTGTTGACTTACCTTTCTGTACTCAGTATGTCTAATTTTTATTTCCTCACATAAAGAAGGAAAATGATATTGTAGAACTAAAGGACGATATCTCAAACGAAGTGCCACATTTTCCAAAGAAGGTGCAAGATATTCCTTGAGTACCTCTGTTAGAACTACATTTAAAACTTGTTTTCTCTCCAAATCTAAGTGCTTATAAGATTTTCTTGGCTGCTTAACTACATTCAGTTCCGTTTCCAGAAAAATGTTTTTTGAGTCAGCTAATAATACGTCTGTTGTTAAGAAATCTAACAGCGATATTTCCAAATAGTGAGTTAAAACCAAAAGATTATCAATTTGAGGTATTACTTCTCCTTTACACCACAAACCAATTGTTGCCTTATTCATCCCAGATTGCCGAGAAAATGCAGGGATACTAGATTTCAAAACTTGCAAAATGTAGGTAGAAATTGTATTACTAACTTTCTGAAGATTAGGAGGAGAATTGAGAGTAGGTGTTACTGCAACTAGCTCTCCCAAATTGTTAACTATATTCAATTGCCGATTCTGTTCTGCTTCTGACTTTATCTGGCTTGTGACAACAGTTTTGTGTCGGTTATTTCCCAGCCATTTACCACATTTATTACAGTGTCCGGTTCGGGAGTCCCCAGAAATTGTCAGTTGTTGTTGATGACAGTAAGGACACTGCTCTTGCAACGGTTGATGATGGTAAGGACAGACTTGGGCAGTATTGATAGACCAGAGAAGTGGTTCATAAACGCTTGTGTGATTGTCATGCCATTCTTGGTAGCATTTGGGACACCAAGCCCGGTGACGACGGAGCAAGCCTCTTTTAGAAATGACCTGCGCCCAAGGTAACAGGGTAAGGTAGTGCAAGTCCAAACGCCTAGTTAGAGCAGACATTGCACCCACAAGATTAGTTGCCATCAACCCTGTTCCATTAAACGCTGTTCTATCTCTGCCAGTCCCAAATACTTTGCTAATACTTTCATCTTGCAATTTTGCTTCTTTGCCCATAAGTGGGGCAATTTCGGTTATAGTCAACCGTCTAACAGTGACGCAATGTTCATGAGCAAGTCTTTGCACATAGCCTGTTAAGCTTTCTACATCAGGAGTTCCTATACCAATTGGCTCTAGATGATATAAGCGACTTCTTTGTGGGATGGCAGTTTTCTCAATATCCCACGACGGGTAAAGTTTGAGCGTCTCGGAGAGCATATTACTGATTGCCTACTTGATGCCGCTTGGGTTTGGGTTGTCCAGGTTTTCTTCTTAAACGTCCTTTTTGAGTACCTAATTGTAGAGTTTTCAATGTCTGTGACTCCGAATCATCTGCAACGGCTCCTAAAGATGGCAAACCAAGTTCTGCACGCAGTTGAGAAACTTCTGCTTCAATTTGTGCATGATTGTTTTCACCTTCCTTAATTTTCTTGAGAATGTTCCGGCATTGGGCAACAGATAGGGCACGCCGTTCTAAATGTTGAATTTTAACGGTGTTCGCACCTTCAGTCATGGCATCGAAGAGCGCATTCTGAAACCAATTTTTGAGAATCCCTACGCAGCCGAGACTTCGCTCATAACAGTAATCCCAATGAGAAACTAAATCCGGCTCCTCAACAAGGGGCATATTCAGTTGAAAACCCCACACCACGCTTTGAAATATCTCCCTGTCCTGGGTGCAGTCAGCACGGTAGCGGGGAAAGTGTACATAGGCACTACGCCGACTCAATTGATCCCCTACATCGTGTAAGGTGAGCAGTTCATAGGTGCCAACTAACCCATGCACAACACTTGTTCTATTGGCAAGGGACTTAATAGCTTCTGGTAAATCTGTGAGCTTGCGCCCGGAAGCTATCATCAGCATGTGATGAGCTTCATCAATAAAAAAAATTTTGGGTTTACGATGCTTGAGAGCTTGTTCTAATGCCCATCCCAAGTCAGTTTCAATAACTTTTGATTCAATAACAATTTGCCCATTGCTATTACGATATATACCTCGCGTCCCATAGTCTATTTTCTGGTCAATTAATGGTTCATGAAGGGCAAATAAGCAGCGTTTGATATGATCTTTTGAATTGAAAAGTCCAGATTTTTGAACTACTGCCTCAACTGATGCAACTGGCAACCAACCTCTGTCAGCTTCTAATTCGTGTTGGTTCGTCTCAATCAGCCACTTTTCAATCAGCAGCCGCAGGGTTGTTTTACCAACTCCAGTTGGCCCGTAAATAAAAATAACTCGTGATTCACCAGAATTACTAACCAAAAGCTTGAGTAAATTGAAGGTTTCTTCTAACCGAGGGTGTGCCATTGTATAGTTATCGAAGAAAGCCAACCGCACTAGCGGTGATTGCAACAGTAGAGATTGAGGGAATTTAGAGGATTTAGACATGATTAATAAGAATCGAAAGATTGAAGCCGATGAGGTTTAATCGCTATATTTTCGGATGTAGGAGACGATTCTGAGTTATTATTGTTAATCTCTTCTGCGATATTCAATTGCTCCAAAAAACTTTCTTTTTGCCTGACTCCATTAATAACTTGAAATACTTCCTTACCTTGAGCATCTCGCAAACGTTGCGTGAGTAAAACTTCCTCTGCTTCAGCAGTTGATAAAAATTCCGCTAACTTTTTAGCTCTCACTGTTAATTGTTTGTCATGGTTAGAGTTACGCTTTTGTAACTCAGCAGTCGCCAGCCAAATTTCTTTTTCTGAGCGTCCTTTGAAAATTGCATAATATTCACTAATACATTTAACCCATTGACCACGGATATAGGCATAGGCAATTCCAACATCAAACGGGTCATATCTGGCTTCTACATCAGTTTTCTGGATTAAAGGGTCACGAAAGGCTGAATTCCAGTAGTGAATGCTCCTTATTTGTATCCCTTTAGCTGGATGCACTTTTACCTTCCCGGATTGTGTCGTTGGTAAGGTTAAAATTCTCCAGGTTTCGTCATTAGGTATTAGTCGGTGAGCGCGACTTCCGTACTGGGATATTCCTGAAGTAAAAGCCTGTTTTGGAGAAATTCCTAATGCCGGATGTTCTGTTGTGTCGTACTCAGAGTAAGCCCATTCGCAGAGATATAAATACAATAAGCCAAGTGTCCAAACTGCCAAATTTTTAGGATTGACAGATTTGGTCATCAACCTAATTTTTTTAGTAATCTGTGTATTACCAGCCAAGTTGTAGAGCAACTGGGTGTTTGCCGTTCCAAATAGGCGTTCACAAACTCCACTAAATCGAGAAGCAGCAGGAGGACGATGTTTGAGTGTACACTCAAACAAAGCCAACAAGCTCTCAAAATAGTTACTGTGAAACTCTTTGCCGTTGTCCGTCACAATTATTTGGGGTAGGCGAGAGTGACGCATCACGCAAATCCGCAGCACCATCATGCAGCTGCGGTAGCTGGGAGGGTCAAAAGTCAAATAAACCGCCAGTATTGAACGACTGTAAGCATCCACCAAAAATGTTGCCCAAGGTCTGCCAAGAACTTGACCTGTAAGTGAACACCGTAACTCTATATCCATTTTTGTGTGGTCAATATGACCAACCTCAAAAGGGCGGTCTCCGTGACGCGGTGTCGTTAGCTCTAATTCCCAGTAAAAAGGTTTTTGTGGGTAGGCAGCCCGATGTCCAACGCGTGCCTTTGTCTGTTCCCAACCACTACGCCGTTTTATTTCGTTAATAAATGTTTTGTAGCTGGGAATTTGGTCTGGGGAAATTCCGGCGCTTACACAGGCATTGCTAAAAGCTCCATAGACTTCATACTTGCGCTTCTGTTTGTGCGTTTCGTAGGCTTGTGTTATGAACTTGTCTATTAATTCTAAGGTCTGTTGGGGTAGCTTTCGGTTGCGGTTGCCTTTTTTATTAGAGCAACTCAAAAGCCCGATATACCCATAGCCGAATTTTTGTTGTGCTTGCCGATATTTGGTTAACCAATCCCTTAAGGTACGTTCTGATATTGTGGAATTCTCTAGTGGTTGTCCCAGCAATATTGGTTCAATACTTCTGTAGCGGTGATTAGCCTCTTCTAAATCTTTTGAACTGGCTTGGAGCAGAATAGACTTTATTTGGTCATCGTTACAGTTGGACTGTTGGAGTTGAGAAGCTGTGATTTTTCCTTGCCGAATTTTACTTTCAAACTCAGAAATGGGCAAATCAATAAAGTCTCCTTCTCTGGCACGCAAAGTAATCTCGGTATGACCAATTTGAACCACGTTGTAGCTTTGACCATCCCAATTAATTGGCGTGTTGGGAATCAAATTTATAACTGGGGAACTGATAGAATCAGCGATGGTCTGCGACGAAACCATCAAGTTGTAAGTTGTTCCCGAAAGTTGGTCACAAAAAACTCTGCACCGTTCTGGCTCAACCAAGAGGGTTGCCTTTAAATCCACATAAATTTTTTCAGTGGCAACCAGTTGGTAAATTTCATCTGCACTAACTTTATTAGCTTTATATAGCAATTCCCGAAGAGTTATTCCAGGTTGTTCCTGAATTATTGCTCTTATAAGTTGTGTTTGATTCGGATTTATACTATCAACACAATTTCGGTAATAGTCTTCTAGGAAGGTAATGTTGCGATATAGAACCCAATTAATTTGGTCATCTGACTGGATGTGAAAGTCAAATCCAAACTGCGCTGCGTGTTCAGATGCTGGTGGCGAATACCACTTCAAATCTTCTCCCTTACTGTAACGATGGGGGTGTTTAAAAATCAGCGATTTGAGTTCACTTAGAGTTTTACACTCTACCCAACCAGCACTGTTTGTTCTGATGACAAAAAAGTCTGGGGTGTAAAAGAATCCAATATTTCGCCCAGAGACTCCTTGATAATTAATCTTGAATGCAGGGGGTTGGTCGTAAAATTCTAAGATATCTTCATCATGCTCCAGTGAGTAAATGAAGGGAAGCTCGACTTTGTGGGACTCAAATTGGATGGTTTGCCCCATCTTTTTACTGGGGTAAAAACCTGACACATTTTTTCTCCCTCCTCCTACACGCCGTGCAGGTTCTTTTGAACGGATGTCGGCGAGAGTTTTGCGCCCTAGTAGCGATAGGTTTTGACGACTACACCAGCTATCAAACTCGTCAGGTGTGAGCATTTTTTCTCCCCCTGAAATTTGAATTGAAGACGCAACTCACAACATATGTCTTGTTGTTATAGCAGTGGTAGGAGTGCTGTCACCCAATTCATTGCTCTCGACACTGGTCTGAGCGCTTCAGTTCATTGTAATTCTTACTACCGATTTGAAATCTTAAGAAAGTACATTTTTGGCAAGCTTATGGTAACAATTTTGCTTGACGGCAATATTATGGTTCTAATTGCTGAAAAATGACTAAAAGTGTCTAACGGACACATCAGCATTTCAGCCACTGTAGCGGCAATATTATGGTTCCAGGCGTGGCAATCTTATCCTTCCACCGACACTGGGTGTCGGTGGAAGGATAAGATTGCCGTTTTTACGTGCTTATGCTTCTAATTCATTTCGGCAATCTCAAACGGGCGGTCTCCGTGACGCGGTGTCGTTAGCTCTAATTCCCAGTAAAAAGGTTTTTGTGGGTAGGCAGCCCGATGTCCTTCACGAGATATTGTCTGTTCCCAACCACTATGCCGTTTTATTTCGTTAATAAATGTTTTGTAGCTGGGAATTTGGTCGGGAGAAATTCCAGCACTT
The DNA here is from genome assembly GCF_000317535.1 of Cylindrospermum stagnale PCC 7417. Classification (NCBI taxonomy): domain Bacteria; kingdom Bacillati; phylum Cyanobacteriota; class Cyanophyceae; order Nostocales; family Nostocaceae; genus Cylindrospermum; species Cylindrospermum stagnale. Next base: position 3,739,704 of record NC_019757.1, read on the forward strand.
ACACAGGCATTGTTAAAAGCTCCATAGACTTTATACTTGCGCTTCTGTTTGTGCGTTTCGTAGGCTTGTTTTATGAACTTGTCTATCAGTTCCAAGGTCTGTTGGGGTAGCTTTCGGTTGCGGTTGCCTTTAAATCCACATAAATTTTTTCAGTGGCAACCAGTTGGTAAATTTCATCTGCACTAACTTTATTAACTTTATAGAGCAATTCCCTCAGAGTTATTCCAGGTTGTTCCTGAATTATTGCTTTTATAAGTTGTGTTTGATTCGGATCTATACTATCAACACGATTTCGGCCTCGTCAGGTGTGAGCATTTTTTCTCCCCCTGAAATTTGAGTTGAAGACGCAACTCACAATATATGTCTTGTTTTTATAGCAGTGATAGGAGTGCTGTCACCCGATTCATTGCTCTCGACACTGGTCTGAGTGCTTCAGTTCATTGTATTTGTTACTACCGATTTGAAATCTTAAGAAAGTACATTTTTGGCAAGCTTATGGTGACAATTTTGCTATCCGGCAATGTTATGGTTCCCATTGCTTAAAAATAACTAACAGCGTCTAACGAAAACATCAGCATCTCAGCCACTGTGGCGGCAATCTTATGGTTCCAGTGGCGGCAATCTTATCCTTTCACCGACACTGGGCAAGCATTCTGTCAATCGATATTTTTGGCAATTCTCAATGTACCAATTAACCTATAGTTTATTTGGTGCAACAATTTAATACGGCACAGCAAGGGTTTGAAGCTCCTAAATTTTTGAAATTTGAATTGGTACAGTTTTATCCGTGGCGATCGCAGTATTGAAAGTGGCTCATCAATTCCTTAGCGCAAGTCTTGGTATCACTGCTCATTTCACCCCGGTAACTATGCCGAGCGTTTGGGCAGTTGCTTGCAGCAGCTGCCATTGGTCAGAGATTGAGCGATCGTCACACTTAGCAAAGATTTTATTAAATCTGGAACAGTGCCCCGCGCCTATCCCGCCGCTGGGATGATTGGCGATGAAAAAGATTTCGTCGCCGCGCTCAGAACGTTGCCTTAAGTGGGCGTACCCATTTGGTATTGAGTCAAGATAGTTGTTGGTCGGCGAGGTATGTTGACAGAAGAAGACACTACTCTAGCACTTACAACTTAAAACACTTAGACAATATACGTAAAAATTTTTAGAAAAACTGTATCCACTCCACGGTTCCACCACACCGGACAAATAAAAACTTTGACTTGCAATTGATGAAAGACCCTTTGATTTTGAATTCTTTGGCTGCAAGTAAACCCTCTGGGATTGTCTTCAGCCCCAAGCGAGTTTCGTCATGACACAAATACCTCAATCACTTTCCCTTTCCACCTTGGGTGAATGTTTGGCTTCGAGTGAGGTGGAGTGTCTCACACCTTCTTATATATATCCTTCACTCACTCACTAAATTGTTTTGGTCAAAGCACCAAGCAGTGTTTACGGGACGCAAAAGCTCAACCCCAAGAGGTGAGCAACCAAGTCTAAGCGCAGATTTTTACCGAGGAAATCTCCTTTGAGGATGCTTGGCTCTAGTTCTCTCACTGTGGATTCATCTGAAAATCGCTGTAATCTCGTTCATACTTATGGATCACCATACTAACCGTCAGCCTTCATAGCCCTTGTTCAGTCTGCCTTATAGCCTCTATGTTAGTCAGTCCAGGTTGCTGAAAAAAAAATGGTTTACCCCTTGACAGAACAGAAAAGGTATTGCTATATTAATTGAGGTGAAGGGCAAGCGCCCCAACCGCCGAACCGAGAAAAAAAAATACTTTGAAAGTTTAAAGACAACCATACCTCGTCAAGAGATTTAAGTTTGGGTTTACCCAAAACGGAATCGAAAAAATAGAGGATTCCGAAACATAAAGTTTTCGGAGCCAACAAACTCGAGTCACAACAAAACGGAGAGTTTGATCCTGGCTCAGGATGAACGCTGGCGGTATGCTTAACACATGCAAGTCGAACGGTCTCTTCGGAGATAGTGGCGGACGGGTGAGTAACGCGTGAGAATCTGCCTTCAGGTCTGGGACAACCACTGGAAACGGTGGCTAATACCGGATGTGCCGAGAGGTGAAAGGTTAACTGCCTGAAGAGGAGCTCGCGTCTGATTAGCTAGTTGGTGGGGTAAAAGCCTACCAAGGCGACGATCAGTAGCTGGTCTGAGAGGATGATCAGCCACACTGGGACTGAGACACGGCCCAGACTCCTACGGGAGGCAGCAGTGGGGAATTTTCCGCAATGGGCGAAAGCCTGACGGAGCAATACCGCGTGAGGGAGGAAGGCTCTTGGGTTGTAAACCTCTTTTCTCAGGGAATAAAAAAATGAAGGTACCTGAGGAATAAGCATCGGCTAACTCCGTGCCAGCAGCCGCGGTAATACGGAGGATGCAAGCGTTATCCGGAATGATTGGGCGTAAAGCGTCCGCAGGTGGCTATGTAAGTCTGCTGTTAAAGAGCAAGGCTCAACCTTGTAAAGGCAGTGGAAACTACATAGCTAGAGTGCGTTCGGGGCAGAGGGAATTCCTGGTGTAGCGGTGAAATGCGTAGATATCAGGAAGAACACCGGTGGCGAAAGCGCTCTGCTAGGCCGCAACTGACACTGAGGGACGAAAGCTAGGGGAGCGAATGGGATTAGATACCCCAGTAGTCCTAGCCGTAAACGATGGATACTAGGCGTTGCTTGTATCGACCCGAGCAGTGCCGTAGCTAACGCGTTAAGTATCCCGCCTGGGGAGTACGCACGCAAGTGTGAAACTCAAAGGAATTGACGGGGGCCCGCACAAGCGGTG